>JAGYOA010000009.1 GCA_018399355.1 Candidatus Woesearchaeota archaeon | reverse complement strand
TAGCTATCTTTGCTAGTTTAGGAAACCTTAACATTAGTTTTTCTAAATTCATTCTATTCACTTTTATTTTTTTATTATATAATCTCTTTTTATAATATTAAGCTAAGCAAATAACTCTTATGCCCATATACACTATTAAAAATATGAAAACTTACTTTATTTTAATAGTTTGCGGGTTTTTGGTATATTGTGGCCTCGGTTTGGCCAAAAAACCATAAAATATATTTTTTGTTTGTAACAAAAAGATTTATATATTGATACATAATTATATGTAGGATGGAAGATAGGACTACGATACAGGTTTCAGGGGGCCTCAGGAAGCAGTTAAGGGTTTTGGCCGCTAAAAGAGACATATCTTACCAGAGGCTTTTATCAGACATGATTTCCGTGTTTGAAGAGCTTGAAAAAGATAAAACAGTCATATCAATCCCAACAAAACTATCTGAAACTGTAAAAGAAAAAATAAAACAAACAGACTTCAGGTCAGTAAGTGAATATTTAACCTTTATCATGAGGCTCATTCTTTATGAAAATGCAGAAACATCAAAACAAGACATAAAAAACATCAAGAAAAAACTGAAATCACTGGGATATCTTTAAAATGGACTATTTAGACGAACTTGAAAGTAAGAGCATCTACATAATAAGGGAAGCATACAAGCAGTTTCATGACATTGCAATGCTTTGGTCAATAGGAAAAGATTCTTCAACACTATTATGGCTTTGCAGAAAGGCTTTCTTTGGAAAAATTCCGTTTCCTGTAGTGCATATTGACACAGGATATAAGTTCAAAAAAATGACAGAATGGAGAGATAGTTATTCAAAAGAATGGAATCTCAACCTTATTGTTGGAAGAAATGAGGAAGCAATAAAAGCAGGAATAGGACCAAAAAACAAGCTAGCATGCTGCAATGCACTAAAAACTGAAGCATTAAAACAGACAATAAACAAACATAAATTCAGGGCATTATTATTGGGAATAAGAAGGGATGAGCACGGAATAAGGTCAAAAGAGCGATATTTCTCCCCAAGAAACCAGGAATTTAAGTGGAACTACAAAGACCAGCCACCAGAGCTTTGGGACCAGTTCAAGTCAAGGCAGTCAGATGAAGAGCATATAAGAGTCCATCCCTTACTACACTGGAAGGAAGTTGATATTTGGGAATACATAAAAAGAGAAAATATTCCAATAATTGACTTGTATTTTGCGAAAAACAAAAAACGTTATAGAAGCATAGGATGCGAGTGCTGCTGCAGTCCTATTGAATCAGATGCAGATGACATTAATAAGATAATTCATGAGCTTAAGACAACAAACACATCAGAAAGGGCAGGAAGGGCCCAGGACAAGGAATCAGTTTATACTATGCAGAAGCTTAGAAGCCTAGGATATATGTGAACTAAATGGAAAAAGAAAATATGAACATAGTTTTTGTGGGCCATGTAGATCATGGAAAATCAACACTAATCGGAAGACTGCTTTATGATACAGGCAGCCTTCCTCCTGATAAAATAGAGGAAGTAAGAAAGACATGCGAGATGCTCGGAAAGGAAATGGAATTCGGATTTATACTTGACCATTTACAAGAAGAAAGAGAGCAGGGCATTACAATAGATACCTGCCAGATCTTTTTTAAGACAGAAAAAAGGGATTATGTGATTATTGACGCGCCAGGTCATGTTGAGTTCATAAAAAACATGATAACAGGAGCATCACAGGCAGATGCCGCAATATTAATAATTGATGCAAAAGAAGGAGTAAAAGAGCAGACAAAAAGGCATGCTTATATTTTAGGAATGCTCGGAATGAAAAAAGTGATAGTTTTAATAAATAAAATGGATTTGGTTGATTACAAACAAGAAAGATTCAATGAAGTGAAACAAGAAATAACAGAATTCCTTAAAAAAATAAATGTTGAGCCTTCTTACATCATACCCATAGTTGCCAAAGATGGAGATAATATAGCAAAGAAATCAGAAAAAATGGACTGGTACAAAGGGGAAACTTTCCTTAACTGCCTTGATTCATTCAGTCTGCCTGAAAAAAAGAAAAACAAATTATTAAGATTTCCTGTTCAGGATGTTTACAAGGTAGATGATAAAAGGATAATTGCAGGAAGGATTGAATCTGGCACAATAAAACAAGGAGAGGAAATAGTTGTTTTGCCTGAAAAAACAAAAACAAAGGTTAATTCAGTTGAAAAATTATTTCAGGATCCAACTCATGCAGAGGCAGGGGAAAGTATAGGCATAACAACAGAGGATCCTTTGTTTATTGAAAGAGGAAATATAATATGCCATCCAGACAATCTTCCAGAGGTTACAAGCACTATAAAAGCAAATGTTTTCTGGATGTCAAAACAGGATTTTAATATAAATGAGATTATAACAATGAAGATATCAACACAGGAAGTTTCAGCAAAGATTGAAAAGATTGAAAAAAAGATAAACTCATCTACATTAGAGGAAATAAATGAAGAAAAAGACAAGCTGAAAAATAATGAAGTTGGAACAATGATTATAAAAACACTAAGCCCTGTTGTAATTGATGATTTTAACTATGTCCCAGAATTAGGAAGGTTTGTATTTGAAAAAGACATGATCACATCTGCAGGAGGAATAATAGCTTTTTAGCAAGCTAAACAAAAACTTATTAAATAAAAATAACTGGTTATTCTGAAAATGAATATTTTATCTTATGCTGTAGAGCTTTTTCCAAAGGTTATAAAGTATAAACTCAGTTTTTTAGGAATAATAAAATCGCCTTTGCCTGATAATTTTACTTTTTCTGTAACCAATATGTGCCAGTCAAGATGCAAAACATGCAATATATGGCAGCTTTATGAAAAAAAGCCAAAACTCAAAGAAAAAGAACTTAAGCTTTGGGAAATAGAAAAAATATTCAAAAGCATGGGTCACATATATTTCTTTAATGTTAGCGGAGGAGAGCCGTTTTTAAGAAATGACTTGCCAGAAATAGTTGAGCTTGCATGCAAATATCTTACTCCAAGAATTATCAGCATCCCGACAAATGCAATTGAATCTGACTTAATAATAAGGCAAACAAAAAAAATTCTCGAAAAAATAAAAAAATATAATGTTGTTTTAAGCATAAAGCTAAGCTTTGACGGAGTTGAAAATAACCATGATAAAATAAGAGGAATCAAGGGAAACTTCAAAAATTTTATTAAAACATACAATGGACTAAAAGAAATTCAAGAAGACTATCCTAACTTTGATATTGGAATAGCAACAGTAATTTCAAAATTTAACCTTGAAAAAATAAAAGATATTTCAGAATATGTAAAGAAATTAAATCCCAATATCTATATAAATGAGATAGCTGAGGAGCGCTCAGAGCTTTTTACAAAAGGAAAGAGCATAACACCAAGCTGGGAGCAGTACAAGAAGGCAATAGACTTTTTTTCCAAGGAAGCTATGAAAGAGATGAAGAAAAGCAAATCACTAGTAAAGGTCACGCAAGCATTTCGGCTTGTTTATTATGAACTTGTTGTTAAAACAATGAAAGAAAAAAAACAGGTTATTCCCTGTTATGCAGGAATTGCAAGCGTTCATATAAATACTTACGGTGATGTATGGCCATGCTGTATTCTCGGATATGAAAAGTCAATGGGAAATTTAAAAGATTTTAACTATAATTTTAAAAAAATCTGGCACTCAAAACAGGCAAATGAAGTAAGAAAATACATAAAGCAGAAGAACTGCTATTGCCCATTGGCTAGCGTGTCTTATACTAATATATTATGCAGCTTTTCTTATATGATAAAGGTAATAAAAAACATCTTGAAAAATCAAGAAACAGATTTGTAGATCTCAATGTATTTGTTTATTATATTATCCCAGTCAAAGTCTTTTCTTACTTTTTCCCTTATTCTTTTTCTGAAACTAATTCTTTTTGACTTGTCTGAAAGCTCCATAACATAATCTGCTATCTTCTTAGGCTCATCATCACCCACAATAAATCCTGTTTTTTTGTGTTCAACAATGTCATTTGCAACGCCTGTTTTTGTTGAGATTATTGGAAGGCCCGCAGCACCAGCCTCAAGTATTGTCTGGCCGAAGTTCTCATAAAGTGAAGTATAGATAAATACATCTGATTTTTTATAATAATCTCTTAATTCTTTTCCGTACTTTGGACCTATAAAATCTACATTTAATCCATTTGCAAGCTTCTTCAGCTCATCAAAATATCCTTCTTTAGAAGTTTCTGAGCTTTTTGCCTCTCCCCCAACAACTGTAAGTTTTACATTTTCATGTTTTAAAATTTTCATTGCCTTTATTATTGGCTGTAAATTCCTGTTTCTTGATATCCTGCCCACAAACAAAAGGTTTAGCATTGATGAATCCTTTTCAGCAGGCTCATATTCCTTAACATTAATGCCAACAGGGATAGTTCTCAGGTTTTCTTTTTTAACTCCAAACTCTAAAGCCTCATTATACTCCTGCTTTGTTGCAGCAACAACCATATCTGCCCTATTAACAACTTTTTTTAGAGTAATCAAGTCATATGCATAGTAAGGCAGCCTTGAAAAAAAACCCATGTTAAAATTCTTATATGCTAAAAGTGTGCCATGAGTATTAACAACAAAAGGCTTATTCATTCTTTTAGCTATTCCAAATGCCAAAGAACTTTGATATGAGCGGTAGTTGTGGCTGTGGATAACATCAAATTTTTCATTTTCAATAGCTTTTTTCATTGATGGAGTGATTGCATATTTCATGAATTTTTTTTCTATCCTAAATCTTCTTACAAAAACATCATCAAAATACTCTTCATGTTTTGAATTCTCTGCATTAAAAAAAGAAGTAAATATTGGCGATTCAATTTCTTTCTCATAAAGCCCTTTTGATATATTAAAGGCCTGATTGGCCGGCCCAGTAACATACGGATAAAAACACTCAATAGTTCTTATGACTCTCATATATAAACAACTAATCATTTAATATATAATTATTGCGATTTCAAAACAATTCTCACAAAACAGTAGAAAAAGCTTATTTGATTACTAAAACCTTATCCAAACATCATATCCTTCAAAATTCCCGGATTTTTCTACCTTATACCCAAGATTTTTTTGCTTTTCCCAGACCTTTAATGAATTCTCGTTTTCAACATAAGTATAAAGATCCTTAAACCCTTTATCCTTAGCAAACAAAACCTGCTGTTTTTTTATCTCACTGGCTATTCCTTTACGCCTATAATCTGGCTTGACATATATCCAATTGCACTCCAATGTTTTTCTTTTACTTTTTGCAACAGCATAGCCTATTAAATTATTATGAACAAAAGCTGCCCACACATAACTATTGTTACTGCATAAAATATCTTTAATATCAGCTCCTTCCTGAGAGTTATTTGCATTCTCATTTAACTTTAGGATTTCATCAAGATATTTTTTATTCTTTGTTTTTTTAATTTGAAATTCTTCTGCCATTTTTTAAATTTTCCTTATTGGTTTTGCAGGAACTCCAACTACGATTGTTCTTTTATCAACATCCTTTGTCACAACAGCTCCTGCTCCTACTATGGCCTTTTCATTTATAGTTACTCCAGGCAATATAACAGCATTGTTTCCAATAAAGCATTGTTTTTTTAAAGTTATTTGTTTTGCTATCATCTCTTTTCCTAAAACGTTCATAAAAGAGCCGTCATGCGAGGAAATCATTGCAGAGCCGGCTATGGTTACATTATCCTCAATGATAATTGGGGCATAGTATGCCTCAATAAAAGCACGATTGTTAATGTTGCATTTTTTTCCTATATCAATCTTTTTTCCTGTCATTAAGGCCTGATAGCCAATGTGGGTATCATCACCTATAACCAGATCTTCTGCTGTTATAGCAACCCCTAAAGAGAAAAATACATTATTTCCAATCTTTATCTTTCTGTAATCGTTGCTTATTATTATTGACTGCGGCCCGAAGTAAACATTATTGCCAATATCTGCCCCGAGGATTCTATAAACGCTTTTTTTTAAAAAAGAAAATGGAAAGAACATTGCTATTCCTATCATGGCTTTCTTGAAAAGCCCTACACCATGCATTTCCCTTATGTCTTTATAATCTTTCATTGATATATAAAAAAAGTTTTAGTTTTAATATTTTATGGATATTGAATAATCATCTTCTAGAGGCTTATAATATTTTAAGAATAAAAATATTATTACTTCTTTACCAAATAGTTTCCAAGGGCCAGCCATTTCAATCCACTGTTCTCTAAAGTATCTATGGCCACATCAGGCGTTCCAATCAATGGATAGCCATGCAGATTAAAAGAAGTGTTAAGAACAGAGCCAACACCTGTCTTTGCCTCAAAGGTCTCGATTATCTTTTTATATCCAGGATTCCATTCATTGACTATCTGGGGCCTTGCTGTCTTGTCTTTTGGATGCGTTCCTGCAATTATATCATCAACCTTTTCAGTTGTGTCAAAGGCCTCTATCATATAAGGTGCGAACTTGGCATCAATAAGATAGTCATCCATTCTTTTCTCTAAAATAGATGCTGCGAAAGGCATCCAGAAATCCCTCTGCTTAATTGCAAAATTAACCTTTGAAATAACCTTTAAATCACGGGGGTCAGCAATTATGCTTCTGTTTCCTAAAGCACGAGGGCCCCATTCAACCCTTCCAGAGCATCTTGCAACAGTTTCACCATTTGCAATTAATTCACCAACCTCTTCATCAATATTGTCAATAAAGCTTGCTTTTTTCATCCATCCCTTTTTCTTTAATAATTCTTTTGCATCATCATTTGAAAATCCCATTCCATAGTAAATATCCTTAATCTCTTTTCTTTTTGGCTTTATTCCGTTTGCTTCGCAGTATCTATTATAAGCTTCTAATGCAGCACCAACAGGTGTTCCACCATCATCTGCAGCAGGATAAAAGAAAGCAGAATCAACCTCAGGCATCTCTCTTATAACCTTATTGGCTTTAACATTTAAGGCAGAGCCGCCTGCAAATGCAACATCATGTATCCCTGTTTTTTTAATAGATGCCCTAACCCATTTTTCCATCATATTCTCAAAATGCTCCTGGCATGCAGCAGAAACATTATCAAAGCGCTGTCCTGCAAGCATATGGATTAATTTTTTCTGTATGTAAACACCGCAGGCCCCAATAGTATTCTGGAATTCAAGAGGATTCCTGGGATTAATCCTTACTATTTTTCTAACCTTATCGATGCAGTATTCTGATTTTCCATAAGGGGCCATACCCATAACTTTATACTCATGTTCCCATGGTTTCATCCCAAGGTAACGAGTTATCTCGCTGTACATACTGTTGCTTAAGCTGTCATAATAGCTTGATGCAGCTATTCTTCTTAATTTATTATTTTCACCAATATTTACAGTTGATGAAAGACCATCTCCTGCGCCGTCAATTGTAAAAACAAGCGCCTTGTCTTTTGTTTTAGAATAGTATGCGCATGCTGAATGAGCAACATGATGCTCAACAAAGGTTATTTCCTTGTCATTTATATTAAGCGAAGAAAAAATCTTGTTTAGTTTTTCCATTGGTCTGAATTTGTGCAAAAATTTAACATAAACATCACAGAATCTTTTTCCGTGAAGTAATGGAGAAAGCTTCATAAACATCTTAACTTTAAAAGGCATTTCCTTTAATGGAGCATAAACCCTGTTTAAGCTCACCATAGCAATGACATTTATATCCTGAGGATTAATTTTTGCTATCTTGAAAACTTCCTTTATTGCAAGCTCAGGAACACCGCTGAAGTTCTTTACATTCCTTAACCTTTCTTCCTGCACAGCTGCAATAACCTCTCCATCTTTAACAAGAGCAGCTCCTGCATTGTGGCCGTCATTTATTCCTAATGTTATTACCATTTTAATTTTTTGAAAATTTACTCTCATATATATTTATTTTGATTATGACTTACAAGAACAAGCTGATTATCCTGTAGCTTATTGTTATCTTGTAAAAATTAAAAGTATGGACAAATATCAGCCATTTATTGCCTTGTGCATACTTCTTTGCAACATTTAACTCTTCCCTGAACTGCCTTACAAACATTGAGCCGCTTTTTGACTGCTTATAAATCCTGAATCTTGAAATATACTTATTAATGAACATTGCCTTGTATTTTCTGCCAATTCTAAGCCAGTACTCATAATCCATAACCAAATGCTGGTTGGCATCAAGATATCCCATATCATCAATAATCTTCTTCCTTAGAAAAACAGTGGGTTGGGCAACAAAATTTTCAGTGAGAAGCATATTATAGCTATAATTTCTTCCTATTGCATGCCTATACCACTTTATAAAACCCCTTACATTCTTTCCGTTTTCATCAACAATTCTGCACTTACCATAAACCCATCCTATTTCAGGATGCTTTTTAAAAACATCAACAGCGGCTTGGATAGCTCCTGGCTCATATGCGTCATCTGAATTAAGATAAGCAATAATATTTCCTGTAGCTATTTTCCATCCTTTGTTTATTCCGTCTGCCTGGCCTTTATCCTTCTCAGAAACCCACTTAATCTTATTACCATATTTTTTTAGAATATCAACTGTTCCGTCTGTTGAGCCGCCATCCATGACAATATATTCAAGCTCAAAATCCCCTTTTTGTGAAAGCACACTTTTAATAGTCTCTTCAATGAAATGCGCTTGATTATATGAAGGGGTTATTACAGAAACCTTAATTTTCATTTTTATACCACTCTATTGTTTTTTTAAGCCCCTCATCAAAACTGGTTTTTGCATTAAATCCAAATTCTTTTTTTGCCTTGGAAACATCAAGCATTCTTCTTGGCTGTCCATCCGGCTTTGAACTATCCCATTCAATCTTTCCTTTAAATTCAGTTAGTTCAGCGATCTTACGCACTAAATCCCTGATTGTTATCTCAAACCCTGCCCCAATATTAATTGGCTCTGGCTTGTTGTACTTTTCTGTTGCAAGAACTATGGCTTCTGCTGCATCCTCCACATAAATAAATTCCCTTGAAGCATTGCCACTGCCCCATACTGTTATTTTATCTTTTGCATCAACGCATTTCTTGATTAATGCAGGAATTACATGAGAGCTTTCAGGATTGAAATTGTCTCCTGGACCATATAAGTTAACAGGCAGTAAAAATATCGAATTAAATCCATATTGTTGCCTGTATGCTTGTGCTTGGACCAAAAGCATTTTCTTTGCAAGACCATAAGGGGCATTTGTTTCTTCTGGATAGCCATCCCACAAGTTTTCCTCTTTAAACGGAACTGGAGTAAACTTAGGATATGCACATATTGTTCCAATTGCAACAAACTTCTCAATGTTATTAAGCCTTGCCTGCTCCATAAGCTGCACTCCCATCATAATATTATCATAAAATAACTCTCCAGGATTTTCCCTGTTAAATCCAATCCCTCCTACCTTGGCTGCAAGGTGAATAACGATATCTGCCTTAAAATCAGAGAACATTCTTTTGATATCATCTTGTTTTCTCAGGTCATAATCATGAAACCTTGGAATAAATATATTTTCTTTAGAAATTCCTCGTTCAACAAGCTTTTTTACAAGGTGCTTTCCAAGAAATCCTGCTCCTCCTGTTACAATTATCTTTTTGTTTTTTAACATCTTAATAAATTGGCTTATTGTTCTTTAGAATATCTAAATCAGCATCAATCATTATCTTAACTAAATCCTTGAATTTTGTTTTTGGCTTCCATCCAAGTATTTTTTCTGCCTTGCTTGCATCTCCCAAAAGAATGTCAACCTCAGTTGGTCTGAAGTATCTTTGGTCTATCTCTATTATTGTTTTTCCTGTTTTTCTGTCAATTCCTTTTTCATCAACACCTTTGCCCTTCCACTCTAAATCCATATCAAGAACCTTGCATGACTCTTCAATAAACTCCCTTACAGTATGTGTTTCCCCTGTTGCAATAACATAATCATCTGGCTTTTCCTGCTGGAGCATCATCCACATTGACTCAACATATTCAGGGGCATATCCCCAGTCTCTTTTTGAATCTATATTGCCCAGATAAAGTTTATCCTGCATTCCTAACTTTATTCTTGAAAGGCCCATTGTGATTTTTCTTGTTACAAATGTCTGCCCTCTTCTTGGTGACTCATGATTAAATAAAATGCCATTGCACGCAAACATTTCATAAGCTTCCCTGTAATTTTTTATAATCCAATATGCATATAATTTTGCAGCTCCATAAGGGCTTCTTGGATAAAAAGGTGTTTTTTCAGTTTGAGGAGTTTCAACAACCTTTCCAAAAAGCTCTGAGGTTGATGCTTGATAAATTTTAACTTTTTTTGTCATGTCAAGAAGCCTTACTGCCTCAAGAATTCTTAATACTCCTAAAGCATCAGAATTTGCAGTGTATTCTGCTGTTTCAAAGCTTACCATTACATGGCTCTGCGCCCCCAGATTATAAATTTCATCTGGCTTGATTTGCTTTATTAGCCTTATTATATTTGTTGAATCTGTTAAATCACCATAGTGTAGTATAAAATGGTCTCTTTCATGAGGGTCTTTATACATATGGTTAACACGCCATGTGTTGAAGCTGCTGCTTCTTCTAATAACACCATGAACTTCATACCCTTTTTTATGTAAAAATTCTGCCAAATATGATCCGTCTTGGCCAGTAACTCCAGTAATTAAAGCTTTTTTCATTTTATCCCCCTTAAATAACTTAATAAAGTTAAATATATTTGTTTATAAACTTAACGAAAATTAATTTGGATTGTGCTATCACGTTTTAACTACACATATATATAATCACCTTGGGTGATTATAATGTATAAACTAAGTTTCAAGAAAAGAGTATGGATAGTTAAACAGTACAAGCAAGGAGTTCCTGCTTCTAGACTAGCCTTAGCGCAGAAAATAAATCGTAGATGTGTTTACCAATTATTAGATAAATACAATAAGTATGGATGGGATGATTTAAAAGATCATAAAACTGGTCGACCTGAAACTCAACTCAATAAGAATGCAGAGATAATCATTCTTGACTTAAGAAAGCGATTTGGTTATGGGGCATGTCATATAGAAGAAATTCTAAAGAAGAAAGGCTTTAGAATTTCTCATAGACAAATAGAAAAACTCCTGATAAGAAATAATCTTGTAGAACCAAACGTCAAGAAACAAAAATCTAGAAAATGGGTTCGTTATGAATTACCTAACCCAAATGATATGTGGCATACAGACTGGAGCTATGACCCATTTACAGGAAAACAATTAAGTGTTTACATAGACGACAGAACGCGCTTAATAACGAGCTTTGGAATATTTAAGAGAGCTTCAGCAGATAATACAATAGCCCTGCTAAGAGCAGGTATAGCTAACTATGGTAAGCCAAAAAGTGTGATGACAGATCATGGTTCTCAATATTATGCTAATAAAGGAAGCATACTTCAATCTAATACCCAGTTCAGAATAGCATTGGATATTTTAGGGATAAAACATTATCTAGCAAAAGTCAATAGACCACAGACTAATGGTAAAGTAGAACGATTTTTCTTAACATATAAGACTGAATATGCAAGGGGGTCATTTGAAAATATTCAAGAATTCATGAAACACTATAATAAAGAAAGATTGCATATGAGCTTAGGCTATAAAACTCCTAAAGAAGTATGGGATGAACTAAAATTTATGTAGTAGTTTTGGTTTGTGTAGTAGTTTCGGGATAACAGATTAAAACAACAACAACCAAAACCTTTTTATAACATTTAGTAGAAGCAGGGGTGTTTATGTGGTAAATATGGATGAGGAACCAATAGGAGTTTATACAATATATCAAATAAAAAGAAAAAAGAAAGGAATAGACCCAATAGAACTGTTAGGGAAATGCGAATATATCCCAAAAAATAAGTTTAAAGATATTCTTGAAAATTATAAAATAAGTGAGATATTTGGACTTGAACTTCCACTTAAATTTCGCTTTGAAAATGGATATGCTCCTGAGAAGGGATACAACAACGGAAATTGCAATAATTCCCTTATAATAAGAAAAAGGATAGTAAATAATCCTGGATTATTTGAGAAAGAAAAAGAACCTTTGGAGAACATTTTGGAAAGAGCAGAAGGATCAATGTTGGAAAAAGACTGTTGCAGAGATGAAGAAGAGTTGAAAAATAGCTTATTTAATTTTATGTTGGATTATATCTTGCAACTTCCTGAAAATTACAAAGATGAAAAGGGTATTAATAAATTAAAAACAATGAGTAACATTATAAAAAATTTAGGATATGAGGATTATCTTGATGATCATGTTAAAAAAATGCCTGGAATAGGCGATAAGAAAAAAGAGATTATTCTTGAAGAAATTAATAAATATATATCTAAACCAAAATATAGTTAAAGGATTTTTAAAAACTATTTCTTATGAGAATAGGAAAGCTTGATTTAAAGTCAAATGTTATTATGGCCCCGATGGCCGGAGTGAACTGCGCTTCCTTTAGGTTAATTTGCCATGAATATGGGGCAGGGCTTGTTAGTACACCAATGATTTACGCAAATAATCTTGTTGCAAGGCCCGAAAGGGTTATAAAAAAAACATGTTTTCTTAAAAAAGAGAAACCAATAATTGTTCAGCTTGTGGGGGCAGATACAGAAAATATGAAAGAAGCAGCAATAATCATCGAGAAATATGCAGATGTTATTGATGTTAACCTGGGATGCCCGGATAGAAAGATCATAGAAAATAAGGCAGGAGGATTTTTTTCAAAACACCCAGAGCAGATAAGCAAGATTCTAAAACCAATAATAAATAATACAAATAAGCCTATAACTGCAAAGATAAGAACAGGATGGAATGAAAAATCAATCAATACCATTAAAACAATAAAAATTCTTAATGATTTGGGTGTTGATGCAATAACTATACATGCAAGAAATGTAAGGCAAGGTTATTCAGGAAAAGCTGATTTAAATGAAATAAAAAAATCAAAAAAGGCATCCAGGGTCCCAATAATTGGTAATGGAGATATTTTTCGTCCAGATGATGCAAAATCAATGATTGAGAAAACAAGATGTGATGGTGTTATGGTCGGCCGCGGCTGTATTGGAAATCCATTTATCTTTAAAAGAATAAATTCATTGCTTAAAGACAGAAAAAACACTCCGGAACCAAATGGAAAAGATAAAAAGAAAGCTTTTTTTAAGTTTTTAAATTATTATGAAAAATACGAGAACAACAGGAATTTTACAGAGATAAAGCAACATGCAATGCGATTCACCAAAGGAGTATCAAAAAATACAAGATATAATCTCACAAAAACAAAAAACATAAGCGAGATAAAAGACATTTATGAGGATGATTTAAGATGGAGCAGCCTTTGCTTGTAACTGCAGCAATAATTTTTGATGATGAGAAATTTCTCTTGATAAAAAGGGCAAGAGAGCCATTCAAGGATTTCTGGAGTTTTCCTGGAGGCTGCGGGGCCTTTGCAAGGGTTTCTGATCCTATTGAGGCAGTAAAACAAGAGGTTAAATGCGACATTGACTGTGATTTTCATCCAAATTTTTTTATATATAATTATGAAAAATTTGAAAATAAACCAACAGTAGTTTTGTATTTCTATGGAAAGATAAATGGCAAAATAAAAATAAATCCAAAATATGTTTTGGAATGCGATTGGTTTTCAATAAAAGAAATAAGAAAGATGAAACTTGGATTTAACCACAATAAAATCATTGAAGAATTCTTAAAAAAATTCAGAAAATAAATTATTTCAGCTTGTAATAATAACCCATTGTTCCAAGAATAGGAAACAGAGCAATAAAGGTTGCGAAAAGAAGATAGGGTCTGCTGCTTAGGTTAAGGGGTTCTGCAAAAAACAAAAACAGTATTATTGCTGCTCCAATACCCATAAATGATTCAAGCAATGTTCCTTCTATCTTCAGAATCTTTCCAAAAAAGTATATTCCTAAAAACACACCAATAGGATAACCCAAAAAAAATCCAACCAAGGAGCCAATTAGCTTTCCCATACCGAAAAGGTCTCCGCTGTATGTGTTGTATCCTATATAAGCCCCTATAATAGCAAAAACAAAACCAGCTATCAGTTCGCCTATCAGCTGAAAAGTGAACTTAAAAGTGGATTTAAGTTTGCGTCTTGCCTTCATATGCTATAGAATTAACATTGTAAATAAAAACTTTTTGATAAAAAATAAAAATTATTTTATGCACTTACATGGCTTAAATCCTTCGTTTAATGCCTTAACCTTGGATTTAAAGGTAAGCTTGTTTCTTGGCTTTATGTTCTGTGCAAAAGGGCAGTTTTTCTCATGAAACAATGAGCCGTTTTTAGGTGCAACAAAAATCTTTTGAGCTCTCTTTCCGTTGCTTTTTACAAGAACTTTTTCATTTTTCTTTTCTGCTGTTTTTCTCTCAAGTGCCTTGACTTTTTCAACCAACCTTGCCTGCTCTTCCTTAATCTGGCTGATTGTCTCTATTATACTCTCCTGTGTCCTGCTTATTGATATAACATCTTGCTTTGTTTCAATTATATCTGTCTTTGCCAGACGGAATGAGTTAACCAAATTTTCCTTCAATTGTTCGAATTTATCCATTTTTATACCTCTTTAGGTTTATTTACTATTAAGTAATTACAATACTATATAAATCTTTCGGTTTTTTAGACATTATTTAGTGGTAACACTATCATGATTAATAAATAAAAGAATTAAAAATTAAAACTTGTAAAGGTTTAAGCCTATTTCTTCACTAAATTCTCTTTCTACTTCTCCATCAATGACCTCAATAACTGCCTCAAAGGTTGCGCTTACAATAGCTGAATTTAAATGTCCTCCAAAAGACTTATTTTCCTGGTTGCATAAGTTTGCATGAACATGCAAGTATACTTTACCATCCATTGTTGAGATATTTCCATATAATGGAGCAATCTCATGGTCACCAGTAAGCTCTTTTGAGTAATATTTTTTTTCTTCTATGTTGTACAATCCAACCTTTGCATTGTTTGTTGCTCCTAGGCCTGTTATTGTCCCGAGTTTTATGTCATTGTCCTCGCAGAATTTCTTCAATGTTTCAACTATTTCTTCTCCCTTGTCAATCCTTAAAATATATTTGTTTTGAAATTTTTTGTATTCCATAATTAAAAGAAAGAGATGAAACTATATAAAATTTGCTTAATATTAATTTACTTATCCTGTTAATCTATACCTTATTTCACTCTGGCTTGGGAGTCTTGTTTTATATTGTGCTACAAAGATTTCTTTTTTTAAGTCACCTAAAGCGTAGTGAACTGTTTCCTTTTCTTTTGTTTTGCAGATGATAAGGCCTATTGGCTTATTTTGCTTTGGACTGCATTTATTTTCTTTATACCAATTTAAGTAAGAATACATCTGGCTGACGTGAGAATGCTTAAACTTCTCTGTTTTTATTTCCACTAAAATATAACATAATAATCCTGAATGAAACAATTCAAGGTCAACCTTATCATAATTACCTTCAACTAACACAGGAACTTCTCTTCTTCCAATAAAGAAATCTGAGCCAAGCTCATGCAGGAAATTTTCTAGTTTTTTTTATTAATTCATTTTTCAAGTCTTCTTCTTTATAATCTTTTTTCAAATCCAGGAATTTAAAATCATAAGTATCTTTAAAAACTTCTTCAGCTAAAGGAATCTTTTTTTCTAAATTTATTATTATCTTACCTTTTTTTCTTACTTTTTCATATTCTTTGTTTTTTAACCTTTTTTTCAGTTCTCTGACGCTCCAACTTTCCTTAACAGACATCATTTCATAAAAATTTCTTTGTTGATTATCATTAATATCAATTAATATGAGATAATGAGACCAACTTAATTCTGACAACACTGTTGTCAAAATTGGATATTCTTTATAAAATTTTACAACCCTATACAAAGTTCTTTCATGAATCTTTAAGTCCATTGATAATTTTTTGATAATTTCTTTCCCATATCCTGCTCTTTTCTGTTTTATCTCTTCTCTTACAATTCTTTCTCCAATTTGCCAGTAAGTCTGCACTTTGATATTATCAACTTCTTTGTATGCTTTTGTGAGCCCTTTCTGTAATATTGATTTTATATCTTCTAGCAAGTTGTTATAAAAATTGAATTTTATCTCTTTGTTTTTATTTTTCATAAAACTGGATTCTTATAACTAGTTTATAAAATCTTTTTAACTTTTTTCGGAAAGAAAGCGAATTTTTTGTAGATTATTTAAAAAATCTGAATTTATTCTTTTTTTGATTTTCTTTTCTTTATGGACCTTGCTTTTATCCTGCTGTAGTTGACAGGGTTTTTTATTTTATTGCATAGGTTGTCAGGCTCGCATATACCTATATCCTTGTAATAAGCAGCATTGCTGCAGTTTGGTGGTAGAATTTTCTTTTTGTTTGTTTTATGATATCTTACCTTGGCCAAAAGATCAGCTTCTCTTAACGGCTCTTCATTTTTTTTGTTCCATTCAATAACTAATTTTTCTATCTTTTCGTAATCCCAGGCAACGCTTGTTAAAAAATTTATCAGCAAGAAAGAAAACCTTTTTTTCCCATCTTTTAATCCTTTTAATCCTTTTTTTATGCACGGCGGAAAGAAATCTTCCTGGAGAGCAAATTTAAGCGGCTCGTACTCTTTTCTTTCAATCCTTTCATTATCTTCCTCACTTTGAGGATTGTAGTCAAAGGCCTGTATGATAAGCTTTGTTGCTTCTCCTTTTTTTACATTTCTTTTGTCTAGAAATTTGTATTTGCTGATTCTTAATATTTCTGGCCTTGCTTCCTTTTTCTCAAATTCAAGAATCTTTTCAGGTAAAATTGGAATTGATGCAAGCCCTGATTTTTCATGGAGAGAATAAGTCATTCTATATAAATGCCTTGGAGATATAAGGAGTGTATCAATAAAGAGATTTACCTTTTTTCCAAAATCCTTAGACCCGCACTTTGGGCATTTTTTATCATTAATTTCATCTATTCTTTCCATGTAAACATTGTCTTTCTCGCATATCATATACTTTTTAGAATTATCTGCCTTAACATGCTTTCCACACTTTGGGCAGATAAACTCAATCTGCTTTGATTCATCTTCACTGATTTTCTTTCCACAATTCAAACATATTTCTTTTATTAGGTTCTTGTTTTTTTCATTGTCTTTCATGATATCCTTAAATTCTTTGTTCTCAAGGATTTTTTTTGAAAGCTGAAAATTATTTTCCTTGCTGTCTATGTAATCTGCCAAATAACTTACAACACGCTTTGTTGCTTCTGGAAAAAGAAGTCTTGTTTCATAGCCATGCACTTTATCGGGAAAGGCCTCAAAGGGAACACCGATATGAAAGCCCTTATTTCCTGAAAATTTGCAGCTTATTGAACTTATTCCATGCTCTTTTAAAGCATTAATTATCTTATGCCCAATCATTTTTGTTATCTCCCAGATTTCAAAATCAATGTCAATAACCAAATCCCATCCTATTCTTAGGTTATCCATCTCTTTTTTAGTCATGGGAGTAGTAAGGCTTAATGGATTAGCCCATCTTTCTTCAGATATATGGAATGATGTTGCCCCATTTTTAACCTGCTCTGTTATATCACTTGGATAGTTTAAGGTGTCAGGTCTTTTTCCAAATCCCTTATCGCCAAAACGTGCAACTACCTCTTTGTTTTTAGAATCTGCAAGCATCTCATCCTGCACATCCTTTCTCTTGTAATGCCTGAGGGCAGTTTCTATATCTATCATAAAACAATCTAAAGCCTATTTTATTTAATAGTTTTTGGTTTTCAAGCTAAACATTTATTAATGAAAAACAAATATTGTTTTTAATGGAAACAATGGATGATTTTTTAAGAATTCTCAGAGAAAGAAATAAAGCAATAATAGTTGAAGGAAAAAAGGACAAGGCTGCGCTTGAACAGCTTGGGATTAAGAATATAATAACACTCAGCAAAAAACCTGTTTATGAGATTATTGAGAATGCTGCAAAAAAACATAAGGATGTTATTATTCTAACAGACCTTGACAAAGAGGGAAAAAAGCTTTTTGGAAAGCTTAATTCAGGACTGCAAAGACTTGGCGTGAGGGTGGATAAGGGGCCAAGGGAATTTATTTTCAAGAACACAAAACTCAGGCAGATAGAGGGAATAACAAAATATTTAGAAAAAAATTAAGCAGTTACAACATTTCTTCCTTTAATAAATGGCAATAAATTATCTTTTACATCCTCCAACATCATTCTGTATATAGTCATCTCGTTGTTATCTGAATTACATGCGTCTATTTTTCCTTCTAAAATAAAAGCCATTGAGTAAATCTTTTTAGCTTTTTCTCTTATCTTTTTTGTATCTTCTATCTTGCTTTTTCCATAATACACTGAATTTGGAAAGTGGTTGTTATAGATTTTTTTTGCCTGATTAGCCAAATCCATGCAATATCCTGGAATTGATGCTTCGATGATTTCTCCTATTATGCTGTTTTCTTCATCATATTCCTTAACAAAAGGAAGAAGGTTCTTTTTTGTCCACTTTATTCCTGCAATGCACTTATATTCCTCATCCGGAGAATACATACCTATCATTGCATGAATAATGCTTGCATTTGAATAAATTGAATCCATTTTTTTTAATATATTTTTATATTTTCTTTTTTGATTTTCTTCATTTCCTATAGGATGATAGAGATATTCTCTGTAAACAGCTCTTGTTATATTAACTAAACCCTTAACATCTTCCCTTATAGAAACATCCATTATATCTTTAATCTGGGTTTTGTTATATCCTATTTTTTTCAGAGTATTTTTGTATGTGTTTGCCATTTTTTTAGTTTTAAATTTCAAAACTGTATATAAGCTTTTTTATAATAGAATCATTATAAATTGATTATATATTTTAAAACCAACAATTTTAAATACAACTATAATATCTCTGTTTTAAGGGGTAATCATGATAAAAAATCAACTAAAAACATTTTTGTTATTAGCTTTATTGACAGCCTTATTGCTTTGGATAGGCTCTTTTTGGGGTACTTCTGGATTAGTTATAGCATTCATTTTTGTGATAATCTTCAACTTTGGCTCTTACTGGTTTTCAGACAAGATAGTTCTTAAGATGTATCATGCTAGGGAAGTAAGTGAGAGCGAAGCCCCAAGACTTCACAAGCTTGTTAGAGAAGTTGTGCAACTGGCAAATTTACCAATGCCAAAGATTTACATAATTCCAACAAAAAGCCCAAACGCTTTTGCAACTGGAAGAAACCCAAAAAATGCAGCAGTTGCATGCACAGAGGGAATAATGGAATTATTAAATGATGATGAATTAAAAGGAGTTATAGCACACGAGGCAAGCCATATAAAAAATAGAGATACTTTAATTCAAGTAGTTGCAGCAACCATTGCAGGAGTAATATCTTATGTTGCTTTTATGGCAAGATGGGCAGCAATATTCGGCGGCTTTGGTGGAAGAGACAGAGATGGCGGCTCGATAATGGAGCTTTTATTTTTAGCAATAATAACTCCTATAGTTGCAACTTTATTGCAATTAGCAATCTCAAGGTCAAGAGAATTTTTGGCAGATGAGACAGCTGCAAAAACATTACATAATGGTTTTGGATTAGCGAGCGCTCTTGAAAAGCTTGAACATGGAATCCATGCAAAACCAATGCCCTTTGGCAGCAAGGCAACATCAGCAATGTTTATCTCAAATCCTTTCAGAGGAGGCCTATTAAACCTTTTCTCAACACATCCTCCAATGAAGCAAAGAATAAACAAGCTAAAGAGCATGAATTTTTAAATAAGAGCAAGATTTATATTCTTATTAATCTATTTTATTAATATGCACATAAGAAAATTCAATGAAAATGATGCAGAAGAGGCCTCTAAACTAATATGCACAACATTGATGAAGGTTAACACAAAAGACAGCCCTTTGTTTGCAATTAAAGAGCAATGCAGCGAGTATTCACCAGAAGAGATTAAAAAACTTTCAAAGAAAAGAGAAATCTTTGTTGCAGTTGAAAAAAATAAGATTATTGGAACAGCTGCGATTGAGAAAAATTATATCTGTTCTGTATTTATGGATTCTTCAATGATAGGAAAAGGCATTGGAAAACAACTAATGAAAAATACTGAATCAATCTTAAAAGATAGAGGTTATAAGAAATCAATCTTAACATCTGGGCCAACTGCTCTTGGTTTTTACAAAAAATTAGGATACAAAGAAATCAAAAAAGAATATCAGAGAGGCCAGTTAACAGGGATTGAAATGAAGAAAAAACTATGAATCTTTATACTCACTTTCAGTAATCTTTTTTATTTCTGCGGCCTTTTTAGGACCTATTTTTTCAACTTTTTCAAGCTGTTCAGCACTTGCATTAATAACCTTTTTTATGGTCTTGAACTTTTTTAATAAAGGCCTTGCTAAAGCTGGTCCTACTCCTGGCAAGGAACTCACAATATACTCCTGCTGCTCTTTTAATGTTAATGGCTTTCTATCACCATGAAGGCTAAAATCCTTTTTTCCATTTTCCTGCTCTCTTTTTGCAATTATATGAAGATAAGAGGAAGTTTCCTTGTAATTCTTGGAATAAATTATTGGAATTCCATAGCTCACTGCAATTGTTGCAATCATCCCCCTTATTGCATGAGGATGAACCCTTCTCATTGAGTAGATATCTTCTGTTCCCTCTACAATAACTATTGGCCTTTCAAAATTCCTCTTGATTTCCTTTAGCTGTTGTAATAATCTGTTGTCAACAATAGAATCAACAAAATCCTTTACAGTTTTTATCTCAACAGCAACCTTTTCACTGCAGACATAATCTCCAATTTTGAGCATCTCAAGCTTTATGTCAACTCCCATTTCTATGAGCTCTTTTATAACTCCTGAGCCCTTTTCCCTTGTATCTGCATAAATTTTTACCTTGTCTTCTTCAGAGATAAACTTATTGAGATTTTCCTCTTTTTTATTATTCATAAGAGGAGAACTTATCTTTCTTTTTAGTGATTCAAGAGTTCTGTACATGCGGTTTTCTTTATGAAATGCAGACCATCTGTAAGACACATCCCTTGTATTTTTTGCAACAAGAACAATAACCCTTCCCTGCCCGTGCCTTGCTGTCCTGCCTTTTCTTTGTATTGTTCTTATTGCAGAGGGAATTGGTTCATAAAAAACAACTGTATTTACTTTTGGTATGTCAAGCCCTTCCTCCCCTATAGAAGTTGATACAAGAACATTGAATTCATTATTCCTGAATTGGTCAAGAATCTCTTTCTGCTTTTTCTGCGTCATCCCCGTATCACCTTTTTTCATCTGTCCCACAAAAAGGCTTGATTTTACTTTTTCCATCTTGTTAAGCTCATTGACAATCATAAGGGCATTGTCACGATACTGGTTAAAGACAATCATCTTCATATCCTTGTTTTTTTCAATTTCATTTTTCAAAATATTTTTTAGCTTTTCAAGTTTTGGATGCTCTATTTTTTTTTCAAACAAGGAATCAGTCTTTATCAGGGCAGATTTGAAGTTAATGTCATTTGCAAGATTTTTAACAGCCTTTACCTTTGTTGTGAAAGACTCCTGTTTCAGTTTGTTAAGATAAGTATGAAGAGCTGTTATGCCCTGGCTTTCCAAAAGCTCAAGGCCGTGCTGGACTTTCATAATTTCTGCAATGAGTGATATTGTTTTTAATATTGAGTAATCCTTATTTCCATGAGCAATCTCAGAATGTATACTTCCCTGCAATGCAAGAAGGTCTTTTTTGCTTGTGTTCCCATTGATATCTGTTGTATAGCCGAGGTTTTTTATTTCCTTTATCTTTGATTTCATGCATTCGTTAAAGTAATTCTTTATCTGGATAAAGCTTTCAGGTATCTGAACTTCAATCCATTCAAGTTCCATCTCCTGTACATAAGGCTTTACATCAGGATCTTTTTCTGTTCTTACTTCAATATCTTCTATGAAAAGGTTGTTGCATACCTCAGAAATATGTTCTATATCAGAGCCAGGAGAAGCTGTTAATGCAACTATTCTTGGATATCTTGCCAGCTTATTATATTGTTTTGCAACCCATACATAAGAGTAATCCTTTACTGCTTTGTGCGCTTCATCAAAACCTAATAAACTTACTTCCTCAAGGCTTATCCTTTTTGAGATTATGTCATTTTCTAATCCTTGTGGAGTTGAAAAGATTATTTTTGCGTCTTTCCAAAGCTCTGCCCTTTTTTCCGGTTTTACCATTCCTGTAAAAATAACCAGTTTATCTTCATCAATATCAAAATGCTTTTTGAAAACCTCCTTATACTGGTCTATTAAGGGCCTTGTTGGGCCTATAAAAAGTATTTTTGAGTTAGGATACTGCTTTAATCTGTGCGATGCTAACATAAGAAAAATATTTGTTTTTCCCATCCCTGTTGGCAGGACAACTAAGGTGTTTTTGCTTGCGCAAGTTGCAAAGATTGTCTGCTGGTAAAGCCTTGGCTCAAAATCTTTTATCATGGAAAAAAAGAAGCTCTGGTTGTTTAAATAGTTTGTTGCTTTATACTTTTTATAACAGACAAAACAAAATCCATAGGTCCGTCATTAAGAATAACAGCATCAAACTTTTCTTCATAGGCCTTCTTGTTTTTTTCAATGTCTTCATTAAGGAAGCCTATCTTTAGTACTGTTTCATGAATTAGTTCATTGGCCATATCAGCATCGCCTAAGTTATCGCCAAGAAGAATCACATTTTTTCTTTTTTTAATTTTTTCAAAATAAGGCGTTTTTTTCAAAGATAGCTCATCCTTGTTGTAAACATGGATGATATCTGACTTATAACCCTTTACATATCCATATTCATTATAATCAAAAAAGTTTGATATCAAGTGAACATTCTCGTAAAGCAGTCCCTCTGAGTTTAAATAACCTTTAATTATGTCTCCTACACCTGCAGAGAATATCAGAAAAGGTATTTTTTTCTCATCAAGAACACTGAAAAGCTTATCTGCATTCTTTCTAAGCTTTATTGACTTTTTTTTGATAATATCCTCAACAACCTTCTTGTTCATTCTTTGCTCCACCAATAAGTTTATGTGGCCTTGCCACCACTCTACCATTTTCTTGTTTATCTGTGTTTTTGATAAAGAATTGTTTGTTTCAAATGGATGGTATTTATCATATAAATCATAAGACCTTTTTACATATTCTTCAGAAAGATAGTTGCCTTCCCTTATCTGTGCGATGCTTGTGTGTGTTTTCTGGCCTTTCACTTTGGCTTTTGTTATGGTTTTGTCAAAATCAGCAATAACATGAAGGCTTTTTATGCCTTCTTTTTTTATCCTGCTTAATTTCTTTTCAAAATCTTTTTTGTTTTTAATTATAATTTCTTTCATAATAAACCCCAAGAAAATTTTGATAATCAGCTCTTGATGTACTTCTTGTCATGAATATAATAGCTGATTATTGTTGCTATAATAAAAATAATAACTATTGCCTCCCGGCTTCCGAATGAAAAATATGTTCCAAACAAATAACCAACAAGAAAAACTAAAGAGATAATATAATATTTGAAAGGAAAAGCATTTCTGTGATAATATAACACTCTTCCTATGAAAATTCCGCAGAAGAATATAACAACATAGCTCATGAAAGCAGAGCCAAGTGAGACAGAAAAAATGAATCCGACTATAAGCATTATAATTGCAACATAATCAACCCACGAGTTTATCAAGTCCAAAACAGCTTTTTTTGATTTCATCATCCTGCCCTATCTAATATCTGGTATGTAATAAACCAGAATACTGCCCCCATCAGTAAAACAAATATTAAAGAGTAAAAGCCGAGCAGCAAAACCAATAATGAATATCCAACTATACAGCCAAAGGCAAATGCATAAAGCAGCCTGCTTGAAAAAAAGATATTGCTTCCGTCTAAAGGTGGAATTGGAAGCATGGTAAATATTGCTATCCATAAATTAGCGCTTATCATTCTTCCTATAGGTGTGGCTATGGAAATAGGAGTCATAGGAGGGATTATAACGCCTCCATAAGCGATTATCGCAAATAATGCTGCAAGGATTACATTGGCCAAAGGCCCAATTGCTGATATCATTCCCAATGACCAGTAGTTTAACCCGTATCTGAAAAAACCCAAACGGTGCTGGGCCATGTGATGAATGACAATTCCTCCCGGAACAAGAAACCATATACTGCCTCTTGTAACAAAACAGAGTATTAAAGCGAATATTAACCCTGGCCAAAATGTCTTGAACTCGGTTCTGAAGCCGAGCTGCAATGAGAATATTTTTTGCGCTGATATATGCACAACTATTGCGACAAATGCAATCAATATTGAATAGAACAAGTTTTTCAGTCCATATATTAAATCAAATTTATTATCAGGCCCCCAGAATTTAAAGGATATTATAAATCCTATGATGAGTGTTGCGAAAATAATTCCTTTTATTTCCTCACTATCAAAATAATAGTACCTCTTTATTTTATCCACAAAATCATTCATTTTATTTATAAATAATAATGTAGATATTTAAGTATTTTGTTTTTAAGAATAGTTAAATGTAAAGCTGTAATCAACTTTTGAGCTTGTGTATTTTTTTATTAGTTTTATTATCTCTTCCTCATGGCCAGCTCCAACAACAGCAACAATGTTCTTTTCAGGGTTTTGCTCAATAAGCATAGCAAGCCTTTTGGCCATTACAATATTCCTTTCATCTATTAATGTCCTGCAGACATTAGGATACCTTTCCCTCATCTTTTCAATCATTTTTTTAATTATTTGTTTTTCAGGAACCTTGCTTAAGTCAAATTTTTTTATTCCCAAATCATCAAGCTCGTTTTTCCTTAAGATTAATCCTTTGAAAACATCAACAACAAAATTCCTCTTTTCTTTCCATGTTATTGAACTTGAAAACCTTTTAAGTGTTATCTCAATATCCTGGTCTATTAAAGCAAGCTTTGCATTGTTCTTTTTTGCAAGATTTACAGCTGTCTTCATTTCAGAGCCAGGGGCCACACCCACATAATCACCAAGCTTTTTTTGTATAACAGAGCCTATCCAACTGAAAAGAAATCCCTTAAGCCCAATTTTTGTTATGTCTGTAATGCTGATTTTCCTTTTTTGGCTGCTCATTAGCCCTTGCAACCTGTTTCTGTCAAGCTCAACAGCAACTATCTCAGGATTTTGTTGTTTTATTGCCTTTTTAACACTATCTATGCTCTGCTTTGCAATATGCGATGTTCCGATAATCTCAAGATTTTTGTATTTCATTTAAATATCAATAATTGACTTTTTTATAAAGATTGCTAAGTTTTAAAGCAAGAATTACTTTAAGATATCTTTTAACTTTTGCTTAATCATTGATTCCAGCTGGTTTTGATAAAGCCTAACCAAAAAAGGCAGCTCTCCTTGTATTACAACAAGATTGTCATATAACTGCATGTTTCCTGATATATTAAATCCTTTTGCAGAAACACTGAAATCCATAATATCTTTGGAATCATTCCACTTTTTTGAATATCCTTCAACAGATTCTTTGTACTGCTTCTGAAGCTCATTCAAGAAACAGTCAAGAGCATTGTAAGATTCATTTTTATTTTTGTTATGCTTATGTTCTATTTTCATATTTTTAACCTTTTTTATTACAATGAAAAAGAAGATAATATCTTTTTTTTATAAATGTTATGAAGTTTCGAAAGCTTTAAATAGTTAATATTCATTAAAGTTTATATAATTTTTATTGGAGGGATAGTATGCTAAAGATGAAAAAAATAACTGAAAGTTATGAGATGAAGGTTTTTACTGATTCTGGAGATTATTTTGGAGATGTTGAGGAATCAATCTTAACAACAAACAAGGTTTTTGGTTGGAGAGTAAGAGCAACAAAGAATTCATTTCTTAACAAAATCCTTGGCTCAGCAAAGGGAGTTATTGTTCCTCACCAGCTTGTAAAATCAATAGGAGATGTTATGATAATAAGCAAGGCAGCAGTGCCTAGCTATAGTCCCGAGGATGAGGAGTGATAGTTGAGTTTTTTTATTTTTTATTTATATAACTGCTTACATAATTGATTAAGTTCTCATTTAAGTTTTCAGATTCTATAAAGCATGCTTTTGGGCCTTTTATTCCAATATAATGGAAAAGAATAGAATTAATCTGTGAGTATGTTGGTTTTTTATCTGTATGTTTTATACTCCCATCATCTTTTATCTTTTTATGGTAAACAATAGTATTGTCTGTTAACTTATTGTAAAACCTTATTAAGAGAGGTGAAGGAGAAAGAAAAGGATTTATCAATATTTCAGGAGCATGTTCTGTTATCTGATTTTTTCCAGTTTTGCCTCTTTGTATTTTTGTTGTTGTTTTTGTCATTGCCCTAAAGATGTAAGCTGCTATCTCTTCTGGGCCAAAAATAATCTCCTTTGGTTTGTATTTTTCATCAATAGTTCTGTAGCCCCATCCAGGAGAGGTGCTATGGGATTGAAGATTAAATGCCTCAACAAGGAATTCTTTATTTTCTTTTGTTATTGGAAGTGACCTAAATGTCACATTCCTCCTTTTTTCAGGATCACTTCTTGATAAAATTCCTTCAATTAATGACTCTTTTCCATAATCTCTAACCCTTACCATTGCTTTTTTCTCTTTCATCAATGCATAAAGCTTGAATCCATGTATTAAATAAACTGTAGGAATTATTCTCTTGCTGTTGTCGGATATGCCTGTCCAGCTTATCCCTCTTTTGTAAAGAGAACTGTAGTTTGATAAGCTTATCTTTTCAAGAGATTTTATTTCTTCGTTTGGGAGGATAATATTCTGTTCTTTGCATCTCTTTGCTGTAACTCTTGGAACGTTTGCAGTTGCCGCCCTTTTCCAAAACCAATTAGGTGTTACTTCATTTTCATATTTGTCTTTAGGCAAGGAGTTGATATTTCTCTGAATGAAAATATAGTAATCCTTATTTAAGTATTCAAGCACACCAATGACATCCTCTATACTTGTAAGATCATAACTCTTATTATATTTGTCTTTTCTTACAGCTCTTTTTTTATTTTTTATTTCTCTTTTA
>JAGYOA010000085.1 GCA_018399355.1 Candidatus Woesearchaeota archaeon | reverse complement strand
TGCCATCTATTGAAAGGTTTATGTGGTATATAAAATCGTCTGATATGTTTATCTGCGCTGTTAAGTTGTCCTCTGAATATGATATTGTCTCATTGTCTGCAATGCTGTCTGGGGTTATTGTTGGAGCTGTCTCGTCATCTATATATGTCATTTCAGTTGCAGTAGCACCACTTAAAAGCTCTGTGTAAGGAGTTACCCCAAGAGTCCAAGTGTCTCCTGTACTTGTCAATGAACTATCCAAGGTCGAATAACTCCCATTTGAGTGGTGTCTTGAGCCTTCGTATAGGGCTTTTACTTCATCCTCCGTGAGGCTTCTGTTGTATATCTGGACTTCATCTATTGAGCCGTTGAAATACAATGTATCTGAACTGCGACCAAGCCGTCCAATATTGAAAGAATCCACATCGTTGTTCCAACTGACATCTTCAGTAGATTCATATTCATTATTGCCATCTACATATAAAACCCTATTAGTAGAATTTGAAGCAACAAACCCTATATAATGCCATTCCCCATCGTCTATTGAAACAGAACTAACAGCATCGCCTGATGCTTCAGTCACATTATTAAAAGAAATTGCTGGATTGGCCTCACTATTAACAAGCAAATCAAAATATGGAGAATTTGAATCTTTATCAACAAAATCCAATATCCTTCCCGTGCCATCATCGTACTTTACCCAAGCAAATGCAGAAAAAGGATAACCTGAAACAAGAGGGTCAAGAACTTGAACATAATCATTATCTCCGTCAAAGCTCATACTTTGATTTATCTGTCCGTCAGCAGGAGCAACTCCTCCGTTTCTCGTTCCGTCGTTAGTTCCTGCATAATCATAAGTCTCATTGTTGTCAAAAGGATAATATGCCACCAAAGAACCATCATCAAAGAACCTTATCGCCTCAGTAGTCCCATTGCTCCAATTCCAGTTGTATATGTCCGTCACATTGTTGGAAAAGGTTGCAGTAAGGTTTTCATCCTCAAGAAAGGTGCTGTTGATGTTTATTGTTGTGTTCTCGCCGTCAAGTGTAATGTAGCCCTCAAATACAATGTAGTCAACTTGGCTTAAACTTCCTCCGCCTACGAGTGCGCCGTCAACTGTAAAATCAGTTCTTATCTTCACTGTTAATGCCCCTCCGCTGTGGTTGTACTCTGTTGTCTCAAGCTTGTACCAAGAATCAGTTATTGTGTTTATCTCATCCACAAGGACACCATCAAGGTATAATGCGTGGCTGTCTGGGTCGAAGTATGCATTGTCTTTGCTGAACTTCACATAAAGTGATATGTCATATGCTGATTCTGCAAGAGTGTAGTCCTTGAACATCTCGTGGTATTGAGCTCCAG
Organism: Candidatus Woesearchaeota archaeon; assembly: GCA_018399355.1. Classification (GTDB taxonomy): domain Archaea; phylum Nanobdellota; class Nanobdellia; order Woesearchaeales; family CG1-02-33-12; genus M55A3. Next base: position 87 of record JAGYOA010000085.1, on the reverse strand, counting down.
TTCCACAGTTGCCTGCACCGTATTTTTTTCCTGCATCAAGGGAATAAGAGCCCTCATAAGGGTCTCTTGTTGTTGCATCATTCTCCC
>JAGYOA010000084.1 GCA_018399355.1 Candidatus Woesearchaeota archaeon | reverse complement strand
TTCAAAATATAAAAGGGTCAGATAATATTTTTAATACTTATTTGGAAATGGTTTTACATAATTTAGTATGGAAAAAAGGAATAAAATTAACCGAAAATGAAAAAGAAATATTAAATGTATTTTTGGAGGGAATTGATGGAGAATGAAATCAAAAAATCTAAAATTTTATGATATGAGAAAAGATGAATTAGTTGATCTCTTGTTAAAGTATAGAGAGGAAAATTCAAATCTAAAAAAGATCTTGAGAGATATTAAATTTCAATTAATGGGAGTTTGAGATGAAAAAAATAACTTTTTGTAAATGTGGAGGAGTTAAGTCAGAGAGGGCAAGGAGATGTAGAAAATGTTTTGAAAGTGGAAATAGAAATCAATTATCAAGAGTTATCCGATATAATAAAAGGAGGTTAAAAAAATGAGTGAATTAATGAACATTAAAAGCATAAATGAATACAATAAAAAAGGTTTTGTCAAGCAATTTGGTTATAATCTAAGACAATCTTGGTATTTTGAAACATGGTATGATAAATTGATCCTTGTTGTTTTATCTGGATTAGGGATGTGGAAAATAATAAGTTTTTTTTAAGATGGCAAAAAAAGAATGGTTAAAAAAAGAGAATGCAAGAATCCATAAAAATACAATAATTGTAATAAAGGAGGAGGCAAAAAAAAGAAAATGGAAAAACAAGCAATATGTGAAAGATGTAAAGAATTGATAAATGTTGATCAAGATTTATATGTTACCTTAGGAACGCATCAAGGAAAGGAAACAACAGACATGAGATATTTTCATTTCAATTGTTGGAGGTTGCACTTCGAGGAGAAAGCAAGAGAAAAAGCACAAGCAGTTGTGGATGGAATGGAAAAGAGAATGATGCCAATTGCAAAACAAATGACAGATAAGTTAAAGAACGCTATTGGCCAGACGAATGAAACCTATAATATAAATTAAAATTTAACAAAACATTTATAAATATAGAGTGTGTGTATTTAAAATGGATCAAAAAGAGAGTGAGAATAAAATCCGAAACCGACGATGTAAGAAGTGTGGATCTTCTTTTACTTATATAAGGATTAAAGATCAAGAATTAGTTTGTAGAAATTGTGGCCATGTTGAAAAAGTGGAGGATCAAGAATGAAATTTCCAGATTTTTATTTAAGATCAATTGATCTCCAACTTTTATTTTTATATGGTTTTGGATTATTCATTGCCTCATTTAATCCTAATATTGCTTTTGGTTATATTCTTTTTATTATGTTTGGGGCAATTTATCTTGGATATTTAAATCCTATTTTAGATAAAAGAAGAGAGGTTAAGAAATAATGGCACTTAATCCAGAAGATATGAGTTTAGGAGGAATGTTTGGAGGTTTTGATATTGGCTTAGGATCTGTTGGAAATGTTCTTTTAGTTTTCTTTGTATCAATTTTAATTCTTGGTTTAATTGGCCTCGCTATTTTCATGTATTTGAATAATAAAA
>JAGYOA010000083.1 GCA_018399355.1 Candidatus Woesearchaeota archaeon | reverse complement strand
AAATGTTCTTTTAATTTTCTTTGTATCAATTTTAATTCTTGGTTTAATTGGCCTTGCTATTTTCATGTATCTTAATAATAAAAAATACAAATATACAATTCCACTTTATAGGAAAGTTGGATCATTACCCATAAGAGTTGGAACATATAAAGCAAAAGATTTTCCGATAGGAAACGCTGGAGATCGATTGTGGTATGTGAGAAAATTAAAAAAATACATCCCTCCTGCAACAGTTCAAACTGCACCGAATGAATATCCTCACTTCGAGAGAGAAGACGGAGAATGGGTTAATTTTGGTTTAGGAGATATTGATAGTCAATTAAAAACAGCAGGAGTTAAATATGTTCATCAAGATATGAGAGCAAATCGTATTGCTATTTCTAATCTTTTAGAACAGAGATTTACTAAAAAAGGATTCTGGGATAAATATGGCCAAATGATCATGAATGTTATATTTTATCTTGTTGTGGCTATTGCCATGGTGGTTATCTTCTATCAATGGAGTGATATTGTTGATAAAACAAGTTTGTTGATGGATCGAATTGTTGAATTAGAAGAGCAAAGGCAATCTTCCAGTGGAAATACAGGGGTTGTTCCGGCCTTTATGCTATTAATTGGAGGTTTTAAACAATGGGTTTTGGCCAAGCATTAATTTTTGGAATATTTGTTGTTGGCCTTTTCGCAGGGTTTTTTTACTGGATCTTGTTTGTTACAAGGAAGATTAATCCATATTTGAAATATGATATAAAATATAAATTATTTAAGAAAAAGTATAATCCAGAAGAAGTTAAAAGATTAATGGAATATAATGATAATGGACTGTCTGTTATTGATGTTCATTCGCTTTTATTATTAAATGGAAATATTGATAAAAATAAAGCAAAAGAATTGTGTTATATCTATAAACAAATACAAATGAAAGGAGGTATTAAAAATGACAAATAATGATCTTGACAGATTAATGGGAAAATTGAAAGGAAAAGAAACTCCAAAGGAAGAAGAGGTTAAGGAGGAATTAGAAGAAGAGGAAGAAGAGGAAGATGACTTCGAGGATCTTGACGATGAAGATGATGAAGAAGAGGAAGAGGTTGAAGAAAAACCAAAACCTAAGAAAAAGGAAAAATCTAATCCGGAAAAACCTAAATCTCCAGTAATCCATGAAAAAAAGGATAGTGATAAGAAAGAAACTAAAGATCAATCAGAACTTGTTGAAAATGAAGTTGAACTTTTACAGAACAATGGAGTTTTTAGGAGGGAATTGTTATTGGCCTTTAAAGAATTAATTGATGTTCATAAGGTTAATACCCAAACATTGATTGAAATTAGAAAGAGGGTTTTAGACGATGGAGAAGAAGAAAAAAGCAAAAAGAAGTGAGGAGTTTGAGGAAAAAAAACTCTTGTATGAACTTCAAGATGAATTGGATCAGAAGAGACACGATCGATGGATGCAAGGATTGAAGTATCAAAGAGAAAATGAGAGAATACACCACG
>JAGYOA010000082.1 GCA_018399355.1 Candidatus Woesearchaeota archaeon | reverse complement strand
TTGGCAAAGTGCAACAAACAAGTTGATGAATTATCTTTTATCAACATTCAGACATCAGAATGTTATTCTTATCTTTTGTTCGCCTTATGTTGATTTCTTGGATAGTCAATCAATGAAACTCCTGCATTGTATTTTTGAGTGTGTGGGTGTAAATAAAAAGAGAGAGTTGAGCAGAGTTAGACCAAAGATACAACAATATAACTCTTATCTCAAAAAGACATATCAACATCCCCTTTATGTGATTAGAAACAAGAAGGCAGTGCCATTAAGGGATTGGTATATTCCAAAGCCCTCTGATGAATTGGTGGAGTTATATGAACAGAAGAAAACAGAATTCACCTCTAAACTCAATAAAGACATCTTGAAAACAATGGACAAACTATCAGGCAAGACAGAGCAAGAGGAACAGGATAATGCCACAGACAACAGGAAACCACTCACAGAAAAGCAACAAAAGATAATGAATGTTTTAGCCAATTTAGAGTGTGAGAATAAGTTTGAAGAGGCACACAAAATATTGGGATTATCTCTTTCCACAATTCACCAACATAAGAAATTGGCAGAAAAGAAAGGTTACAAGTTGGAGGAATTTGTAAAATGATTATATTTCATTCTAATAATCAAGAATCCCTTAGGAAATGCCTATTTTCGCCATATTTTGCCTTGATTCGTTCGGAAATGGCCAATACCACCCGTATGAATTTAATTTTCAAAGGATCAGATTTTAAGGAGTTGATACAGAGTTCAAGATGAAAGAAGAAACAAGAAAAAAAATGATTGAGGGCATGAAAAAACATTGGATCTGTAAAGTAATAGCATGGATCAGGAGAAAATTAAAATGAAATCCACAATAATATATAATAGAGTAAGCACAGAAGATCAAAATCCTGAAAATCAAATAAAAGATTGTTTAAAATTAGTGAAAAGATTAAACCTATTTGATTATGATATATTGCAGGAGAAGAAATCAGGATTTAAATCTCATGTTGAAAGAGAGAAGTTTAATTTAATTAAAGATGTAATCAAAAAGAGAAAAGTTGATCATTTAATTGTGTGGGATCTTGATCGTCTATTTAGAAATAGGAAAAAGTTAGTGCAGTTTTTTGAATACTGCAAACTCTACAATTGCAAAATACATTCTCACAATCAAGAATGGTTGGAACAACTGCACAATATTCCTGATCCCTTTAATGAAATTATGCACACACTAATGCTTAACTTAATGGGATGGTTGGCAGAAGATGAGAGCAAGAAAAAGAGTGCAAGAGTTAAGGCATCAATTAGAGTAAAGGATGGAAAGGTTTTAAGTTACAAAGGAAATAAATGGGGTAGGCCTGAAATAAGCAAGAGAGTGATTGAAGATGTGATAAAGTTAAAGGATCAAGGTTTAACAATTAGGCAAATCTCAAATCAAGTTTATTATTGGGATAAAGCAAGAAATAAAAAACAACTTTCCAAAAGTGCTGTCCATAAAATTTTAACAAAAATAAAGGAGGAAACTTCGTAATAGGGCTATGTCCTTAAATTAGACAATATGTGGAAAATGGATCAAAGAAAGGAATTATTAAAGCAATGGTTAAGAAAATTATCT
>JAGYOA010000081.1 GCA_018399355.1 Candidatus Woesearchaeota archaeon | reverse complement strand
AGCTTGCTTTCGGCTCTGCAACACATCCCGCAAGGACAAAGAAGGAGAAGAAGAAGTACAAGAGAAGAATATTAACTGGGGCCTCAATATTCCCAACAGTGGAAATGGAGAGGCTTGGGAAAATAAGATTTTGATTGAGGTGAATTAATATGAAATTTTTTGACAAAACAAAAGCCAAGCTGAAAGAGAGAAAGGAGCAACAGGCAGAACTGAGAAAGATATACAAGGAAGAATACAAAAAACAGAAAGAAAAAAGAGACGAAGAAAGAAGAACTGAAAGAATGGAACTTATGAGAAATAAGGCAAGAGAAAAGGCAAGGGCTCCATCCTTTTCAGAGAAATTAAAGACAGGAATAAACAAAGCAGCAGAGGGAGCAGGAAAGGCTGCCAGTTCGGGTATCAAAAAACTTTCAGAAACAGAATCCCAAAAGCCAAAGAGGAAATCAAGCCCACAAAAAGAACCACAGGGAATAGGTGTTGACTTCTTAGGCGGGGGAGGAAGCAATTTACTTGGAGGAGATGATTTTGGTGTTGACTTCTTAGGCTCTGGCTCAAAGAAAAGAAAAGGAAAAAAGAAAGAGCCAGAATTTGGAGGGTGGTTCTGAACTATGGCACAGACAGAGGAATTTAGAAGGATTGTAAGAAGATTCAACAAGAGATATGGCAGTGATGCAATAATAAAGGCAGAGGAGTATGCAAGAAAACATAACATAAAGATATTCAGGACAAGGAAAAAATGTACAAGAAGATTCAAGAAGCAGAAATCATTCGGCTTTTCAGAATATTCAAACTTATGGAGGTGAAAAGTAGAAAATGGATGAAAAATTATTAACTGCAATGTTAGTTCCCTTGATAGGAATAATATTAATAGGGGTAGTATGGAGCTCTGTGCAGGATTCAACAACAACAACCACTGTAACAAACGAGAGTTTTTCAGGGGTCAATAACACTTATGTAGCATTGACTTATGATGACTGGGCTTCAAGTTCAGCTGTGAGAAATGGAACTGGAACAGAGTTAAACTCTTCGACGGACTATGATGTTAACCTGACAAGCGGTTCTATAAAACTATTAAACCAGAGCAACGGGACTTACTACGCAGATTACACTTACTATCCTGATGGATATATAGAAGGGTCTATGAGTAGAACTATATTGAATTACTTACCAATAATGTTTGCGATAGCACTCTTTGTATTTTTGGCAGGATATGTCGCATTGAAGGGGAGACAATGAAAGAGATAAAGACAAAGAAAGGACAGATGACTATATTGTCGCTGCTTACCTTTTTTATGATGATGGCAGTGTTCACCATCCTATTAAGACCATTACAGGCATTTATTGAAGTGGGAGTTAATGCAACAACAAACATGAGTGAGGGAAGCATGGTTGCATTGATACTTAATTCAACGCCAGTAATGATGGCTTTGGCAGTGATGATATCTTTGTTTGTAAGTATGAGTATATACAGGGCAAGAGAATAGGAGGAGTTGCATAGTGACTCCTTTTATAACTCTTGTCTTGCTTATCCCTCTCTTACTTAGCTTGAGCTTTATAAAAGGAAGAATGTTAAAAATAAGTAAAAAAATAAGTATATTTCTGATTTATTCTATTATAATCCTCTTCACAATACAGGGAGCCTTGGCAACCACAACAATAATAGACTTTGAAAATGCA
>JAGYOA010000080.1 GCA_018399355.1 Candidatus Woesearchaeota archaeon | reverse complement strand
CATAAAAAGATAAACAGAAAGTTGCAAGATTGGAGTGATAACATTTGTCACAAAACTCACTTCTCCCTCCTAAAAAGCATAAGGATCATTGCAGGAATTATTCCTTTATCGCCAACCCCAACACATTCTAATTCATTAAGTGTTTTAGCAACATTATTTAATTGACTAACTAAATTCCCAATATCTGTGACAATTTTTCCCCATTGCCAAAAAGTCACAATCATTAATAAAGTCACCACGATATAAAAAACCAAATGAACAATCATGTCTTTATATTTTTCCCAAAAACCTTTATTGATCAATCTTTGTTCTAAAATTTGGCCTGTTGCAACCCTCTGTGTTCGCATATCTTGTTGAATAAACTTAACACCTGCCAATTTTTGTTGTTCATTGACTGTCCCAATTTCAAAATTAATCCACTCACCATCTTCCCTTTCTTCGTGTGGATAAACATTTGGTGCTGATGTTTTTGTTGCAGGTACAATAAATTTCTTAACTCCTTTAACATACCATAATCCATCACCTGCCTTTGAAATCGGAACAAGTTTTGCTTTATAAGTTGCTTGAAGAAGATTCACTCCATTAATTGATTTATAAAGAGGAATTGTTTTGTTATATTGTTTTGAAGAGATCCTCCAATAAATCAACCAACCAATTAACCCAAAAATAACTGTGACAATTGCAAATAAAATTAAAGCATTTCCAATTGCACCAACTCCAATGTTAAACTTTGCAAAGGGATTTATATCTTGAACACTCACCATCTTTTATTTATTCCTCTTTTTTCATCTCTGAAATATGGCCACATGAACGACAAACAACCTGATTGTCCTTGATCCGAACATAAACAAACTTTGATCCACATTCTTCACATTCAAGTTTTTTGCTTTCGTTTTGTTTCTCTTTTTCCATCTTTTTCTTTGTCATTTATTTTAGAATTATTTTTTTGATGTTTTTTCTCATCTTCTTTTTTAACTTCGTCAATGATTTCCTGTGTATCAATTGCGAATTTATTTTGTCCCAAAGAATTATTAAACATTGCACCCATGCCTCCGAGATTAATTCCTCCCATAACATTTTGCAACATGCCTTGTGCTTGTTGTTGCATGTTTTTTATAATTGCATCTGCCTTTTTCTTAATTTTCTCGTCGTGGTTTTTCTTAAAACACTCAAAATGATAATAAAATGTTTGATCTTCATCTTTTGGAATGTGAGTTGTTATTGAAACAATTTTTTGTTTTTGAAGATCAACACTTTCATTGCAATAGTCACACTCCTTTTTTTTATCTGTCATATTTTACACACACACTTTTTCTTTATAAACTTTTTGTTTTCTTTAATTTCCCTTATAAAAATCCTCCAATTAATTCAAGGCCTTTCCACAATCCCAAAATTCCCAACAAGATCAAGATTATTTTTTCATAAGGTTTGTCAAAATACCATGCCAAAGTCAATTGATTTTTAATCATCTCACCCATTCCTTTTTTATTCATCTCTGATATTGATCTCATGAAAAAAACCCCTCTTTTTTATAGTTTTCTGGATCTTCAAAATTATCTTTATCAATAAATCCCTCACACCAAAAAACCTTTGATCCATTATATGCAATTGATGGATTCCAATCAAATAAACTCACTTCTCCGTCACCAATAAAATTTATTTTATATTCATCCCCTTTAATACTTTTAATTAAATAAATATCAAAAACCAATTCCCCCCCAAATAATAAATTAACACCTCTCCCACTCTCTTCTGCTTGTTCTATTCTTTTTTTTAATCGATCTAATAATCTAGT
>JAGYOA010000008.1 GCA_018399355.1 Candidatus Woesearchaeota archaeon | reverse complement strand
TTTGATACCATAATAAATTGTTTTTACTTGATTTTTATCAATTTTTATATCATTTGAATTAAATAAAGTAAAACCATGGCTTAATTCTAGCATTGTTAGTCTGTCTATCTTTTCATTTTTTATGTCATCTTTTATTTTTAGTAATATTTCTGTTACTTCATCAAAATTTTCCTGGGATTTATCATTAGGAAAACATCCTGAAACCAAAAACAAACTTAAAATCAAAACAAGAAACATTATTTTTTTCACTTTATCACCTTTTTTATTGTATTTGTTTTTGATTCAATTAAATATTTTGATTTAGGGTGTTTTTCTGGCCATTGTCCTTGGAAAAGGAATTGTGTCTTTTATGTTGTCTAAATTGCAGAGCCATGCAATCACTCTTTCAACTCCAAGGCCATATCCTGAATGAGGAACTTTTCCATACTTTCTTGTGTCAAAATACCATTCATATTTTTCCGGTTTTTCGCCTTGCTCTATTAAGGCTTTTTTCATTTCCTCAATATCTGTATCCCTTTCACTTCCACCTATTATTTCGCCATATCCATCTGGAGCTATCATATCAAAGCACAAAGCTGTCTTTGGGTCATTAGGGTCTTTTGGCTTGTAGAAGGCCATTATTTTTTTAGGATAATGAGTTATGATTATGGGCTTTTCGTATTTTTTTGAAATTGCATCTTCCTCAACTGTTCTTAAGTCCTTTCCCCATTCAATGTTTATTCCATCTTTCTTTAATTCCTCTAAAACCTGTGTGTAAGTTATTCTTGGAAAGGGTGCTTTTATTTTCTTAAGTTTTTCAATATCCTGGCCCAAAAATTTTAACTGCCCTTCATTATTTTCAAGAACATATTTTATAATAAAGGCAACTAAATCCTCTGCATTTTTTAGTATGTCCTCAAACTTATACCATGCAATTTCTGTCTCGGCCATCCAAAACTCAGACAGATGCCTTGATGTCTTTGATTTTTCTGCCCTGAAACAAGGAGCTATTGTATAGATCTTTTCCAAAGAAGAAATCATAGCTTCAGCGTAAAGCTGCCATGACTGTGTTAGGTAAACAACATCATCAAAATATTTTACTTCAAACAATGTTGAGCCTCCCTCGCAGCTTGTTGGAGAGAACATTGGAGAATGTTCTTCATAAAAGCCTTTGTCATTAAAGAATTTTCTTATTGCCTGGAAAACAGATGACCTAACTTTTAGTATTGCATTCATCTTTCTTGACCTCAGCCATAAATGCCTGTTGTCCAATAAAAACTCAGGGCTCTGGTCTTTTGTTATTGGAAATGTATCGCTTTCTCCAACTATTTTTAATGAAGAAACAGAGATTTCATAGCCAGTTGGAGCTCTTTCATCTTTTTTTATCTCTCCTGTAATTTCAAGAGAGCACTCCATTGTAACTTTTAATGCCTCATTCCAAATTTCCTCACTCACATTTGACTTTTCAACAACGCACTGTATTATTTCTGTTGTATCTCTTAATATTATAAAGGCCATCTTGTTGCTGTTTCTAACGCGATAGCACCAGCCCCTTATATTTACTTGCCCATTGCCTTTTTCCATTGATTTTTTGACTGAAATGAATTCCATGATTATAACCTCTATATCAAAATATATTCTCTTATTTATAAAATTTTGTAAAATTAGGAAAATTATTTAATAAGTTGCTTATTTTCTTGTTTTATGTTTGATATACAATATGAAGATGAAAACAGCATAGCAAGGGCTGGCCTTTTAAAAACAGCGCATGGTAAAGTAGAAACTCCATTCTTTATGCCTGTTGCAACAAGAGCAATTGGAAAGTATATCGGCCCATTTGACTACAAAGAAATGAATGCCAATGCAATAATATGCAATGCCTTTATTCTTTCTTTAAGGCCAGGAATTGATGTGATTCATAAAGCAGGAGGGATCCATAAGTTTATGAATTTTAACAAGACAATTTTTACAGACTGTGGTGGATTCCAGATGTTAAGAGAGAGCTTTCTGCAAAACTCAACAAAAAAAGGAATTAATTTCACAAATCCTTTTGACAATTCAACAATATTTGTAACGCCTGAAAAAATAATGGAAATAGAACAGACAATTAATTCGGATGTTGCAATGGTTTTAGATGATGTCTCACCTTACGGCGCTTCTTATGAGCAGTTTGTTAATTCCTTGAAAAATACAATGAGATGGGCAGAGGAATGCAAAAAATATCATACTAATGAAAAACAGCTATTGTTCGGCATTGTTCAGGGCGGATTTTTTAAGGATTTAAGGGAAAAGAGCGCTAAGTTTGTGAGTGAGCTAGACATTGATGGCATAGCAATCGGAGGATTAGCAATAGGCGAGCCCATGAAGGAAATGTTTAAGGCAGTAGATTACTCAATGCCTTATATTTCAAAGGAAAAAATACATTATCTGATGGGAGTAGGAAGCCCTGACCATTTATTGGAATGCATAAGCAAGGGCATTGATTGTTTTGATTCTGTATTTCCAACCCAGAACGGAAGACACAATACATTATTTACATGGGATGGCAAGATTTCAATAAAAAAAGCAAAATATAAATTTGACTTAAATCCAATAGATGAAAACTGCAGCTGCAAAATATGCAAAAATCTAACAAAAAGCTATTTACATCATCTGGCAAAGATAAATGACCCTGAGGCAAAGAGGTATATGCAGCATCATAATCTTCATTTCATGCAGGAACTGATGAGAAAGGCCAGAACTGCGATAAAAGAAGGCCAGTTTGAAAAATTCAAAAAAGAATTTGAAAACAACTTCAAAAAAAAAGAATAATCATTTCTTTTTCTTGATTACTGTTGGTTTAATGTGCAGTTCCTTCATCTGTTTTTCATCAATTTCTGAAGGTGAGCCATCCATAGGGCACTGCGCGGCCTTATTCTTTGGAAATGCAATTATCTCCCTTATATCACTTAAGCCGGCCATCAAAGCAACAGTTCTATCCAAGCCAAGGCCCATCCCTCCGTGAACAGGAGCTCCATATTTATAGGCCTCAAGCAAAAATCCAAACTTTTTATTAGCCTGTTCTTTTGAAAGCCCAATAAACTTCATAATCCTTTCCTGTAGTTCAGGAGAGCTTATTCTTATAGAGCCTGAGCCGACTTCTGTTCCATTCAATACTAAGTCCCATAGATCCCCAATAACCTCGCCGGGCCTTTTTTCAAAATCCTTCATAAACTCAGGCTTTGGATTAGTGAACATATGATGCTCTGGCTCCCATCTTTCCTCTGTTTCATTCCATGAAAACAAAGGAAAATCCTTTACCCAGCATAATTTAAAATCATTTTCCTTAACAAGATTTAAATCATCTCTTAATTTTAACCTTAACAAGTTCAATACATTTGCAACCTTTTTTTTCTTGTCTGCAATAAACATCAGCACAGTATCTTTCTTTGCTTTTGTTTTATTCAAGATTTCTTTTTGCACTTCATCATTAAAATACTTTACAACACTGCTTTCAAGACCTTTCTCTGTAATTCTCATCCAAGTCATTCCTTTTGCCCCGTTTTTCTGGCAGAATTCAATATATTTATCAAGCTCTTTCCTTGTTAAGTTCTTCTCAGGATTCAAACATTTAACTTGTTCTGCATTCTTAAAAACAGAAAAATCGGATTTTTTTGCAATATCTGTTACATCAATTAATTCGAGGCCAAATCTTATATCCGGCTTATCTGTTCCAAATCTCTCCATTGCTTCCTTGTATGAAAAAACAGGAAATTTCTCAAGTTTAATTTTTAAAACCTCTTTAAAAATGTGGTTGTAAAGACCTTCAACAAATTTTCTTATTTCATCGCTTGTAACAAAGCTCATCTCAAAATCAAATTGCATGTGTTCTGGCTGTCTATCAGCTCTTAAATCCTCGTCCCTTAAGCAAATAGCAGTCTGATAATATCTGTCACACCCAGAAATCATCAAAATTTGCTTATATAATTGAGGGCTTTGAGGAAGCGCATAAAACTCTCCTGGATTGACTCTTGAGGGAACAACATAATCGCGGGCTCCTTCAGGAGTTGACTTAACCAACATGGGAGTTGTTATCTCAAGAAATCCGTTTTTGTTAAAATAATCCCTTGCAGAAGTAACAATCTTGTGTCTTAATGCAATCCTTTCCTGCATTATTGGTCTTCTTAAATCAAGATATCTGTACTTTAATCTTATATCCTCATTTGCCTCTTTTCTGTCATCTATTTCAATAGGTGGTGTATCTGCCTCGTTTATTATATTAAGCTCATCAACCAAAACCTCAATCTCACCTGTTCTCATATTAGGGTTTATCATGCCTTGTTTTCTGTCTCTCACTTTTCCTTTTATATTTAAAACGAATTCGCGGCCAATATGCTCTGCTTTTTTATGGTTTTCCTCGTTATGAGAAGGATCAAAAACAATCTGGGTTAAGCCGTGCCTATCCCTTAAATCAATAAATATTAATCCGCCATGGTCTCTCCTGCTCTGAGTCCATCCATATAAAACTACTTCTTTCTTGACATCCTTTTTAGTAAGCTCTCCACATGTATGTGTTCTTGTCATATTTTACCCCATTTAAAGGTTTTATAAAGAATATATAAAGATTACGGTAAAAACCTACCAATTAATGTTTTCAAGGTCATACTCTAAATTAACTAGATCTTCATCATCAAGGTTATTTTCAATATTTTCAATATCAGAAATTTCATCAGAAAGCTCATCAAGTTCATCACTTTCTATATCTTGCTGTTCATAAACTACATTTTCCTGCTCATTAGCATTTTTGGTTTTTGTTTCTTTGATTTCCAGGCATCCTGAAACAAAAAAAAGTGAAATTAACAAAAGCATAAAAATTACTTTTTTGGCCATATAAACCACCTCTCCTAAGCAGAATAAGAAACTTCTTTAAATAGTTTACTAGTGGAGAATAATATCTATTAAACTATAATAAAACTTAAATATTGTTTGGTGGGCCCTATCAACGAGTTAAATGGATGTTTTGGCAATTGTATTTGGGATTTTTGGAGGCCTTGCATTATTCCTATATGGTATAATGCTTCTAAGTGAGGGTCTTCAGAAGGCTGCAGGAAAAAAACTAAAGACAATACTTGAGAAACTTACAGACAGACCAATAAAGGGAATATTCGGAGGAGCATTAATAACAGCCATAATCCAGAGCAGCAGCATAACGACTGTAACATTAGTCGGATTGATTAATGCTGGCTTAATGACATTGGAGCGCTCTGTGGGGGTTATAATTGGCAGCAACATAGGGACAACAGTAACTGCTCAATTAATTGCTTTCAAGGTGGGGAAATATGCTCTTCCTATAATCGCATTGGGTGTTTTGTTGTTTGTAACAGGAAAAAAAAGGAAAACACATTACATGGGGCAAATTCTTCTTGGATTTGGAATTCTTTTTCTTGGAATGAACCTTATGTCAGAGGGAGCTAGGCCTCTTGGTGAAAGTGTCTTATTTTTAAATATGATAAAAAATTTTTCAGATGTTCCTATTCTTGGTGTTTTGGCAGGAGCTATTGTTACAGGGATAATACAAAGCAGTTCAGCAACATCTGGATTGGTCATTGCAATGGGTATGGAAGGGATAATAGACCTTAAGGCAGCCATAGCAATTATAATTGGAGCAAATATAGGAACATGTATAACTGTGCTTATTGCATCTATTGGCTCTTCAATATCATCAAAAAGGGCTGCATGGTTTCATATTATATTCAAAACAATTGGAGCAATAATATTTATTCCTTTCATATCTTTATTCACCCATCTTGTCTCAATGACTTCACAAAACCTCCCAAGACAGATCGCAAATGCCCATACTTTGTTTAATGTCTCAACTGCATTTATCTTGTTGCCTTTCATATTTTTGTTGATTAGGCTGGTTAAAGGATTAATACCTGGACAGGATATAAAAATTGATAATGGAACTAAATTTTTAGAAAAAAGGTTGTTAAACACTCCTTCAATAGCATTATCAGAGGCAGGAAAAGAAACAACAAGGATGGCAATGATAACAAAATCTATGTTAAATGAAAGCAAGAAAGCTTTTATTGAAGACAAAAAAGATTTAGTTAATATTGTTATTAAAAAAGAAGATGCTGTTGACGAAATCTTCAGGGTATTGAATGAATACCTTGAAGAAATATCTCAAAGGCCATTAAATAAGGAAGATGCAAAAAAACTAGCTATTCTGTCTCATTGCATAAGTGATATTGAAAGGGTTGGTGACCATGCTAATAATATTGTTGAGCTTTTTGAAAGGAAGAAAAAAGAAAAGCTGAAATTCTCTAAGTATGCTATGGATGAACTTAAAGAAATGTTTGAAAAAGTTGAAAAGGTTTATGAAAAAGCAATAATTGCATTGAGAGATGATAACAAAAATATTGCAAAGGAAATTGATGAAATTGAGGATGAAGTGGATAAAAAGGAAAAACAGTTTGAGGAAAATCATATAAAAAGATTAAGAAAAAAGATTTGCAATCCTTCATCAGGGATAATATTTGTTGATACATTAAGAAATCTAGAAAGAATAAGCGACCATGCAACTAACATCGGCAATGCTGTTATTGCAGGATTTTAAATAAAATAAAAAAAGATAAATTTAAACTGTTGTGTTGTTTCCTTCATCATCTTCCTGTTCATCATCGTCTTCCAGTTCTTCCTCATTGTTATCATTATCTTCTTCTTCATTGTCATCTTCGTCTTCATCGTTTTCTTGCTCTTCTTCTTCATTGTCATCATTATCATCGTCTTCCAGTTCTTCTTCCTCTTCCTCGTTGTCATCGTCATCTTCTTCAACTATTTCGTATTCTTCATCATCGTCTTCTGGCTCTATATCTCCACCTGCTGACTTAATATCTTTTACTATGCCTACAAGAAGTTCATGGGCTTCCTTAAGTAGTTCATGTGCCTCATTAATAAGCTCTTTTGCCTCATCAACAGTTGATTTTAGTGTTTCTTTGTTGTCACCAAAATATTCTTTGTCTATTAAATCCTGAGCTTCCTGATATTTGTCTTTTGCCTGCTGTATTTTCTCGCTAAATTCTGTTATCTTGTTGTCAATTTCAGAAACATCAAGGTCTTGCTCTTCCATCTTTGCCAAAGTCAATTCCAGTCTTTCTTCAAGATGCTCGCTTCTCTTTATTATTCCCCAAACTCTGGCTTCAACAACAGCTGTAGAATGTAATCTTTCCCTGTTTCTTATTCTTATCCAGAGTTTTGATAATGACTTTGCAGCTTCTTTTATTTCCTCTTTTGTTTCAGCTGATTCCGCATCTTCAATAATACCCTCAACTTCTGAAATTTGTCCTTCAATTTCTGAGACTATTTCTTCTGCCCTTTCTTCATCTATTGTTTCTGATGAAATAACCTTTTCCTTTATCTTATTAAGATGCTCAATTATCATATTAGCGCTGTTCATTATCATCTTTTTTGAGTGATTTACTGCCCTTTCTTCTAATTCCCTGCATTCTTCACTGTCATCATTACTGCATTCCTTAATCCTGTTCTTGACATCCATAAAATTAGATTTTGCTTCCTTGTAAGAATTAAGTGATTTCAGGTAGTTCTGCTTTGCTTTCAGGTAGTTCTGCTTTGCATGTTCCAGCTTTTCTTGCGCTATTACCCTTTCCTTGAATGCATCAGCTTTGTTTACAACCCTTAATCTAAGATTTTCCATTACATTTAATGCATCTTCCTTATCCATTTCAACCAGGCGGTTCTGTTGTGCCCTTGAAAGGTGTAAAAATATTCTTGACTGGTTTTCTGAAAGATTTCCTATAAAGTTTCTTGCAGAATCTACTTTTTCTGCAATCTGTTCTGCCCTTTTAACTCTCCATCCTTCTGTTTTTTGCAAAACCTTATCTGGGATAAGCTGTTTTTGTTTTTCCAGTATTTCATCAGGAACAAGTTTTTTTTGCTTTTCTAATACTTCATCTGGAATGAGCTTTTGTGTTTCAGTTAATGCTCTTCCATTTGAATCCTTTTCAGCTCCTGGACTGCCATTCTGCGCAAAAGCCATTGGTACAATAATTAATAAAAGTAATCCTATGATAAAAAATGCTGTTATTTTTTTCATTTTATGTCTCCCTCATCATTATTAATTAAATAAAAAAGATGGCTTATTTCCAAAGCCATCCAAATAATCCCTTGCTTTTCTTTTCTTTTTGCGCAAGTCCCTCTAACCTGTTTTGCTCCTGCTCCATACTCTGTATCTGCTCCTGCATCATTGTCTTTACTTCTTCATCACAATCGCATTGCTCATGAAGCTGTTTTAGTTCCTGTATTCTTTGCTTATTTTGATTTACCTGCTGTTCAAGTTCTTCTGCTGATTCTGAATCTCCGCCTGCAAAAAATCTTGCAAATGCGCTTCTTCTTTGTATTTTTTCCTCTGCGTTTATTGTTGCCTGGACAGAATTATTAAACTGGCGTGCAATCTGGGAAACTTCTTCGCCAATGCCTCCAGCTAAATCCTCCATTGCAAGGAGTGAATGCACAGCCAATCTTACTCTATTTTGGTTTTGGTAAACATTCTGCTCTTTCTCATCCTTTTGCTCAAGCTCCTGATTCATTCTCTGTTGTTTTTGCTGAATCATTTCGCTAAGCTGTGATTTTGTCTGAGCCCTTACCTGCTGGTTTTGCTGAACCATTACTTGTTCTTCACCTTCATTTTGTGTCTGCTGTTCTTCATTAACCTGCTGCTGAACCTGAGGATTATCCTCTCCAGCTGCCCCTTCTCCAGAAGTTACAACAACATCCTGACTGCCAGATTCTCCTTGTGCAGCAAAAGCCATTGGTGCAATAATTAACAAAAGCAATGCTGTCATAAAAAATGCTATTTTGTTTTTCATTTTCAAACCTCCAATATGTTTAATAAGAGAATACTGTATTTTTAATTTATAAACATGCTTTTTTACGCTTTAAAATTAAGTGTTAAAAATAACTGAGAATGCTTTAGAATGCTTTAATACACTTTAAAACAGCAGAATTCATTAAAGTATTAAACACAGAAAGATTTTTATATTTAACAAGATAAACAGTTATTATGGAAAAAAAGAGGTGTTTTATTCCATTATTCTTACTATTTGTAGTAATATTAGTTCCATCTGTTAATGCAGCTGAGATATATGGTACTGTATATGACATGTCTTTAAATCCTGCCAAGGGGGCAATAATAGAAGTTAACTCAACGCCAAAGCAGACAATAGTTTCCAAGGAAGGTGATTATTCTTTTGACCTTCCTATAGGCGAATATGTTATAGAAGCGGTTTACACAAGCAATTACAATGTTTATTCAGTCGAAGAGAAGATAAAGATAGTTGAAACAGGAAGGTATGTGCTTGATCTTTTGCTTTTTTTGGATTTGTCAGAAGAAAAAGAGCTTCTTTTATTGGGGGAAGAGATAAAAATAGAAAACCCCTATGAAGAAGATGAGGAAGAACATTTTAGTTGGATTTATCTAGCAGTGTTTTTATTTTTTATTATTGTGATACTTATTTTTTTAATGAAAAAACGAAAAAAGCCTGAAAGCAGAATATTTTCTGAAGAAGAAAATCCAAAGGAGAAAATCTATGATTTCATAAAGCAAAGTGGAGGAAGAATAACGCAAAGAGACATAAGAAAAAACTTTTCAATGTCAGAGGCCTCAATTAGCTTGATCCTCACAGAGCTTGAAAATGATAACAAAATCAAAAAGATAAAAAGAGGCAAAGGGAATATAATAATTTTAAAAAATAGTTAATAGAAACTGCTTAATTTCTTTAATGCGTTTGTTTTGTCTTTTTGGCCCATCCTTGACTGTCTTATTGCGTTTCTTAATGTTTCTGTGGAGGAATCCATTAATTGCTTGTCAACAGGATATGGAATTCTGTCTTTTCCGCCATGTGCAAAAGAATATTTTACAGGATCTTCCCAGCTTACTTCATCGCCGTAAACTAAACTTGAAATTAAAGCTAAGCTTCTTACTGTTTTTGGCCCAACACCCTTAATTGCAACCAATTCCTCATAATTCTTTGGCTGGATTTCATATGCTTTCTGCAGTGTTTTAAGGTTTATATTGGCCATATCAGAAATCTCATGATGTGGTGGCATTGTGAATTCTATGGCATGTGTGTTAAAATTAAAAAGAGTTCTCTGCACAGAAGGCTTAAAATATTTCTCAAGATGTTTTGGATTATCCTTTATGATATCAACAGATGTTTTTCTTGCTTTTCTGCTTTCATTGGCACTCATGTTCAAAGCTTTATCTTCTCTTAAATCACAGCACACTGCATTCTGGGGAGAATCAACAAAACTTTTAAAAGAATCAGAAAGCCAGTGGTATCTTCTTGCATAATTATTTAAATTATTCATTCCCTGTTGAACTACTGACCATTTTCCTTTTTCAGTAAAAAAGAAACAATGATGATAAAGATTATAATTGTCCTGCAAAACAGCAGAATCAACTTTTGCAGACATTTTGCTTGAGTATTTCATTCTTTCAATCTTCAATGTTGATAAGCCAGTATTTTCAGAGAATTTTTCAATCTCAGTTGGTGTTTTTCTTGAAGTCTTGCCTTTTCCGCCAGCGATAAATAATCCTATATTTTTATTTTTTAATGCCTCTTTTAAAGCCCCGCATGTAACTGTTGTAGTGCCGCTTGAATGCCAATCGTACGAAAGGACGCAGCTTAAGGCCTGAAACCAGTATGGATTTGAGATTCTCTTTATGAATTCGTTCTGGCCGTATTCGTCCACAATCGCACTTGTTATTGCAGAAGACATCTTAACCATGCGTCCAAAAAGCCATCTTGGCGCTTTTCCACCGTGCAAGGGCAGATTAACTGTCGCTGTTCTGTTCATAAAAAAAAGAAATAGAATTTAGTTTAAAACATTAATGCGGAAATGTCCAGTGGCCAATGAAAATACAAAATTAAAGAAAGATAAATTTTTATATGTATTATGATTTTAATGTAATTAGGTGATGCATAATGAATAGAAATATTGTTGTTTTATTCTTTTTGTTAATCAGTTTGTTTATCCTAAGTGGTTGTAGTACTTACAGAAGCATCGATCAATGTAAATCAGCATGTTTAAAAAAAGGTTATGGAGATGGTGATTGTAAATGGCCCAAGGAAGTAGATGGAAGTATGGAAGAAGATTTTGAAGGATACCCAGATTATGAAAAAATAGAAAACTTAGGTCCATGCCTTATAAGAGGGCCTTTTGGGATTGCAAAATCAGCACATTGTGGAAATAAAGGCCAGTGTAATTGTTATTGTTTCAATATAAAATAACTATTTTATATCTTTAATTATAATAATTAATGCTCCATTATCTCAACTTCACAATTACATAAATCTTTGAACTTCTTTGCATCGCTTTCTGTCCCAACTATGCTTCCATAATGCATTGGAACAGCAACTTTTGGCCTTATTGCATTAACAGCTTTTGCTGCATCATTTGCGTCCATTGTATAAGTGCCGCCAACAGGCAATAGTGCAACATCAATATTTTTTATTTCTTTCATCTCAGGAATAAAATCAGTGTCTCCTGCATGATAGATTCTTTTTCCATCCATCTCAACAACATAACCAACCCATTCATTTGACTTCTCATGAAAGTTTTTATTGATATTGTAAGCTGGAACTGTCTCTATCCTTAATCCAAGGACCTCAAACTTCTTTCCTGGTTTTACTGGCTGTACTTTTATTCCCTGAAAATTAGAAAGCTTGCTTGAGCAGTCTGTTGTTGCCAAAATAAATGTTCCTTCTTTTATCAACCCTTTGATATCATCAACACTGCAGTGGTCATAATGCCCGTGAGTAATCAAAATAATATCTGCCTTTTCTTCTGGCTGAATATTATAAGGGTCAATGTAAATAACATTTTCACCTTTTATCTTAAATCCTGCGTGTCCAAGCCATTCTATTTTTGTTTTTCCCAATAACATATTATCACTCTCTTGAAAGCTCTTTTGCAATTAACTCACCAAAATTTCTTGCGGCAGCAGGACCATTTCCAGTTATAACCTTTCCGTCCTGTGTAACCTGCTCTCCTGTGTAATCAGCTCCTCTTGACATAATATCATCCTTTCCTGACGGAAAAACTGTTGCTTTTTTTCCATCTAAAACACCTGCATTTGCAAGTATCACCGGAGCGATGCAGATTGCAGCAGTTATTTTTCCAAGTTCATAAAAATCTCTTGCTATGCCCAAAGCTGTCTCATCATTAAAATAAATGTTTGTTCCTGGACCTCCAACAAAAACTACTGCATCATAATCATTAACTTTAACATCAATTATATCTTTATCAACATCAACTTCTGCTCCAAGAGAGCCGGTTGCCTTTTCAACATTTTTTGATGCAACAGTAACATCAACACCATGGTCTTCAAGCACTTCTTTTGTATCAAGAAGCTCCTCATCCCTAAAATTTTCAGGAGCAATTATCATAACAACTGATTTTCCAGTTAAATCCATCTCAACCACCCAGAATAAAGAATACTTTTAGGTATTTAAATCTTGCCAAGTTTTCATTACATCAAACAAAAGCTTTTCCTTGAATGAAGGAACAGATATCTGCACTCCAACAGGGACATTGTCAATTATTTCTCCATTAACAACTCCAGAGCATATTCCTGCAAGGTTTGCAGGAACTGTCAGTGCATCAAAGAAATACATAACTTCAGGTGTTATCTCTTTGCCAATTTTTGGAGGAATAGCCGGAACAACAGGAGTTATTAAAACATCAACTTCCCTGAATGCATTTTCAAAATCCTGCCTTATCAAATCCTTAACCCTTAATGCCTTTCTGTAATAAGTTCCCTCGTGCTCTGCTTTAGACATTTCCTTTCCGCCTATTATTCTCTTCAACACTTCCTCTCCGCAGCTTTCCTCTATTTTCTTTCCGTACTTTCTCCCGTCAAATTTTCTTGTTCCTGAGAAAAACTCAACATAAACTATTGGGTAGTATGCCTGAACAGCAAGTTTGACATGTTTAAGGTTTTTTTCTATTATTCTTGATTTTGTTTTCTCTGCAAATTTTTTAGTGAGATTTTCAAAAATTTCATATATGCGCTTGTCATCGCACATATCCTTAAATTCTGGGCTTATCCCTATCTTTATTTCTTCAATTTTATTGAACTTAGTGTATTTTTCAACTGGTTTGTCAAAGCTTATAGCATCATAATCACTTTTTCCTGAGATAACCTCCATCATTAATGCACAGCCGTAAACATCATTACCTAATGGACCAATTTGGTCGAAGCTCATTGCCAAATCAATTAATCCATATCTTGAAACTCTTCCATAAGAAGGCTTTACACCAATTACACCACAGTTAGATGCAGGGCTTCTTATAGAACCGCCGGTATCAGAGCCAAGCGCAATATCGCACATATCAGCTGCAACTGCTGCTCCTGAGCCCGATGAAGATCCTCCTGGAATTCTTTCATGACACTTAGGATTTATTGTTTTTCCGAATGCAGAGCTTGTTCCTGACATTCCGCAGGCAAACTCATCCATATTTGTCATGCCAATTATTATCCCATCTTCCTGTTTTATCTTTTTTATCACATCTGCATCAAATGTTGCATTATAGTTCTCAAGTGTTTTTGATGCGCAGTTAACAGGCATTCCCTTAACATTTATATTTGATTTGACTGCAATTGCAAGCCCGGCAAGCTTTCCTGCCTTTCCATTTTTTATCTTTTCATCAACAATCTCAGCCTGCTTAACTGCACCCTTGTTAACATAAAGAAATGCATTAATCTCTTTGTTTTTTTCTTTTATAACCTTTAGAAATGATTCTATGTTTTGCTTTGAAGTAATCTCTTGTTTTTTTAATTTTTCAATCTTTTCTTTTATCATAAGAACTACCAGTGTTTTTTTTCCATTAAAATAAAATCTTGATTTTTTTTAGGGGCATTTTCAAACATCAGTTTTCTGAAATCTTTGTCTTGATCTTTTTTTATAACATCCCTTGTTGACTTATCTCTTTCAGAGCCAAAATCCTGCTTAACTCCCTCTGCCTTGTTAAGCTCTTTAATAAAATCATGCATTACCTTCTCAATTTGTTTTTTTATCTTGGTTTTGTCTATCATTTTTTCAGCTTTATTCCAAGCGCAACATCATCCAGTTTCTTTAAATCGTATTTTATTGAATCAAACTTTCTTCTTAATTCATTTCTGAAGTCAAAAAGCATTAACTCATTATACAGATCATTGACAAAATTTTTTATAAACAAAGCTTGTTCATAATCATTGTTTATTGCAGAATTTATTGCCTTTCTGACAAGCTCTCCTGTTAAATCACATATTCCTGCTATATAGCTTTCTGTGTTAACCTTAAGCTGTTTTGCAGAAGGAATTTCTTTAGTTTTAACAAATTCAAGATAGCATGCTGCTTCAACAAACTCCTGCACTGCAACCTTGTATGGGCCATTATAAACAAGCTCTGGACTTTTGCAAACTTCCTTATCAAGCTCATTCACTTTAACTTTAATTTCCTTTAAATGTTTCTCAGCAAGTTTTATATCTGACCTGTGGACTGCATATATAATTTTTTTAGATAGCTGTATCACTTCTCTTGATTTGCTGATAACAATCTCACGATGCTTTTCAAAATTTTTAAGCTCTTTCCTCATATTTTCAAAATCTTTTTTAGTTGCCATTTTTAATACTAAAACAAAAACACTTTATAAATCTTGTTGTTAAATCCAACAAATATTTATATTAAAGGTTTCTTTATTTTGGTTATGTATGAGATAATCATTGGACGAAATGAAAAAGACAGGAAGAAATTCAATCTTGACGGGACAATACTTCTTGGAAAGCAGTTCGTAAAAATGGGGCAGACTACTTCGCTTTACAACCCCATACACCTTGATGTTATAAGGTCTCATGTTGTTTTTGTATGTGGAAAAAGGGGCAGCGGAAAATCCTATACCTTAGGGGTTATAGCAGAAGGAATGGCAACTCTTCCTGAAGAAATAGCAAACAACCTCAGTGTTATAATTCTTGACACCATGGGAATATACTGGACTATGAAGTATGCAAACAAAAAAGATGAAGCTCTTCTTGATGAATGGGAAATAAAGCCAGCTGGGTTTGATGTCAAAATATTCACTCCAACAGGGTATTACAAGGAATTTAAGGAAAAAGGAATACCTACAGATTATGCTTTTTCAATCCTTCCATCTGAATTTGACTCTTCTGATTGGTGCATGACATTTGAAATACCAATAAATACCCCTATGGGAGTATTAATAGAAAGAGTTATAACTGACTTAAAAGAGAGAAAAAAGAATTTTTCAATGGATGATATAATAAATGAAATAAAAAACAACAAAAAGTTTGATTATAGTGTTAAGGATTCTGTACAGAACAGATTTGAGGCGGCAAAAAAGTGGGGGTTATTCAGTGATAAAGGAACATCATTAAATGACCTTATCCTGCCCGGAAAAATAACTGTTCTTGATGTTAGCTGTTATGCCACACTGCCGGGAAGCAAAAACATAAGCGCTTTGGTTATTGGCCTTGTTGCGCAAAAGCTTTTCAGGGAAAGGATGGTTGCAAGAAGAACAGAGGAATATGAGGCAATAAAAAATGTAACAACTTTGTTTGATGAGGAAATTCCTGAAAAAGATAAAAAGCCTATGGTGTGGCTGATGGTGGATGAGGCTCATGAGTTTCTTCCAAAAGAGGGCAAGACATCAGCAAGCAACGCCCTTATAACTATATTGAGAGAAGGCAGGCAGCCAGGAATATCATTGGTATTGGCGTCCCAACAGCCAGGGCAGATTCATCGTGATGTGATGACTCAGTCAGATACAGTAATATCACACAGAGTAACTGCAAAGGTGGATATTGATGCATTAAGTGCATTAATGCAAAGCTACATGAGGAAGGGCCTTGATACACAGCTTAATGACTTGCCCCGTGTTAAGGGCGCTGCACTGATATTTGACGACACAAATGAAAAGATTTATCCAATGATGGTAAGGCCCAGAATAACATGGCACGGCGGAGAAGCTCCAACTGCCCTGAAAAAAAAGAAAAAAAGTTTTGAGTTCTAAATTTTTGCAGGAGGAGTCATTGACTTTATAGATGCCAATACAATTACCAGGAATACAATGATAAATGATACTCCCCAACTTGGATCAATCCTTCCTGATATAGTATATATCAAAGAAACTGTAAAACCGATGATTCCCATCATCATAAATGTTCCTGGCAATGGCTGAAAAACTGGCTTTTTTGTTTTTTTCATTTTAACACCTCTTTTTAATCTTTAAGCAAAAATTTATCAAGCTTGTCTCTTGCTTTTTCCTTGTTTTTTTGGTGCTTTGCAAGGAAATTATTAAGTTTGTCAACAAGTATCTGCTTTAACTCTCCTGAGAGTAATCCTCCTGACTTATAATCTTCGTATATTTTTTTTAATTTTTTATCATCTTCCTCAAAAAACCTGAGCCACTGGTATGAAGAGTCTATATCTGGATTTCCGCCGTGCTTCCTGTGCTCTTCAACAGTGTCTTTTCCTCCAGAAAAGGCATATTTCATGACTTTTTTTCTCACTGTTTTTTCATCATCTGTCGTGAATATTGTTGATTCCATGTTTGTTGAAGTTGACATCTTTCCTCTTGGTCCTGTAAGTGAAGGCAAAAACACATTGTGTATTGCAGCTGTTTTAGGATAGCCAAGCTTGGGAGCAACATCCCTTGCAATTCTCCAGTAAGGATCCTGGTCAATTGCTGCCGGAATCAACGTTCTTATTTTTTCCCCTGTTAAAATAGAAGGCAGAAAGCAGGGCACTGCCTGCATAGCAGGCCATAAGTACATTCCTATATTTGTCTCATTTGTAAAGCCAAATACCGCCCTTGCATTTGAGGCAGTAACTTTTTTTGCAACTTTTATTGCGTTGTTGTAAAGGGTTTTTGAATAGTCTGTATCAACTATGATGAAGGTTTTCTTGTGGTCAAATCCAAGAGCAATTAACTCAAGCGCATTGTCATATCCCATCTCATGTGTTTGTTTTAATGTTAAGTTTGGCTTACACAAAAACTTTTCATCATCTGTGATCTGAAAATATAAAGGAACATCAAATTTATCCTGAAGCCATTTGGTAAAAATCCAGGGTATTATGTGGCCAAGATGCGTATTTCCTGAAGGACCTCTTCCTGTGTACAAGGCAAACTTTTTCCCTTTTTCATAATCATTTAAAAGAACATCGAGGTCACGATGAGAAAAAAATATTTTCCTTCTGAGCATGTAATGCAGTTCGCCAGTATGTTTTTCAATTCTTTTTATTATGCTTTCTGTAAGAGGCTTTGTGCCAAACTGCTTTATCAGCTTATTGTAATCAACCTCTCCCTGCACTTCCCATGGTGTAACCACAAAATCTTCTGCCATTTTTAAAAACAAGCGATTATGATTATTTAAAGGTTTTGCTTAGCTAAACATTTTTTCAATGTTTCTAGCTGCAATCTGTTTTTTGTTTGGAAATGCAGATATCTTAATTTTAATGTGATAACAGTTGCCGCTATCTGTTATCCATAATAGTTTCTCATTGATTAGTTTTTCTTTGTCAAGCCTTAAAAAGAAATTCAAATCATTATCAAGTCTTGATTCAATCTGATTTATCAAAAGCTGTTTTTGTTCTTTAGATAGCTTTTCGTTAAGAGATTTAAGAAACTTGTTTATGTGCTTTTCTTTTTCAAGAACAACCTCAAAGATTATTATTTCCCTTTCATTAAAGCCAAGGCATTTTTTTGATTTAAGCTCTATTTTTTCATCTTTTAAATTAAATGGAAAAAGAGAAATAAGGCTGTTTTTTATATTTTCTTTATTATCCTCTGGCTTTGAAAAAACACTTATGCAGATATTATGAGACAACATCTTGATATAATTAAAAAGAGAACATTTAAATAATTTTGGTTAATCTTTTTAGGGTATGAAGCATACATTAAAAGTAACAATAACCCTTGTAGCACTTTTTTTTCTTTCTCAGTTTATGGGAATGATAATAACAAATGAATATATTGACCATGAAAAAACAGCTGAAACAGGAGTTACAACATGGGAGGAACTTCCTTATGATTTTGAAAGGCCCCCTGTTGAGGAAAACAAGTCATTTATCCTTATTATAACCGCGGTTCTTATTGGAACTGGGCTGTTGCTTCTGCTTGTAAGATTCAAAAAAGTGATGTGGTGGAAGGTATGGTTTTTCCTTAGTGTTTTAATCTGCCTTACAATAGCTTTAAATCCATTTATTGGGCAGCAGTTTGCATTTTTAATCAGTTTTATTCTTGCTTTGATAAAGGTTTTCAGGCCTAATATTTTTGTCCATAATATAACTGAGATTTTTGTTTACGGTGGACTGGCTGCAATATTTGTTCCTATTATGAACATGTACTCTGTTTTCATACTTTTGTTTCTGATATCTGTATATGACATATATGCAGTTTGGAAAAGCAAGCACATGGTAAAGCTTGCAAGATTTCAGACAGAGTCCAATGTTTTTGCAGGTCTTTCAATCCCTTACAACCCTCCTAAAAAAGAGTTAAAAAAAGACAAAAAAATAAAAGTTGAAAAAATAGAAAAAATCAAGACTGCAATTTTGGGTGGAGGAGATGTTGCATTTCCTTTGCTTTTTGCCGGTGTAGCAATGAAAACATTCGGATTTTTTGTATCTTTGATAATTCCCCTGTTTGCAACAATCGCGCTTATATTTTTGTTTATAAAAAGCAAAAAAGACAAATTCTACCCTGCTATGCCATTTCTCACAGCAGGATGCCTTGTAGGATATGGAATTATTATTTTATTTTTCTAGAAACTGTCCAATTTTTTCTGTCTTAAAGAAGAGGAGTACGACAAAGGGTTTATTACCATTCCGTCTTTGGCCGCTATAACCTGTGTGTCTGTCTTTTTCTGTATCTCTCTTGCCTCATACATCGGGTCAGCATTGATCATCTTTATACCAAAGTGCTGTATTATCGCAAGCTTAGGTTTTATTTTTTTTATTATTTCAACCACATCATCTGAATTCAGGTTTATCTTTGAAGAAACCCCCGAAGGATTTACAACATTCATAATTAGTATCTCAGAACCCTTGTGAGCTTCTGCAAGCCCGGTAAAATTAACCGTGTCAGAAATATATGAAAGTGTAAAATCAGGGGTAACAAACTTAAAGCCGATGTTTTCTATTCCGTGTTTTGTTGGGGTTGTTTTTATTTCAATATCACCAACACCTATTCTTTGGTCAGGAAGAGCTGTTATAATCCTTTCAAGGCATCCCATGTAATAATGCGTAATCATCGGGCTTATGTCTTCATTTCCCTCAACAGCTGTTTTGTTGGTTATCAAAACACCTTTTTTGTCAAGCCCGCCGTGGGTCATTGAACTTATAACAGCATTTATATCAGAAGCATGATTAATATGATTATGAGACAACAAGATACAGGTATTTTCCCTTAAATTAACATCGTACTGCATTGCCCTGACAACTGAACCAGGCCCAGGATCTATATGGAACTGCATATCATTAGCTCTTATTATGATTCCTCCAGAGGCTCTCAACTGCTTTCCAACCACAAAGCAGTCACCCCCTGTTCCAAGAAATATTATTTGTGGTTGCATAATATAATAATTAACTCTTGATTTAATAAACTTTTTGGTTTGCTGATGCTATAAACCATAAAATTCTTTTTAAGTGCTTTTTATCTTTCTAAAATCAAAACCTTTAAATACTAACTTTCATAACTTTCATAAATTACTGAAAGTTAAAAAAGAAAATGATTGGCTATTTCAAGACACCAAAGGATGAATTTATCCACCTGATGAAAGAGAACTGCAAGGTTAACGGCCTTGATGAAATCTCGTCAGAGGTAATTGCTCTTCTTTATGCAAGTCCTGATGAGATTTCGCTTGAAGAGCTCTCAAAAAAGACAGGATATAGTCTCTCTGCAATATGCACAGCAACAAAACTTATAGAAAGAATCGGGTTAATAAAAAGAATAAAAAAGCCCGGCTCAAGAAAGGCTTATTTTTACATGGAAAAGGAGATGAGTATATTTTCACTTGACTTGATTAAAAGAAAATATGAAAAAATAATCATTCCAACAAAAAACAAGCTACCTGATATAATAAAAAAGTACAAAAAAGAAAAATCAAAAAAATCCAGGCAGGAGTTAAAGATAATAGAAAAATATTATGAAGAAGTTGTGCTTTCTGAAAAGATAGTAAAGAATATTATTGAAATGATAAAGAAAGTAAGAAAAAAAGAAAATGAAAAAAAACATAATTGAGCTTAAGGATGTATGGAAAACCTACAGGATGGGAGATGTTGATGTAAATGCTCTCAGGGGAATGAACTTTAATGTTAAAAACGGAGAGTTTGTTGCAATAATGGGTCCTAGCGGCTCAGGAAAGAGCACTGCTGTGAACATGGTAGGATGCCTTGACATTCCGACAAAGGGAGAGGTTTATCTTGATGGAAAAAATATTGCGCATCTTCATGAGTCAGAGCTTGCCCAGATAAGAGGGAGAAAAATAGGTTTTATATTCCAGACTTTTAATCTAATTCATACAATAAGTGCAAAGGAAAATATCACTCTTGCTATGGTTTTTCAGGGAGTTCCTGTTGATAAAAGAAATAAAAGGGCTGAGGAACTGCTTAACAAGGTTAATCTTAGCCACAGGATAAACCACAGGCCAACAGAAATGTCCGGTGGTGAAAGACAGCGTGTTGCTATTGCAAGAGCATTGGCAAACAACCCAGATGTTATCCTTGCAGATGAGCCAACAGGAAACCTTGACTCAAAAACAGGGAAGATGGTAATGGACTTTTTAAGAAAGCTTAACAGGGAAGATAAAAAGACAATAGTGATGGTCACCCATGATGAGAGTCTTGCAAAGTATGCAGATAACATAGCACATTTAAAAGATGGAGTTATTGTAAAAAATAGTGGAGGTAATTAAGATGAAAAAAATATTAATTGGATTTTTATGTATGGTTTTTTTGTTTTTAGCTCAGGATTCTTTTGCTGTAATTCCTGATTCAGCGCAGATAAGGGTAACAATGGTTAACTACCAGCCTGACCCTGGAGAGCCAGGCAAGTATGTAGATGTAATATTTAAGATTGAGAACATGGGATCTTCAAATGCAGAAAATGTTATATTTGAAATCCTTCCCGAATATCCTTTTTCTCTTGACCCGGGAGAAAGCGTAGCACAAAAAATAGGAAGTGTATGGGGCAGGCAGATAGGTGACAACGGTGTTATGGTAACATACAGGTTAAGGATTGATGAGAATGCTGTTGAGGGTGAAAATGAAATAAGTGTAAGGTACAGCTTGGATAATGGAGTTACATGGCAAAAGCCAAATGAGTTTTACATTAATGTAAAAACTCATGATGCAATACTGAATATAAAGAAAATAGATTATAATCCTGACCCAATGCCTCCCGGGAAAAAGGCATTATTAAGCATCCAGCTGGAAAACATGGCAGATTCTCTTTTAAAGGATGTCCAGATTGAATTGGAGTTAATAAAAGTTCTTCGATCAACAACATCTGTAACATATGAAGAATTGCCATTCTCAACAATCGGAACCACAAACAAACAGGTAATAAAAAAAATCAATTCCAGAGAAACTGAGACCGTGGACTTCACAATAATACCTAATCCTGATGCAAGTGCTAATATCTACAAAATAACTGTAAACATTGAATATTCTGATGAGCTTGGAACAAACTATTCAAAATCAGAAATAATAAGTATTGTTATTGGTGATGAGCCATTGCTAGAGCCATTGCTTGATTCAACAGAAGTCTTCATGAAAGGTCAAGCAGGCATGGTTTACCTTTCTTTTACAAACAAGGGAACAACAGGTGTGAAGCTTCTTGATATTGAGTTAAAGGAAAGCGATTACATCAAGGTAATATCGCCATCAAAGGTTTATCTTGGAAATGTTGATTCTGATGATTATGAAACAGCAGAATTCAAGATATACATAAAAGACACTGAAGATTCAAAAGTTCCATTAATTCTGGAATACAACTACCTTGACCCAAACAACAATTTTTATGAGAAACAGAAAACAGTTTACATTAACTCCTACACAAGGGATGAAGCAAAGAAGTATGGTATTGATGGATATAGCAATAACTCAAGCGGATTTATAATAATCTTGATAGTTATTGTTGCTGGTTACTTTGTTTACAGATGGTGGAAGAAAAGAAAAAACAACCATAAAAACTAATTTTATTTTTTTAGAATGTTAATAGATTATGCAAAGTTTGCTTTTAACGGTATAAAGAACCGAAAGCTTAGGTCATGGCTTACCATGATTGGAATAATCATAGGTATAACCGCTGTTGTTTCTCTTATTGGGATAGGCCAAGGTCTTAAGGTAGCGATAAGCTCGCAGTTTGGTAATATTGGAACAGACAAGCTTACAGTAACAGCATCAGGAGGATTTGGTCCTCCTGGAACAGGAGTTGTAAACCCATTGACAAAAGATAATCTTGAAAAAATTGGAAGAGTTAATGGTGTTAAGGTTGCTGCCGGAAGGCTTGTAAGGAGTATTAAGATACAATACAAGGATGATGTTAAATTTGGAAATGCTGCAAGCATGCCGGAAGGTGAAGCAAGAAAGATTATTGAATCTTCTTTTGATCTTGAGCCTGAGCAGGGAAGGCTTTTAGAGGATGGAGATAGGAAAAAGGTTATGCTTGGAAACAACATAGGTGGGGAAAGTTCAGAATTTGAAAAAGAGATAACCACAAGATCAAAAATACTTATAGAGGATGAAGAATTTGAGGTTGTTGGAATTCTTGAAAAAACAGGAAGCTTTGCTGTTGATGCACTAGTTTTCACGGAAGATGATGATTTAAGAGAAATACTGGACATCCCAGATAAAGAGTATGATATTATTGTAGCACAAATTCATCAAAATGCAGACATAAAAATAGTTGAAGAAGACATAGAAAAACTGATGAGGAAAGAAAGAAATGTAAAAATAGGGGAGGAGGATTTTACAGTCCAGACGCCCCAGGCAACCCTTGCCCAGGTTAATTCTACTTTGTTTGCTGTACAACTTTTTGTTTATATCATTGCAGCCATATCAATATTGGTTGGAGGGATTGGAATAATGAATACTATGTTTACTTCTGTTTTAGAGCGTACAAAAGACATAGGTATAATGAAATCTATAGGAGCTAAAAACAGCACAATATTCACACTTTTTTTTATTGAATCCGGCTTGATAGGAAGTGTTGGAGGAATAATAGGGGCTGCATCTGGAATAGCAATGGCAACAGGACTTGCGTCTGTCGGAAGGCTCTTGCTTGGAAGCGAGCTAATAAGGGCAGAGATAAGCATATGGCTCGTGCTCGGCTCAATATTTGGCTCTTTTTTGCTTGGAACTATTTTTGGGGTAATACCTGCCATAAGGGCATCAAAACTAAATCCAGTTGATGCCCTGCGTAATTCAAAATAAAGGAAATAAAATGATAGAAGACTTAATAGGGTATGTTATAACCAACTTAAGACAAAGATTTACAAGAAGTTTTCTTACTATTCTTTCAATCCTTATAGGAATAATGGCAATCTTTGTTTTAATGAGTTTTGGTCAGGGCCTTGTAAAGTATATGGATGAAATGAGTGAAGAAATGGGTGTTAATAAGCTTATGGTAATGCCAAAAGGGGCAGGAATTCCTGGAACTGGAAACCTTTATTTAACCCAGGATGATCTTGACTTCATAAAAAAGCAGCGCGGTGTTTCAGAAGCTACTGGGATGATAATGAGGCAGAGCGAAGTTAAGATTGATAAAGACAAATTAGGAAAATGGGTTTTTATTGCCGGAATGCCAACTGACCCATCCATGCAGAAACTTGTTGAAGAGGCATTTGCAGGTTATGGAATACTTAAAGGAAGAAACTTAAAGAAAGGTGACTCAAGCAAGGTTGTACTTGGTTATAATTATATGGTTGAAGACAATGTTTTTTCTAAGGCTCTTGATTTAAGGGATAAGGTCATTATTAATGGAAAATCGTTTGATATTGTTGGTTTTTATGAAGAGATAGGAAATTTACAGGATGATTCAAATGTTTATCTTACAAATGATGCAATGAAAGATTTATTTGATATTGGAGATGAGTATGGTTATATTTACATTAGCGCAGAAAAAGGTGAGAACCCAAGCGAGCTTGCAGAAAAACTTGAGGAAAGGTTAAGAAAAGAAAAAGGACAGGAGGAAGGGCAGGAAACATTTTACATCCAGTCTTTTGAGCAGCTAATGGAAACCTTTGGCACTGTACTCTTGATTCTTAATTCTATTCTGGTTATAATTGCAGGGATATCTGTTTTGGTTGCTGCTGTAAATATTATGAACACAGTGTATACTTCTGTTTTAGAAAGGACAAAGGAGATTGGGATTATGAAGGCCATTGGTGCAAAAAACAGCACAATACTTTTCATCTTCTTTTTTGAGTCAGGAATGTTAGGATTGATTGGAGGAGGTATTGGAATAATTATTGGATTTGCATTGGCAAAACTCGGGGAAACTATTATTGCAGCATCTGGGTATTCATTTCTCAAACCATATTTCCCATGGTGGCTAATAGTTGGCTGCCTTGTATTTTCATTCTTAGTAGGGGCTGCATCTGGTTATTTTCCTGCAAAGGCAGCATCAAGATTGAAGCCGGTTGATGCTTTGCGATATGAATAAAACAAAATACTAATGTTAAGGAGTATGCTTTAATGTATGAATAAAAATAGAATTATTTTTTCTGTTTTTTTCCTTTTATTGAGCTTCTTATAAGAGTTAAAAAATCATATACTGTTTGTCTGAATTCATCTTCAACATCCTGCCATGTCTTTGACTTGCTCTTTTTTGGTTTTTCTTTGGATTCTTGTTTTTTTAATAAATCTGAGAAAATTACAACATAACCTGAAACCAAAACTATCAGGAAGACTATCGGATAAATAAATAAAGAGAATATATTGATAAAATAAAAAATTCTCTCTCCTATTATCAAGTCCATAAGCATGAATACCCTAAATATGAAGGATAACAAAAAAATGCTTCCGATTGCATTAAATAAAGGAGCCGGTAAATTAAAAGGAAATTTAAGTGCATTAAAAATTTCTCCGATAAGAAACATAAAAGAAAGGATTATTATAAGGAATATATTGCTATTAAGGAAAGTTGCTATTTTATTAAGAATAGGATTGTAATTTGATATTGCTAGGATATTCACTGTAAATACAATAATCAGGAATATTATAAGGCCTATCACACTTGAAAGCAGAATCCATGCAATTGACTTATTTTTGTTTTTGGCCATTTTTGATTTATATTATAACCATAAGCGTGACCTTATATATAAAATATATGCTTCATTATTTGGTTGTTTAAAGCAAGATATATCGAAAAGCTTAAAAAACATCATAAATTAATATGTTCTGGAGACTAGGCCGGGGGGTTAGCCCTCTCCTGTTACCATCAACGGGCTTTATGATGGGGCCGAAGCCCGGGAAGAGGTAATTGTTTTGATTGCGGGTCTTGGCCTGGACGTTGACGGCCTGTCCTGCAGGATCGGTTTTTTAGGGAATCATGTCAGACCAGGAATGGAGCAGCATTAACCTTTAAGACTGGTGCTTGTAGGGTAGCGGGTCTGAGGAAGGGCCAGGGTAGCCTGCGGCCAAGGCAGTTATCCATTTCCGGGCGTGTCTCCTACTTATTTCTCATCAAATAATTTAAGGCGCTGTCAATATCTGATTTATCATATCCTTTTGATATAAGAAAATCCTTTATCTCCTCAGCAGAATAACCCTGGTTAATATAATTCTGAAAATAATCTGCAAGCTTAATAATGTAGGGATCCTCTTTTTCCACTTTGTCTTTTTTTAAAGGAGCTTGCGATGGTGATTTCTCTGAAAATGAGGATTTATCCATCAACAAATATTTTGTAAGCTCATCTCTCATGTCCTCGCTTATTTCCATTGGCCTCATTATTGAAGTATAAAATATTGTAAAGTATATTACTTTAACAGAATCAACAAGCTTTCCAATTATCATATTAATTATTATAAGCAAATAGATTATTATTGCCAAAGGAGCCCATGAAAAAGATAATCCTCCTATGGTTATCTCAGTTCTCCACAATACCTCTGAAAGAAGAGCACCAATTCCTATTGAGATTAAAATAAAAAAAAGATATATGGGAAATGCTAGTGTTCTTACAACATTTCCAACAAAATCTATTCCAAAAACCCCCATAAGTGTTGCAGGAACATTGTTTGCGAGCCGTTTTATATTTGGAATAATTTCTTTCAATGATTTTTGCTCAATAACTACAGCTGGAAGCATATAATGACTCAGTAAATCCCAAACCTCTGCAAGAAAAGATAAGAATAAACCAATAATAATTCCTAAAACTCCTTTTCTGTTCCCTCTTTGACTTTTTGCATATTTTATTATTATGTCTACTATTGCTATAAGCCTTAGTTTTCCTTTCTCTGATTTTATATGGTTGTATGCATCCTTACAGTTAATATCTCTTCCTGAAATTGTATTGTAAACTATCCAGCCCTGGGTTGCTTTTTGGTTCACATCATAAAAAAATCTCCAAGGAACCATTATTATCAAAGTAAAAACAAGCAAGGCAATTCCAAAGAGTGCAAAATTTCCAGTATAGATAAGAAACACGGACAGTGGAATAAATATTAATATTAACAAGGAAAATATAATCATCTTTATTGTGGGTTTTATAATGTCCTTGTCTTTTCCAACTACTGTAAAAGAATTCTTCAGAAGAAAACCGGTATCTTTCAATCTGTTCATAAAAGGTTCTTTCTTAAACTGATTTACCATTTGTACCCCTCTTTTTATTTTAAATTTCTTATTTTAAATTCGAATCAAATGACTATCACTTTATCTAACCTCTATTTTAAAATTTAGAGTATTTAAAACTTATTATTTTTCAGAAATATATATTTTTCAAAAATTAATTTTTAATTTAAGATTTTTATTTGCGTCTGAATTAATTAAATCCACCGCTTTTAAGTAGCTTATTTCACCACGATAGTGTGCGTCCATGTGTTGTTCAACACTTGCTATTTTTACTAATTTTAATTCTCTTTTTTTCATTGGGCTAACTTAATTAAATGGTCATTTAGTGTTTTAATTTCGCTACGAAGATTCCAAAGGTTATCATTGGTAGATAAAGTTTCATTAATTAAGTCCGCAATTAATATTATTGCTTTTTTTGTTTGCTCGTTAATTTCTGCTTGTAGTCTTGCCCGTTCTCTTAGCTCGTGCATTTCGTCTTTTTGATCTTGTGTCATT
>JAGYOA010000079.1 GCA_018399355.1 Candidatus Woesearchaeota archaeon | reverse complement strand
TTATTCCTCCCTTTCATAAATCCCTAAGAAAAAACAGTCTTATAAGTCTTATTGTTTAGAAAAACTAAAATCTTTCATCTAAACTTTTTCTCAAACCAAAATTTGATTTGCAACTTACTTTTTCAGTTCTAGGAATTATCTTTTGATAATCTTTTCCCATCCTTTGATAATTAATTCCTCTTTGATCCACCAAAAAATATTTTTTTGACATAGAAAAATAAAATTATTAATTTATCCTGAAGATAAAAAGAACTTTATTCTTTTATGTTTATATTATGAGGGTTACTTACTACTTGACTTGTCAAGGGAGAATTAAGTTCTAGGATAGAATTTTCTCTGAATTCTTCAAGGTTTTTTGAACCTATATGACTTAAAGCTGATTTTATTTTTGTTAAATCTCTTTCCATATTGGGTTTTAATCTTCCTTTGTAAGACACAGTTCCTTCTACTCCTTCAGGAAAGAATGTTTTTTTAGTGCTGTGACCATATCTTCCAAGGTTTCTTGCTTTTTCAGAGCCTTCTCCCCAGGTTTCTACATATTCCATTTTTGATTCATCTGTAGTTGAAAGATTATTTTTGTCTAGTTTAGGTCCTGCAGCTTCATAAAATTTATTGAAATATCCTCCCATCATTATGACATCTGCTATTGTTAAAGCAACAACCATATCAGCAGAGGAGTTTATTCCTCCATCTATTACTAAAGGAATGTATCTTCCTGTTTCATTAAAATAATCATCTCTTGCTTTACTTGTTTCTAGTAAAGCAGTCATTGGAGCTCTTCCTGTTGCTTTTTCTCTTTGAGTTGTACATATTGAACCAGAAGACATTCCTACTTTGACCATATCTGCTCCTGCTTCCATAAGATACTTTGCCCCATTATATGTGATAACATTTCCTGCACAAAGAGGTGCTCCATAACCTTTGTTTTTATATTTCTGTATGGTGTCTTTTGCAAATTCACTATAAGCATCAGAAGTATCTATTACAATTAAATCAGCTCCTGCTTGAATATTTTTTTCAACTCTTTCTTCCCATCCAAGATATGTAGAAATTGCAACTCCCACTTTTATATCTTCAAGATCCTGCTTAAAAGCCATTTTTATAAGTCTTTTTTCTTCATCTAGAACTACTATATATTTTTCCTGAGTTTCCATTAATTGTTTTTTTATTTCTTCAACTGTTAGGTTAGGGTTAAAACATGTTTTTTCTTTTAGCTCATCTATAGGTTTCATTGCTTTAGTAACTTTTTCTTCAGTGCTGATATTCATTTTCCAATAATGTTCTTGAGTAAAAATTCCAAGTAATTGCCTGAATTTATTTACTATAGGAATAGTCGAATATCCGTGTTTTTCTATTCTTCTTATTACTTCTTCTATTGTTTCTGTTTCTCTTACACATATGGGCTCTTCTACAAATGTTAAATCCTGGTCTTTGATTTTAGAGACAATCTTAGCTTGTTTTTCTGAAGAATATTTTACAGGAAGTATTCCTATTCCCCCTGCCTTGCCCAATGCGAGTGCCATTTTTTCTCCTGTTACAGAAGTCATAGCAGCACTCATAAAAGGTATTTTTAATGTCAGATTTTTTCCTAATTTTGTCTTAAGACTTATATTATCTAAAGTAGTGTTTTCTGTGGTTAAATCTGTAAGAAGACTAAATTCATTAAAGGTTCTTCCAGGTTTCCAGTTTATTACTTTAACCATTATTTATAAGGAACTTTTTACTATAAAAATATTATGCTTTCTTAACAATTAAATTAAGAAATAAAATAAACTTTTTATTCCTCCTTGGATACTATACCCTGCAGCTCTGCTGCGATTGGGTTGTTGATTCTTTATAAAAATTTATATCTTTTAGTCCTTAGAATTCCTTTCTTTAGTTAAATCTCCATATGCAGAATGCGCAGCAATTGCACCATCAGCCTGTGCAGTTAAGATTTGTTTAAAGGGCGTATTTGTAACATCTCCTGCAGCATAAACACCAGAAACACTTGTTCTTTTTTCACTATCTACTTTAATTCCCAATCCATCTAAATCTAATTTTAATTCTTGTGCTAGTTTTAT
>JAGYOA010000078.1 GCA_018399355.1 Candidatus Woesearchaeota archaeon | reverse complement strand
TATACTATTTTTAATGATGGGCATCCTTGGAAATGCTTTTTTAATAGATAAAAAAGGGATAAATAACTCTCCTATTTGTTATGCATTATTAGGGAGGAGCATAGGTTGGAAGTATTACAATGAGGAAGATACTCAAAATATTATGAAAAAATGTTTTGCTGTAAACAATACACAATATATAATTGGTTGCTTCACAGGTATTGGAGAAAAAACTTTGATGTATCAAGATAATTTTACAAAAGCAATGCAAGTATGCGATAGATTACCTAGAAAATATCAACCATTTTGCTACGAAGGAATAGGGAATGACATTGGAGTAAAATATCCTTCAAAAATTAATTCATTATGTATGAAGCCTAATTATGAATTAAACAAAATATTTTGTTTTATTGGTTCAAAACTGGAGAAAGAGATGGCATTATTGGGTGATCCTCATTATGAAAAAAAATTAAAAGAATTTTGTTATGAATATATAAATAAAGATTATATCAAATATTGTTTGGATCTTAAATATTATGACATAGTATGCCAAGAGTTTGAGGATATTCCTTATTTATGTGAACAAATATAGTTTCATAAAATATATTGCCAACAGAACACAAATCTATTTAAATATTTTTGTGATACTCAACACATATTTGTATTTTTTGGGGTTTATTTATAAATGAAAGTATTATTAGCTAATCCTCCTTGGGAGGTTAATGGAAAAAAAGGAGTAAGGGCAGGAAGCAGATGGCCCCATATAAAAATTCCTGAAGAAGAGGATTATATGCCCTTTCCATTTTTTTTGGCACAGGCAGCAGCACTCTTAAGAAAAAAAGGATTTGAAGTTCTGCTTATTGATGCAATTGCAGAAGGCATAAGTGAGAAGGAATTCTTAAACAAGGTCAAAAAATTCCGGCCGGATTTGGTTGTAAACGAAGTATCTACTCCTTCCCTTGAAACAGATTTAAGAATTGTCTCAGAAATCAAAAAAATCAGCGAATCAGCAAAAATTGCATTATGTGGAGCAGATATGAACATCAGAACTCTTGATTTCATTAAAAAGCATGATTTCGTTGATTTTGTTCTTATCGGTGAGTATGAATTCACACTTTTGGGGCTTGCAAGATGCCTTAAAAATAAGGATGATTTAAGCAGAGTTAAGGGCATTATATACAAAAAGCAAAATAAAGCAATAAAAACTGAAAAAAGGCCTTTGCAGGATGTAAACAAGATTTCCTGGCCATTAAGAGAGCAGCTTCCTATGGATAAATACCATGACTGCCCTGGAAGCATTCCAATTCCAAGTGTGCAAATGATTGCTTCAAGAGGATGCCCTTACGGCTGTACATTCTGCGCATGGCCCCAAATGATGTACCACGGCCGCAATTATAGGGCAAGAAATCCAGAAGATGTTGTTAATGAAATGGAATACCTTGTAAAGAAGAAAGGTTTCAAGTCTGTTTACTTTGATGATGATACATTCAACATTGGAAGAGAAAGGATGTTAAAGATATGCAGAGACATAAGAAAAAGGAATCTTAATGTTCCGTGGGCCATAATGGCAAGGGCTGACTTAATGGATGAAAAGATTCTTGATGAGATGAAATCAGCAGGGCTTTATGCTGTAAAATATGGTGTTGAATCTGCTGTACAAAGGCTTGTTGACAATGCAAAGAAAGGCCTTAACCTAAAAAAAGCTGAGGCAATGATAAAATACACAAATAAAATCGGAATAAAAACACACCTTACATTCATGTTTGGGCTTCCTGGAGAAACTCACAAGACAATTCAAAAAACAATTGATTTTGCAATAAGAATGGATCCTGAATCAGTCCAGTTTTCTATAGCTACGCCTTTTCCAGGAACAAGATACTACAAAGAGCTTGATAAAAAAGGCATGCTTGTATCAAAGGAATGGCCAGATTATGATGGAAACCTGAAATGTGTTGTCAAAACAGAAAAATTAAGTTCAGAAGATTTACAAAATGCTGTTAAGGAAGCTTATAAAAGATGGTCAGAACACCGGAAAAACAGGTTTAAAAATGAAACTTTACAAAACACTTGAGTCCCAACTCAAA
>JAGYOA010000077.1 GCA_018399355.1 Candidatus Woesearchaeota archaeon | reverse complement strand
GAGAGGGATAAGCTTTAAAGATATAATAGATGCTTATGAAAGTGGAGATCCTAAACCTCTGGCTGAGAAAGCTCCATTGCATGAAGTGCTTCTTGATGCTGTTATAAAGCATCTTCCTAATCCTGTACAGGCGCAGGCATACAGAATAAAGAAAATATGGCATGGTGACCTTGAAAGCGAGGATGGAAAATCACTTGTATCCTGCAGTTCAAAAGGACCATTATTTTTTGTAATCACAAAGATAGTTGTTGACCCGCAAGCAGGAGAGCTTTCCTGTGGAAGATTATTTTCAGGAACAATAAAAAAAGGAATGGAAGTTTACCTTAATAAAGCAAAGCAAAAGCTAAGGATACAGCAAGTTTTTATTTATAATGGGGCAAAGAGGGAAATAGTTGACAATGCACTGGCTGGAAACATTGTTGGTGTTGCAGGCGTTAAGGCAATGCCTGGCGAGACAATAACATTAGAAGAATCAGAACCATTTGAGCAAATAACCCATATATTTGAGCCAGTTGTCACAAAAGCCATTGAGGCAATGAAGGCCTCTGACTTGCCAAAGCTTATAGATGTTTTAAGGAGAGTAAGCAAAGAAGACCCAACAATAGAAATTGAAATCAATGAAGAAACAGGAGAACATTTAATGCATGGAATGGGCGAACTTCATCTTGAGGTTATTGAAAACAGGATAAAGACAGAGAAGGGAGTTGATGTTAAAACATCTCCTCCAATAGTTGTTTACAGGGAAGGTATTACAAAAACATCAGATGAAATGGAAGGAAAAAGTCCAAACAAGCATAACAAG
Organism: Candidatus Woesearchaeota archaeon; assembly: GCA_018399355.1. Classification (GTDB taxonomy): domain Archaea; phylum Nanobdellota; class Nanobdellia; order Woesearchaeales; family CG1-02-33-12; genus M55A3. The sequence goes on along the minus strand of JAGYOA010000077.1, from coordinate 1,279 downwards.
CTTTACTTTAAGGTTGAGCCTCTGGAAAAGGAAATATATGAAGCTATAAGAACAAAACAAATTTCTGAAGGCAGGATAAAGAAAAAAGATCCAGAGCTTTGGGCAAAGCTTGAAGAGCTTGGGATGGAATCAAAGGTTTCAAGAAAAGTAAAAGATATTTACAAAGGAAATATGTTTATTGATGCCACTCGTGGAATTGTTCATATAGGTGAGATAATAGAGATGGTGCTTGATATGTTTGAAGATGTTATGTCAGCAGGCCCATTGGCAAGAGAACCTTGTGTTGGAATCAAGGTAATGCTCATGGATGTTAAGCTGCATGAAGACGCTATTCATCGCGGACCTGCTCAGCTTTACCCTGCTGTAAGGGAAGGTATAAGAGGAGCAATAATGACTGCAAAGCCATTAATATATGAGCCTTTGCAAACATTACAGTTTGATTCGCCCGCAGAATATATGGGAGAGATATCAAAGCTTATCTCTAATAAAAGAGGCCAGCTTCTTGATATGAAACAGGAAGGAGAGCTTATATCTGTTAAAGGTAAGCTGCCTGTTGGAGAGATGTTTGGAATGACCTCTGATTTGAGGTCTGCAACAGGAGGAAGAGGCAACCACTTTTTAGTTGACCAGGGCTTTGAAAAGCTTCCTAATGAACTTCAGGAAAAAATAATCAGACAGATAAGGCAGAGAAAGGGACTTAAACTAGAAGAATAAGGTTTTTATTATAGAAACCTTTATATATTAATTAAAAACCACCACCTTTAAGGGGAGTTTTTAAAATTAAAATAAAATTTAGGAGGGATTATTATGGCTAAAAATAAAGAACATATGAACCTTGTGTTCGTAGGACATGTTGACCATGGAAAATCAACAACAGTTGGAAGAATCTTATTTGATTCAGGAAATATAAATGAGCAGGCACTTAGAAAGCTGAAAGACAAGGCAGCTGAGCTTGGAAAGGCTGGATTTGAGTTTGCTTTTGTAATGGACAATTTAAAAGAAGAAAGAGAAAGAGGAGTCACAATTGATCTGGCACATAAAAAGTTTGAAACAGAAAAATTCTATTTCACAATAATTGATGCACCTGGACACAAAGACTTTATCAAGAATATGATTACAGGAGCATCTCAGGCAGATTCTGCTGTATTAGTTGTTGCTGCTAATGATGGAATTATGGCTCAGACAAAAGAGCATATTTTCTTATGCAGAACACTTGGAGTTGAGCAGATAATAATTGCTGTAAACAAGATGGATATGAAAGATTACAGCGAAGATAATT
>JAGYOA010000076.1 GCA_018399355.1 Candidatus Woesearchaeota archaeon | reverse complement strand
CAAAAAACAACATAAAAAAGTAATAGAAAACGAAAATAAAGAAACAGAATTAAGTAAAATATTAAAATTAGCAAAAATTACAATAGAAAATAATGGATCTTTAGAAGATATTAAAAAGAAAGCAAAGGATTTTAATTTCATAATAAGAAATGTTTTTGATATGGCACATGAGTTCAAACATCACGACATTGAAGTAGCTGAAGATTTTGAATATTACTCTATTATGCTTTGCAATCCTGAAAAAGCTTATAACAGTATTTTAAAGAGCCCGATAAGAGGGGCAGTATTGCTTCCACCAAAACAAGTTGTGGTATACAGAGAAAATGCTAAAACAATTCTTGGATATGTTGCTGTTGAAAAAGATGATGTTATTAAGCTGTTGCCTGAAGATATAAAATTTCAGGAAGGATTATCCGAGTCATGCAAAAATATAATTAAATTAATGGAGAGTGTAAAATAAAATGCCATGGATAGATAAAGACAAATGCATAGGCTGTAAGATATGTGTTAAAGAATGCCCAGTTAATGCAATCTCAATGAGAAAAGGAAAAGCAGAAATTGATATGGAAAAATGCATAAGATGCGGAAAATGCCATGAAGTATGCCCTCAGGAAGCAGTAAGGCATGATAGTGAAAAAATACCTCTTGAAGTTGAAGAAAATATTAAAAAAACAAAAGAACTGATGAAAAATTTTGATAGCAAGGAAGAAAAACAAGCTTTTTTGGAAAGGATGATTAAACATTTTAATAAAGAAATAAAAGTTGCTGAAAAGACAATTAATGAGATTAAAAAATGGGAGGTAGAAAATGGCTAAAATCATACAAGAAGAATGTGTTGGTTGCGGAGTTTGCGCTAATATCTGTCCAGAAGGGATTGTGATGGTTAGTGGAAAAGCTAAAATAAAAGATGAAAATGCAGACTGTTTGAAAAATGCTGCTGATGCTTGCCCAAGAAATGCTATCTTGTTTGATGGAGAAGATTCAGGAGACAAAGGACCAAACAATAACCCAGCAGGCTTTGGTCAGGGAAGAGGAATAGGCAGAGGTATGGGAAGAGGATTTGGAAGAGGTCAAGGAGCCGGTAAAGGCATGGGTCAAGGCAGAGGTAGAAGATGATAAATATAAGGATTTTTAGATGAAAAAAACATTTAATGGCTGGCTATTCAATAGAATGGAAAAATTAGGCGGACAAGTGTTTAATCATGTTGGATGCGAAGGAGATAATGAACAGTTTATTGATTTTTTAACTCAATTTGTTCCTAAAACAGGCACAAGAAGAAGAGTAACTTTTACAGTAGAATCACAAGAAGACATAAAAGAAGCTGAAGATTATAAGATAGCTAAAGATTATACAAAAGGAGAACAAAAATGATAAAGATTGATAAAGAAAAATGCTCTGGATGCGGAAATTGTGTTGAAGCATGCCCCTTTGGCGTTTTTGAAATCGAAGATGGAAAAATAATAGTAAAACATCCAGAAAAGTGCAGAAAGTGTAGAGCATGTGTATCTGCTTGCCCAAATAATGCAATTGAAATTGAGGATTAATATGGATGAAAAAGTCAAAAAGCTTATTGAAAAATATAAGCAACATGCAGAAAAAATGGCTTTAGATTAAATCCAAATAAAAAAATAGTTGAAAACCTTATTAAAGCATTGATTAAAAATGAGGAAAAGTTTGGTAAAAAATATTGCCCATGCAGAAAAATTCATAGGGATGAAATAGTTTGCCCTTGTGTTTATCATAAGGAAGAAATAAAAAAACAGGGGCATTGCCATTGCTTTTTGTTTGTAAGTAAAGATGAAGAAGATGGAACAAGCAAATGATTTCTTAGACAAAAAGAATATTTTTGCAATAATTGGAGTTTCTGCTAATCCTGACAAATGGGGATTTAAGATATCTAATGAATTAAAATCTAAGGGATTTAATGTTTTTCCTGTAAATCCAAAATATGATAGTATAGAGGATAATGTTTGTTATGCAGATTTAAGGTCATTGCCAAAAAAGCCGAATGTAGTTATAACTGTTGTTCCTCCAGAAGTTACTGAAAAAATTGTAAAAGAATGCAAAAACCTCAAAATTGATAAAATTTGGATGCAACCAGGATCTGAGTCTGAAAAAGCT
>JAGYOA010000075.1 GCA_018399355.1 Candidatus Woesearchaeota archaeon | reverse complement strand
ATAAACACCTCTAAAGGTTGCTATCTGGTTGTTTTTTATATCATTAAATGATTTGGGCACTCTTGGTTTAATAATTCTTGGAGTAGGAGCTTTAGGTTTAGGAACTCTAGGAGTAGTTTTTCTTGGAGTAGGAACTTTAGGTTTAGGAACTCTAGGAGTAGGTTTTCTTGGAGTAGGAGCTTTAGGTTTAGGAACTCTTGAGGTAGTTTTTCTTGGAGTAGGAGCTTTAGGTTTAGGAACTCTTGAGGTAGGCTTTCTTGGTTTTTTAGTTATTGGTGTAGTTTTTCTTTTAACAACCCTTTTACTTGTAGTTTTTCTTGGTGTAGTAGTTTTTATATCTCCTCTCCTTAAAACCTTTAATCTACCCCCACTTAACCTTAAAACAGGTTTATTTTTACCTATACGCCTTATATTTTTAGGAGTTTCTACTTGAATTTTTCTTCCTAACTTTTTACTTAAATTATTTTCTAATACCTTTATTTGTTTATCTGTAAGTTTTCCATTTCTTGCATCATCAATTTTCTTAATTAAAGATTTCGTTGGTTTATAAACTTCTGCAGTAACAAAATTAACCTTTTTGTTATTAATAAAAGTAAATCCAACCCTTTTAATCCTTTTAATAAATTCTCCTGGAGCTAAAGTTACTTCCAATTCTTTACCTCCTGCATATATTGTGCTTCCAATAGGTTTAAATTTACCACTACCAGTTTTTACTTGCCACGATATAAGCCTATTACTTTCTTTCTCTGTTAATTTCTTTCCTGCCTTTAATTTTTTTTCTACATCTTTTAAATATTTAGGAAATTTAGCTATTTTAGCATTCTCAAAGATTAAAACTTGTGGTTTATTACCTTTAAATGTAAAATTACCAGTAATAATATCTTTTAATGTAGCTTTTCTTGTTCCAGATATTCCTAGTCTACTAATTCTTAAACCTCCTGCTGGGTCTAAGTATAAACTCCTTTCTAGTAATGTTGTATTAGGAGCAACATTCTTTTTAAGGTAAGAATTTACTCTTGCAAATTCTTTAGCAGGAAGTTTTACACCACTATCAAATTTTAATAAAGATTGTTTAATCTTTGCAGGGAAGTTGGCTTCTCCAGGAATAGGTTTTCTTATTATTTTTTTTCTTTTTATCCAGCTAGTTAATTGGTCTGCCGCTGCATTTACAGCAGTAACTGTTTGACCTGCAAGTTTAGCCTGCTCCTTTAAAGCAGTTGAACCCGTTTTAACAGTTTGTTCTCTTAATACTATTTCGGGATTATCTAAATATTTTTTAAATCTATCAGGTAACTTGTTTTTTAAAAAATTTTTTGGTGTTGAGAATGCACCTTTTTTTATTGTAAAAACTCCTTCTTTTGGTTTTACAAATTTCGGACTTAACTTAGAAACCTGTTTAGATATTTTACTTATAGGAATACCTTGCACTATTATTTCACTCGCCAAAGTGCTTATAGCTTCGGGGTCTCCTTTTCTTAATCCTTGACCTAAATTAACAATACTCTTCTCTAATTCTTTTCTTTTAGCAGGACTCTTTACTACTTCTGCTAACCCTTTTATTACTTTATCGGGTCTAACTAGCCCAAGAATAACATTTGTAGCTACTGCTGGTATTTTCCTCAAAGTTTTTAAACCAGTAGAACCAACACCTAATAAACCTAAAGTAGCTTTTTCTTTTTCTGTTCTTCTACTAGGACTTTTTTTAGATATCCTTATATATTCTTTATTAAGTTTATCTTCAAATTTAATATAAGCATTAGTTTTAGTTTTAGGAGCAACCCCAAACAGATTTAAATCTTCTCTTTTTAATGGTTTTAAAAATATTGGAGCACCTCTTTTATCCACAACCTGACCTGTTAGTTCTCTTTTTTGCCTTTCTTTTTCAAATGGAGATAACTTCTTATTAGCATCTATTTGCTGAATTTTTCTTAATAACTCATTTCTGCTACTAACCTGAAACTGGTTGTATATTTGATTAATATTTTTTTCAGGGATAGAATCTACTAATTTTTGAAAGCTTCCACCAATATTAATTTTATCTTTTGATATAACCCTTCCAGTTCTTGAATCTACTACTTTCTGTTCTGCTTGTTGAACTATTCTGCCAGTTTTTAAATCTTTAATTTCTGGTGTAACAACTATCTTAGTGTCACGACTTCTTAACCCTGAACTACTTTTAGTTGCAGGTGTAGAACTTTGACTTATAACCCTACCAGTATTAGCATCTCTTGTGGTTGTAACTGAAGAACCATCAGTCTTAACCTCCATTGTAATATTCTTAACTTGTTGTGAACTGCTACCACTTGACGAACTTCTA
>JAGYOA010000074.1 GCA_018399355.1 Candidatus Woesearchaeota archaeon | reverse complement strand
TACAATGCCTTGCTTACGGCCTTGAAAAAGAAGGTTGGGTTTGATACCCTTACACAAGAGCAGAAACAGAGTTTTTTTGATAAAATTGGAGAGCACAACCCAAGGGATGATGTGACTATTGAGGGCCTCAGGGACTACATAAAGGAAAAATACTCTGAAAAAGAGCTCAATACCCTTGAGAATAGTGCTAAAAAAACACACAAGCCAAAGAAAAACAAAGAAGAAGAGGATGTTGAATATACAAGCCTAATACTTTTTGATGGAAAAATGGCAGAACAATGCTATGACACGGAAAAGGGAACTTCTTTTTATTATGTTCATAATCCTGTTGACAATTCAATAACAAAGGAAAAGGAAATTATTATTGATGGAATAAAGCACAGGCCAATAAATGCAGAAGAGCTTGTAAGGGAGGTTGTCCTTCTGCCAAGTGATATTAAGGATTATGGTGATATAAACTCGTTGATAGATGAGATAAGGGAGTTTATAAGGGAATATTATGATTGCGAGGAAAAGTATCTCACTATTTCTGCATGGTATGTGCTGCTTACTTGGGTTTATGACAGGCTGAACACTATTAACTATTTGAGGGCCCTTGGAGACTTTGGAACAGGAAAGAGCAGATTTTTGGATGCAGTTGGAAGAATATGCTACAAGCCAATAGTTGGAAGCGGAGCAGGTACTGTTGCGGCATTAAAAAGAATGGTTAACAAGTGGAGAGGCACTGTATTAACTGATGAAGGCGATTTTAGGGGAGATGATGAGAAGAATGAGATTGTGAAATTTTATAATCTTGGATTTGAGAAGCACAGAAGCATATACCAGTGCAACAAGCTTGACCCAACTCTTGTTGAGTTTTATTCTCCATTCTGTCCTAAGATAATAACCACTAGGAAATATTTCAAGGACCAAGCCTTAGAAAGCAGGTGTCTCACTCATATCACAAGAACAACTGAGAGAGATATTCCAGTAATACTCCCTTCAAAATTTTTCAAGAAGCAGGAAGAGTTGAGAAACAAGCTATTGAAGTTCAGGTTTGACTATTATTTTAATATTTATCCAGACAATGTTATGAGCTTAGACCTTGGAAATATTGAGCCAAGGTTGAAACAGGCCACAATAAGCTTTGCATCTCTTTTTGCCAATATTCCTGAGGCTTTTGATGATTTCAAGGAATTTCTTAAAAAATACCAGCTTGAGCTTATTGAAAACAGGGCCTCAAGCTTTGATGGTGAAATAATCAATGCAATTGTTAATTTGATGGTTGAAGATGGTATTGAAACAATAACTCCGCAGATGATAGCTGACAAGATGGATGGAAATGGGATGAACACAACCTCAAGAACCATTGGAAAACACCTAAAGGGAATGGGAATTGAAACAAAAAGGAGCAAGGTTGAAGGCAAGACAAAAAACATCATTTTAGTCACTAATGAGTTTCAAAAATTAGTGAAAAAGTATGTGCCAGATGCTGAAAAGGTTACGACAGTTACGAAAGTTACGACAGTTATGTTGTCAAGTATGGAAAATCAAAAAGAAAGTGATGCACAAAATAGGCTGACTGACAACGTAACTGATGTAACAAACGTAACTAACGTAACCGCAAACCTAAACCAATCTCCACAGGAAACAAAGGTTAAAATTGAAGAAATTGATGATTCTGAAGCAAATTTTTCAATCAAAGGAGCGGATGGAAAGCACTTTAGAAAGGTTGACCCAACCCATCTTCCTTGCAGTGTTTGTGGCTCAACAAATTCAAATGGTTGGACTTTGGAAGATAGACAAGGCAGGATATACTGCGATATTTGTGCAGGTGTGGAATTATAATCAAAAGAACATGGAGGAAAATAGAAAATGGAAAATGAAACAAACGAAAGCATAGAATATGAGAATATACCAGTAGGCAACGAACAGCCGCCAGTAAAGCCAGAGAAGGTTAAAATAACATCCTTTGAAGTTAGGAGAGTTCATAATAGCGACGGCAAGGAAATAGGTAACAAACTTGTCCTTAAAGTAAAGCATCCAGAAGTTCCAGAGATGGAGATAAGCAAGGTTAAGTTTGAGAAGAACAAGAAAATTGTTGAATCTGGATTATGGGTTTCAACAGATAAGGATGGTAATATACCTCACACAAGCGCTTTAGCCCACTTTTTGAGGTTTTATGGCTGTCAGACAATATCATACCTCAAGGGCAAGGAGATTGACACAACAGCTGATGAGAATGAGTATGTAATAGCCAAGGCATACTAAATTTATATTCATGGTTTGGCAAGGCGGCCCGGTCGCCCCGAGCGTCCTCGCCGAGATCGGCCTGGACGCCGGGGTTACGGGCTCGGATGGGGCGCCTCGATGACCAAATCGA
>JAGYOA010000073.1 GCA_018399355.1 Candidatus Woesearchaeota archaeon | reverse complement strand
GCTTTAATCTAACCCTCACATTTTGCGAGCTTCAGCGAGCACAAGGGACTTCAATTGTGAAGCAATTGAATGTCGCTTCTGCGTGCCAGCTGAGCAAGCAGCTGTTTGCGAGCGTTAGCGAGCGAGTCCAGCTTTATGCTGGACATGCGTGCCAGCTTAGCAAGAAGCTGTTCGAACCCGGGATCTACAGCTTAGGAGGCTGTCACCCTATCCAGACTAGGCTACAGGCTCATTATCCCAGGAAAAATATGAAGCTTTATTAAGTTTTGCGTTTATATTACAAATATGTACAAAATAAAGCAGATTCCTGAAGATTTCATAGTAAAAGAGATCAACGAGTTAAAGACAGAAGAAGGGCAGTACAGCTATTTCACGCTTAAAAAAACAAACTACACCACTGAAAAAGCTGTTTCAACTATAGCTGAATACCTTAAAAAATCAAGAAAAGATATAGGTTATGCGGGCGCAAAAGACAAGAATGCATTAACAGAGCAGTTTATTTCAATAAAAGGCCCAATAAAAAAACAAGATATCAAACTAAAGGACATTGAGCTTAAGTACATCGGAAATGGAAAAGAAAGGATCAACCTTGGTGATTTAAAACAAAATAAGTTTATAATCACAGTAAGAAATCTTGATGAACTTAACTTAAAAGTTAATGAAAAATTACAAATCCCAAACTATTTTGATGAGCAGCGTTTTAGTGAAAATAATGCTGAAATAGGAAAAGCAATAATAAAAAAAGATTTTAAAAAAGCAGTTGATTTGATTCTGGGTGATAACCTAAAACAAAGTGGCTTTGAAAAGGATGTAAAAGAACATACATTAAAAAAGCCGAATGATTTTGTTGGAGCTATAAAAAGAATACCAAAAAAGATAAGCATGATGTATGTTCATGCATTCCAGAGCTTAATTTTTAATGAGACTGTTGCTGAAATAATCAAAACAAATACAGATGATTACAAAACAGTTAATTATTCTAATGGCATTTTTATTTTTCCAAATAATGAAATGCAAAACCAAAAAATTCCCTTAATTGGCTTTGGAACAGAATTTAAAGATAAAAAAATAGAAGAAATATCATTGAGATTAATGGAAAAACACAAAATAAACCTTAGGGATTTTATAATAAGGGCCATGCCAGAACTAAGCTTTGAGGGAGATTATAGAGATATGTTTATCACAGCAGAAAACATCAAAACAGAAATTAAAGATGATGAAATAAACATAAACAAAAAGAAATGCATAATATCCTTTAATCTTCCAAAAGGCTCTTATGCGACGATAGTAATAAAGAAAATATTTTAATAATTTTATTCCTCGAGTGCCTTCCTTACATCAGAAATTATCTCATCAACCTTTTCAATCGGCTTACTTGCATCAATTTCTGCCAATATATTTTTCTCCTTGTAATAATCTATTAAAGGAGCTGTCTGTTTTTTATAGACATCAAGGCGCTTTTTTATTGATTCGGGCTTGTCATCCTCTCTCTGGATAAGCTTTCCTTCACAGATATCGCAGATTCCCTCTATTTTAGGAGGAATGTTTTTAACATGAAATATTCTTCCGCACTCGCTGCAAACTCTTCTTCCGGATAATCTGTCAATTATTATTTCGTCATCTGCAACAAAACTAAGAACTTTGTCTATTTTGGATATTTCAGAAAGTGCGTCTGCCTGGGCTATTGTCCTTGGAAACCCGTCAAGCATAAAGCCGTTCTTGCAGTCGTCTTTTTCCAATCTTTCCTTGACTATTTTTATTGTGACCTCATCAGGAACTAACTCGCCCTTATCCATGTAGCTTTTTGCCTCCAGCCCAACTTTTGTCTCATTCTTTATTGCCTCTCTGAAAATATCTCCTGTTGAAATCTGCGGAATACTGTAAATTTTAGATATCTTTTCTGCATATGTTCCTTTTCCGACTCCTGGCGAGCCTAATAATACTATATTCATTTTAACCAAAGTAACCCTCCTTTGTTTTTTCAGGTGATTCACTTTTCCAGAAATTTTCAAGCTTTGTTATAAAGTGAATCATCTTTTCTTTTATTTCATTCCAAGAATTTAATGTTTGCCTTATAAATTCTGCTTCTCTCTGCTCATCTGAATCAAGAGAAATTAAGGTTGACTGTTTTTCAATCACCTTTAACTTTTTGTATAGTTCAAACATTTCGTCCCTTTCAAACTCATCAAATGCCCTGCATTCGTATATATCTGACATTGTTGTATCAGGATGAAGAAAATTTTCAAGAATTTCTGATATCCTCATAAGTTTTTCAACAATCTTTTTCCTTATCTGCGTCAAAAGAAAATCTTCTTCTTCAATCCTGTAAATACCAAAAAAGCTGCTGATATCATTTATATCAGGCAAAGAGTATTTCTCTTTTAGCCTGTTGTATTCTT
>JAGYOA010000072.1 GCA_018399355.1 Candidatus Woesearchaeota archaeon | reverse complement strand
AAGAGTTAAATTTTCATGATAATAAACTTCTCTGTATGAGACTATATGTCCGAAGGATGAGGGGGAGTCCAGATTTTTGGTTCTTTTTCTAAAAGAACAGTATTGCAATTTGATTATGTGATTTTATTGTATCTAATATTTCCCTATACCGATAGGTTTTTATAAGGGTAGTGATTGCTTTAATCACTATTCTAATTTAAAAGGATGAAAATGGACGAGTTAAGTGAGATTAGAAAAAAGAAAATTTAGGAATTGAAGAAAATATTGAAAAAACAAAATATCTTATGAAGAAATTTAATAGCAAAGAAGAAAAAAAGCTTTTTTGGAAAGAATGATAAATCATTTCAACAAAGAAATAAGGGTTGCTGAAAAGACAATCAATGAAATTAAAAAATTGGAGGTCAAAAATGGTTAGAATCATACAAGAAGAATGTGTTGGTTGCGGAGTTTGTGCTAATATCTGTCCAGATGGAATTGAGATGGTTAATGGAAAAGCTAAAATAAAAAATGAAAAGGCAGAGTGTTTAAAAGAAGCTGCTGATGCCTGCCCAAGAAATGCTATCTTACTTGATGGAAAAGATTCTGGCAATAAAGAATTAAAAAATAATCCTTTAGGATTTGGTCAAGGAAGAGGAAAAGGTGCAGGAAAAGGCAGAGGTTTAGGATTAGGTCCTAGAAATGGAAGAGGAATGGGCATGGGCGGTGGAGGCAGAGGCAAAAGAGGGTAAATTTAAGGAGAGTTATAAATGAAAAAAATATTTAATGGATGGCTATTTAACAGGATGGAAAAATTAGGTGGAAAAGTATTTAATCATGTTGGGTGCAAAGGAGATAATGAACAATTTATTGATTTTTTAACGCAATTTGTTCCTGAAATAGGCATGCAAAGAAAAGTAAATTTCATAGTAGAGTCGCAAGATGACATAAAAGAAGTTAAGGATTATAAAATAGCTAAAGATTATACAAAAGGAGAAAATCATGGAAATTAATACCTTTACATGGATTGCAATTTTTGCTATTAGCTCAGCAATAGTTAATAGCATAGGCATTTTTGTTATTTATAAAAATAAAAAATGGACATCAAAAGTAAAAGCCTATTTTATGTGCTTTGCTGCAGGAGTTTTAATTTCAACACCATTGATATTTGCATTGCCTAATGCAATAAAAATGAACTCATATGCTGGAGTTATGGCTTTGATTGGATTTTTGTTCATGTTTTTAAGCAATGAAATCATCAAACAAAAAACAAAACAAAAATCATTAGCTTTCGGAATTACTGCGGTTGAAGGCATAGGAATACATTCTTTTGTTGATGGAATCATTTATGCAGTTACTTTTAGTGCTAGTTTATTGATAGGTTTTTTATCAGGTATAGGTTTAGTTGTCCATGAATTTGCCGAAGGTGTAATCACCTTTTCGGTTTTAATGAAAACAAAAATAGGAAAGAAGAAAGCGGCATTTTATGCTTTTCTTGTAGCAGCACTTACAACCCCTATTGGAGCATTTATTGCTTATCCTTTTATAAACAAATTAAATAGCTCTATTTTGGGATTGGCGTTGGGATTTGTCTGCGGAGTGTTAATTTATATTTCAGCAGCACATCTTTTACCAGAAGCAAGAGAATATGAAAAAAAGCACTCCATTTGGGCTTTTTTAGCAGGAGTTGCTTTATCAATATTCATTGTAATCACAAAATTAATAGGAGGATAAAAATATGATAAAAGTTAATAAAAATAAATGCTCTGGATGCGGTAATTGTGTTGAAGCATGTCCTTTTGGCGTTTTTGAAATTGAAAATGGAAAAGCAGTTGTTAAACACCCAGAAAAATGCAAAAAATGCAGAGTATGTGTATCTGCTTGTCCAAATAATGCAATAAAAATTGAGGATTAATATGGATAAAAAAGTCCAAATACTAATTAAAGAATATAAAAAGCATGCCGAAAAAAATGGTTTCAGACTAAATCCAAATAAAGAGATAGTTGAAAATCTTATTAAAGCATTAATTAAAAATGAAGAAGAATTTGGCAAGAAATATTGCCCTTGCAGAAAAATCCATAGAGATGAGATAGTTTGCCCTTGTATTTATCATAAAGATGAAATAAAAAAACAAAAACATTGCCATTGCTTTTTGTTTGTAGGCAAAAATTTTGGTGGTTAAAATGATAACATTCTCATGTAAAAAAATATCCAAAGAAAATTTAATTAAATGTTCTCTTGCGTTGAATAAAACAGAATACAATTTATTGATGTTTTTATTAAAAAAGGATAGAAGCTTTACAGCAATACAAATTTCAGATTTAATGAAGCTTGATAGAACGACTATTCAAAAAGCTATAAGTAATTTGGTTGAAAAAGAATTAGTAAAGCGAAAACAAAAAAATATTTCTGGTGGAGGTTATACTTTTTTATATTTAATAGAAGATAAAC
>JAGYOA010000071.1 GCA_018399355.1 Candidatus Woesearchaeota archaeon | reverse complement strand
ATAATATTTACAGAAAAGGAAGCTGAAAAATTATCTCCTCAAACAAGAAAATTATTGCAGTTTGAAAAAACAACTAGAAGTGAAATTCCTACAGGAACTTATATTTCTCCTGAAGGAGAAAAAATGAGCATGATGAAAGGAGATGCTTTTGAAACATTAAAACAAAAAGGAGGAAAATATTATGGCGAAGAAAAGATATTTGAAGCTGAAGAGTTTAAAGGAAGGGGTCTCCCTTCTGATGCAACACCAATAAAAACAAAGGGTTTTTCTTATATTGATCCTTCTGGGAAAATTAAAACAATAGATACAACAGAACCTCCAACTTTCTCTGGCAAATTATGGAAAGATTTTAAAAAACAAAATCTAAGAACTGAATTAGAAAGAGAAAGAGTAAAAGAAACTTCTTTTAAGGAATTATACGAACAAAGAGATTTTCCAGCAATGGTAAGAAAAACTGCTTATTTTGGAGGTGAAAAACTTATTGACCTTTCTTCCTCTATTTTAAGGAAAGGTGGTTATAAGATTAATGAACCTTCTAAAGAATTTTCTTCTGATATTGCAGGGGATGTTTTGTTATTTTCTGCTTTTTCTCCATCTATGACAACAACAACACAAATTGAAAGAGAATTGCTTGGAACAACAAGTGTTTATTTCAAAGGGGCACAATCAAAAGCAAAACAAGAAGGAGTTGTTCAAACAGATCTTGGTTTTTTTTATAAAAAAGGTTCTCAATTTGGAAAAGGTGTTTCAAGAGGATCAACCAAATATGTTGGAAAATCTGGAAAATTTGATGTTTATACAACAGGAGGTTATGGAAGAGAAGTAAGGAAAGGTTTAAGATTTCCTGATTTAAAAATAATCAAAAAACCAAAAGGAAAACTTTTTCAAGGAGTTGAAAGAAGTTTTAGACAACAATATGATGATTTTGGGGTTTCAGTAGGAGGAGGTTTTTCAAAATATGGGACTCAATCAAGACAACCTTTTTTATCAGCAGGAATTGATGTTTCTTCAAAAGACCTTGCTTATATTCAATCAACTGCAGTAACACCAAAAGGAAATATTTTCTCAAAGGGTTTTTTGAAAAGATTATCTGGAGGTTCTACTTATTATTCAATAAGAGGAGGAACTTCTGGATTAAGAGCAAACCTTCCTTCAACAGCAACACTGCAATCAACAAAAACAAGTTCAGAACTTGTATCTCAACAAGCATTAAAAAACATTGTTAAATCAAGCTTACAACAAAGACCTGTAACTTTTATTAAACCTCCAACAACAACTTATGGATTTGCTTCTGGAGCAACAAAAGCTGTTACAGAAGAAAAAGAAGATGCAAAGGTTGTTTCTGGTTTAAAGTTTAGAGAAATGCAAGATGATGTTCAAAAACAACAAGAAAAGTTTGCAATTAAAGAAAGGCAAAGACCTGAACAAAAAATAAGGGTTCTTCAACAAATCAAACAAAAATCAAGACAAAGACCTGGACAAAAGATTAGGCAACCACAAAAACCAAGATTAGAAATAACACCTAGATTAAAAATGCCTATAAAACAAAAAGAAACTTTTAGAGGATATACTCCTATAATTCCTAGAAAAGGAGGTTTTGGTGCTCCTCCGTATTTCCCTTTTCTAAAACAAAGACTTAAACAACCAGCATTTAAAGCTCCAATACAAAGACAACCAACAAGAGTTAGAAGGCAACCTTCATTTTATGCTTTGGCTACTGATTTAAGAGCACCTAGAAAAAGAAAATCTGAATTTACTGGATTAACTATTAGACCTATTATTGCTAAAAAGAAAAAGAAGAAAAGAGGGATGTGGTTAGTTTAAAATGGGAAGGAAAAAAAAAGAACCTACATTTGTATTAAGTGCAAGAATCTCAAAAAGAGATTATGAAAAAATAAAAGCAATAGCAAAAACTTCTGGAAAAACTATCTCTCAAATTTATAGAGAAATGATTCACCAAAGTAAAAGGAGGAACATATGTTAATCCAAGCTTTAATTGTAATAATAGGAGTTGCAATTTTAGTTTTTATTGTTTCACAGGCAAATAAAGATGCAAAGCAAAAAGGAGTAAATTCAAAATGAGAACAATTATAGATGATAAGAGAGGGAATTTCGCAGGATTGCTTTATGCAATAGTAACAATAGCTGCGCTTGGGTTTGTAATTCTTATTGGAGGATATATTGCAAATACTTTTTCAGATGAATTACAAACAAAAATTGCTTCAGATACTCCAGAAGTAAATGAAAGTTTTCAGGCAACAAAAAATGTAGCCAATAATACATTATCTGCTGTATGGTATGTTGTTTTTGCAGGATTAATTCTTGGTTTGATGATTACTGCCTGGTATATCCCAACACATCCAATTTTTGCAGCTCCTTTTATTGTTTTATTAATAATAACTGTTATAATAGGAGTTGCATTGAGTAATGTTTATCAAAAACTTTATGGGGTTTCT
>JAGYOA010000070.1 GCA_018399355.1 Candidatus Woesearchaeota archaeon | reverse complement strand
TAATTCTTGAAGTCAAACTTCCTAAAAAACCAAAAAAACCAGTTCCAGTAGTAGTAATATCCTGTCCTCCCAAATCAACATTCTGACTAGCTCCAGTATAAGGAACATAACCAGATAAATTATCATCCACTTCTGTTTTGTTATAAATATTACCAACATTCAAAACATCATTTCCATCCATATCAATATCCCCTTCCATTGTGCAACCAGTTAATTGACAATACAAACCATCCCACCAAGATTTAACTGCGTGTAATAGTCCCCCATCATTTTCAAATTGTGTAGAATTATATGTATCTAAATCATCCCAATATTCTGAACTATTAACTGTTGGGACTGTAGAATAGTTCACAGGATAATTAAATTCTATTTTATCATCTCCATCTTGTGGGAGTGATGATACTTGAGAAAGAGAAAAAACTAATAAAAATGCAACTATTATTTCCTTCCCCATGAACCAAACATACCCCCTTTTTGTTGAGGCACAGGAGATTTACCACCAATTACTTCAGAGATATTAAAGTGTCTTCTTAATGAACCTCTCTCTTCTCCTTTCCAAGCTCTGTTATGAGTTGATTCTACCAATGCCTTTAGTTGTGTAAAAATCATTTCAAATTCTCTTAGATTAATTTTAGTCTGTTCTTTTTTAATTTTCTCTATCTCATAATCCATTCTTGGTTCTAATTCTGAAAGGGTTTCTTTTTCTACTTGTTCTTCATCAAAATCTTTCTTAAAAATCTGTGCAGTCATTTTCTTAACTTCAATCTTTTGGTTTATTCTTTCTTGAAGTATCTCTTTACATTCCAACATTGAAGGGCTTCTAAAAAATACCTCATACTTTAAAAAGATAAGTGCAGAAAAAGATAATGAAAATTCCAACATTCTCCTAGAAATCATTTTCTCATCAAAGTTAGATAATAATGTTTCTTTATTAATATAAGATTGCATAATCTGCATAATCTTATCTACTCCTTCATCTGTAAGTATTCTTTTTTTAGAATCAGTAATTTCTTTCCATTCTAATATTCCCTGTTCATTTGTTTTTAGTACATCTTGTTTTAAAAGATGACTTATTTTTGTTAAAGTTTCCTCTACATCTAACTGTGCCTCGGCAAGATTCTTCTCAACATCTTCCATTTGGTATTGAAGTTGCTTTGATTGATTTGCCAATAAGTTTCCTTGCTGTGCCTGTGAATGCACACCTGCTTGTTCTACCATATCATTGTATGGGTCTTGTTGTTCCATTTTTGTTTTTTTATCTCCTTAAACCGTTTGCTTTTTGTATTCCTTTCTTCATTTAGTAACCCCCGTAAATTGCTTGATTTAAACTTTGAGGGGATTTTGGAGCTGAATAAATTGGGTAAGTTGAAGTTTTCTTTTTCTTCTTTTTATTAGTTTTTTGTTTTATTGGAACTCTCTTTTTAACTCTCCTTCTTTGAGAAGAAGCTTGTTTTTCTGCAAACTTAGATAATTTTTGTCCAAAAGTAGGCTCTCTTGCTCTTGCTTTTGCTCTTTCTCTTGCAACCTTTATTGCTTCATCTGCATAAGCTTGTCTTGCGGCTAACTTTGTTTTTTGAGAAATTATCTTTCTATATCCCTTTCTTTCAGCTTGTATTTTTTTATATCTCTCCTTTGAATCTTTTATTGATGAAATTATTCCCATTATATTTTCCTACCCCCTTTCAGTTTTTTAAAAAATTGTATCTCTGGAATTTCCTTACTTAAACCTCTTTTCTTTAATCTTTTTTTAGCAGGTTCAATATAAAGAATATCTCCTTTCTTTGTTTTCTTGGTTTTAAATCCAGGAAGTTTTCTCATCTTTGCTTTTGGAATTTTAAATGTTGCTCCTAAAGTAGTAGAAGCCCATTTCTTTCCAAAGGTAAATGCTTGTTGTTGTGTCTTTGCAGTTCCAACAATCTTAAACTTTCCAAACCTTCTTCCAAAAATGTTATATCTTCCAAGAGGTTTAGGCATTTTTCTTTGCTTTGGAAGTTTAAATTTATAAGAAGTTTGTTTTGTTGGAGAATAAATATAAGGACTTTTACCTAAACTTTTTCCACTTGATATCCCAGAATATAAATTTGAAAGATAAGAACTCTTTGGTATTGAAACTTTGGAAGGTTTAAAAGAACTAACAACAGAAGAATAAGCTTTACTTACTGAAGGAGTTATTGAACTCTTAGTTATAGAAGATTTTCTTGAACTTGCTCTTCTTGAACTTGTATAAGAAGGAGATAAAACATTACTTGAAACAGGTGCAACCACACTTGAGTAGGAAGGAGTTATACTTGTTGTATCACTTGTTACTGAAGCAGGCGCCGAAGTAGTTGAAACTGAAGAAGGAACATAAGAGGATACTATTCCAGATATGGGAGTAGTAGAACTTGGAGGAGTATAACCAGAATAGGAATCCTGCCCTCCAGCTAACGCAATTTCACTTGTTCCAGGAACTACAGAAGGGTCATATTTAAAA
>JAGYOA010000007.1 GCA_018399355.1 Candidatus Woesearchaeota archaeon | reverse complement strand
AATATCTTTTGTATTGTGATTGTGCTTTTTGGAGTTTATAACTTTGGTAATATTTATAAAAACAACTTTAATTATGTAGGAGACACAAGGTCTATATACATTTATTTAAATGAAAAAGTAGAAAACAATTCATGTATAATCTTATTTAATATATCTCAAAATCCTTATGAATACTATTTCACTAAAGAACATTTCAGAAAGATATACTGTAAAGAAGACAAAGATTATGAATTAATTTATGTTATATCCAATCCAAAATCAAACATAGATAATGATGGTTACAAATATTTATCCAGTTATGAAGGTGCTAAAATTAAATCATTCGACAAAAATGATATTTGGCTTTTCTATAAAAATAAATAAAAAGATTTATATAATTAGATAAAACTCAGTTGCTTTTAAGATATAAAATGAATATACTTGTAACAGGCGGAGCAGGATTTATTGGAAGTCACCTATGTGAATTTCTATTGAAAAACGGCAACAAGATAATCTGCCTGGACAACTTCTTCACAGGCCGCATAAAAAACATAAGGCATTTAGAAAATAATCCTAATTTCAAAGTAATACCCCATGATATAACCCATCCATTAAGAAAAGTCATAAAAGAGCATATTGACCAGATTTACAACCTTGCATGCCCTGCATCTCCAGTGCACTACCAGTTTGACCCTATAGAAACTGTTAAGGCCAACACTTTGGGAGTAATAAATGTACTAGAGTTTGCAAAGCTAAACGGCTCAAGGGTTTTGCAGGCCTCAACATCAGAAATATATGGAGATCCTGAAATCCATCCCCAGATTGAAACATACAGAGGAAATGTAAATACCTTAGGACCTAGAGCTTGCTACGATGAGGGCAAGAGAGTTGCAGAAACTTTATTTATGGACTACCACAGAAAGTACAGCATGGATATAAGGATTGTAAGAATATTCAACACATACGGCCCAAAGATGGCTGAAAACGACGGAAGGGTTATCTCAAACTTTATAATCCAGGCCTTAAAAAACCAAGACATAACTGTATTTGGTGATGGCTCCCAAACAAGAAGCTTCTGTTATGTTAAAGATATGGTTGAAGGATTATACAAGATGATGAACCAAAGTTACATAGGACCGATAAACCTTGGCAACACCAATGAAACAACAATAGCTGAAATAGCTGAAAAAATAATAAGCGAAACAAAAAGCTCATCAAAAATTGCATTCAAGCCATTGCCAGAAGACGACCCCAAACAGAGAAAGCCTGATATTACATTAGCAAAAGAAAAGCTTGACTGGGAGCCAAAAATAAGTTTTCAAGAAGGAATAAAGAATACAATAGAATACTTCAAATCTGCTGTTTCTGATTAAAAAAACATTAAATCACTAAAAAAATTAAATCTTATAGAGAGTAATAAAACCAGCAAAACAAATATTATAGGTATTAAAATAACCTCATATCTTTGAAAAGCCTTATTCTTAAGTATAGGATAAACAATCACTCCTGAAAAAAAAGATGTTATTAATGCATAGATAAAAATATAACCCATAAAAACAACCATATCTGTAAGAAAGAAATAAAAATTCTCTATCTTTAATATGCTGTTTATATACCAATCAACAACCAGAAAAAGAAATAATGCTGATATAAAATGACTTATGATTAGCTTAAAGCTATTGTATCCGGCATATACATCAGGGTATCTATCCATTATTACAACTATTCACTCTTTATTTTTAAATTTTTCCTTATCAAAATCACTCAAAATCTATCTCTGAATTATCCCCCACGTTTAATTTCCTGAATGTGTCCTTGATAATTGCATTATCTCCTATAAGTGACTTGTTTAATGCTGCGTTCTGAATAACAGCTTTCTCGCCAACTATTGAATCCTTCACAATAGAGTTTTTTATAACGCAGCCAGAGGCAACTGAAGCATAAGGCCCCACAATGGAGTTTTCTATTGTAACATTATCCTCAATATAAACAGGATTTATAATCACAGAGTCCTTTGTTTTTGCCTCCTTGCTGAATCCATCACTCAGAAGATACTTGTTTGTGCTTAATAATGTTTCAGGCTTTCCGCAGTCAAGCCACTTATCAACCTCAAGAGCCTCAAGCCTGGCATCATTTTTTATCATCAAGCCAAGGGCATCAGCCAGTCTGAACTCACCCTTTGATCTTATGTTTGTTTTTATAATCTCATCAAGGCAGTGGAACATTAATTCACTGTTTTTAATGTAATACAATCCAATGATGGCTAGATTTGAAATCGGCTCATCTGGCTTTTCAACTATTTCTTTTATGTGGCTGTTCTCAAGAACAACAACTCCAAAGCGCCTTGGATCATCAACCTCCTGAACCCATACAGCGCCGTCTGATTTTATGTCTTTTATCTTTGACAAATCAGTCTGAAACAATGTATCAACAAATATTATAAGGACATCATCTTTGATATATTCTGATGCCAGATTTATAGCATAACCATCACCCAAAAGCTCTTTTTGCTTTATGTACTTAGCATGATAATCATAATTTTCACTTACATATTTTTCTATCTGTTCCTGCATATCGCCTGTGATGAATATTATCTCTTCAATATCAAGCGGCCTGAGCTTGTCAAGAATATGCCCTAAGACTGCCTTTCCTGCAACTCTCAACAATGGCTTTGGCTTTGAAAATGTATGGGGCCTTAATCTTGTTCCCTTGCCTGCTAATGGAATAATAACTTTCATGAGATCACCTCTTATAAATTTATTAAGGTATTATTTAAACCTTGCCAAATCACCAGCATATTCCCTCGTAATTCTTTGGCTTATCATCATTAAATAAATTCTTTCCGTCAATAACTAATTTTTCACCGTAATCCACTTTCTTGAACTCAGGCCACTCAGTGAGTATTAACACTATCTCTGAGTTATTAACAGCATCCTGCGCAGTTTTCTCATAGTTGAGATGTGGAAAAAGCTTTTTAACATGGTTCATTGCCATCGGATCATAGATATGCAGCTCTGACTCCTCAAGCAAAAGCTCTTTTATTATGCTTAATGAAGGGCTTTCCCTTGTGTCATCTGTTCCTGCCTTGAATGTTAATCCGAGTACTGCTATTTTTCTTTGTTTTAGTGGGCCTGTATTTTCAAGTAATTCAAGAAGCCTTATTGGCTGGTCATGGTTGACATCAAGAACTGCCCTTAACAGCCTTGTGTTATAGCCTACTTCTGTGGCTTTAAAAACCAAAGCAGATACATCCTTTGGAAAGCACGATCCCCCAAAACCGATTCCTGACCTTAAAAATTTTGGAGAAATTCTGTAGTCAAGGCCCATTCCCTTTGCAATAACATTGGTGTTTATTCCAAGCCTTTTGCATACATTGCCCACTTCATTGATAAAGGAAAGCTTTGTTGCCAAAAATGAGTTTGATGCATATTTTATCATCTCAGCTTCTTTGAATGTTGCCTCAAGAATTGGGCATTTGAAGTTTTCATAAATCTTTCTTGCTGATTTCAAAGACCTTGAATCAGTTGAGCCAATAACGATTCTGTCTGGGTTAAAAAAATCATCCAATGCAGAGCCTTCTCTTAAAAATTCAGGATTCATCACAGCGCCAAAGTGAATTCCATATTTTTTTCCTGAGAATTTTTCAATAGTTTTTATTACCTTTTCTTCTGTTGTTCCCGGCAGAACAGTGCTTTTGACAATGATTAGATGTCCTTTTTGTTTTTCTTTTAATGCAAGACCAATCTCTTTTGAAACATCATCCAGCTGCTTGAAATAAGTGTCTCCTTTTTTTCTTGAAGGAGTTCCAACGCATATGAATGTTACAGAAGTTTCATTTATTGTATTCTTAAGTTCAGTTGTTGCTTTAAGATTATTTGGCACAACTTTTTCAAGAAGCTCTTTAAGCCCTTTCTCATAAATAGGGGGGTCTTTTCTGTTTATCCTTCCGACCTTATCTTCATCAATATCAACGCATATTACTTTATTTCCGAGGCTTGCAAGCCCTGCCCCTGTTATTAATCCTACATATCCTGTGCCTATAACTGATATATTTAATTTTTTTCTCATTTCCATCCCTCTCTGTTTAATTTTTCATGTAAATAATCATAATTCCTTAATGAAGAGTCTATTGCAGCTCTAACCAGGGGCCTCAATTTATTAAATTCAGATTTAAGGTAATCTTCAAGATAGTTTTTTCTAAATTCTAAGGGGTTTAGATTATTGAATTCCCTTTCATTCTCTGGGATCAGATTGAAAGAATCCTTTATCTCTTTATTTTTCAGATCAAGAAAAACAATATGCGCGAGATTAAAAGAGCTGATATCCCTCATGTCAGTAAGCATATATGGCTCGCAGATTTTTATCCTGCAGTTAAGGTCAAGAAAATGTCTTTCAACCCCTTTAATAACTTCTTTTTTGATATTTCTTTTCCTACTTCCTAACAACTCTACCTCAAAATTATTTTTAACAGAATCATATAATGGTCTTTTTTTTAGTGCCTCTTCATAAAGCTCTCTCTTAACACTATAGTCAAACCCAAAATCATTTATTGGATTAATCCCGCCGGCAGGAAGAAGCTGGATCTCCCCAGAGCCGATTTCATTTAAGTTACTTTTCTCACCAACCCACATAAAAAGATTATTGCCTTCTTTTGAAAAGGTTATACCTGAGCATCCGAACCATCTTGCGCAGTCTTTCTTATTATTAATATTTCCTCTTGTTGCAACATGATAAAAATATGTCGTATAATCAAGATTTAAATCAAGCTTTTCGTTATTAAAAGAATAAGAGGACAATCTTCCTCCAGGTCCGTCAAACAAGGTTGCATCATCTTTTGCCCTTATTCTCATTTCATTTACTTTTTTATTGGTATCTTCACTGTAGCCATTGTAAGGGTTGGGATTATAGCTTATATCTAACTTCTTTATTTTCTCTGCAAGAATTCTGTAATTTCCCTGTTTGCTGGTTATCATAAATAAATTAAAATATGAATTTTTTAAATATCTTACCTTTATCCTACTTTATGCGATAAATTTATATATAAGGTTGTTTTAATACAGATTGTGAAACAAAAAATATCTATAACAATTGATAAAGAAATGCTTAAAAGGATTGATTCTATAATTGATAATGTTATTATAAGGAACAGAAGCCAGGCAATAGAAAGGCTTGTTGACAGTTCACTTGGAGAAAACAGGACAGCAGTTATTCTTTCAGGCGGTGATGAAAACTCAATGAAGATTTCCGGCAATGAATACAGGATAACTGCAAAACTAAAAAAATCAACAATAGTTGAAAAAGCTGTCAAGAAACTAAGACAGAACAATTTTAAGAATATATATGTTATTGCAAGGCCAAATATACTGACAAGTGTTTTCAACATTTTAAGGGACGGCTCCTCATACGGAGTTAAGATAGAATATGTTGAGGAAAAGGAATCAGATGGAAGCGCATCCTCATTAAAAATACTAAATGGAAAGCTAAGCTCATCTTTCCTTGTTGTATTTGGGGATATAATATTTGACAGAGTAAATATAGAGGAACTCTGGAATCAGCATTTCAGGAATAATTCAGTTGCAACCTTAATGTTAACAACCTCACCTGAACCATCAAGAAAAGGAATAGTAAAGATGGAGGGAACAAAAATACTAAAGTTTGAGCAGAAACCAAAGGAATCGGATATTTACATCGGCTTTTCGTCAATGTTTGTTGCAGAGCCAGAGATTTTAACTCACAGGGGCCACAGCCTGGAAGATGATATCTTCCCAAGGTTGGCAGAAAGAGGGCTTTTGCAGGGCCACCTGAGCTCTGAAAAAGAGGTGCATATACATACAAAGGAAGATTTAAACAGATACCTAAAGCAAAAATGAATATTTTCAAGATTATTTTTAATGGACTAAAATGGATAAGTAATATTCTTACTTCTATTATTAATTTTATCTTACTTTCAGTAGTTTATTTTATTGGTGTTGGAATAACTTCAATCATTGCAAAAATATTTGGAAAGGTTTTTATTGAGACTAAAAACAAAAAAAGCTCTTATTGGATAGATTTAAAATCAAAAACAGAAAAAGATGATGATTACCGTCAATTTTAGGTTAAAATGTATATACTAGGAATAAGCTGTTATTATCATGATGCATCTGCAGCATTGTTGAAGGATGGAAAGATTGTAGCTGCAGCTGCAGAAGAAAGGTTCACAAGGAAAAAGCATGATGTTTCATTTCCAATAAACTCAATAAACTACTGCCTCAAAAGCCAAGACATAACAATTGATGATATTGATTTTATTTCTTTCTATGAAAAACCTTTTCTGAAATTTGAAAGGATTTTATACCAGCATCTGCAGATGTTTCCTTTGAGTATTAAAACATTCATATCATCAATGCCCTCTTGGATGAATGAAAAAGTAAGGCTAATCAAAACAATAAGAAAAAAACTAAAATACAAAAAGGATATTTTTTTCATAGAACATCATATAGCGCATGCAGCAAGTTTTCTATTAAGTCCTTTTAAAAAAGCTGCAATTATAACTGTTGATGGTGTTGGGGAATGGACAACAACTACTTATGGAAGCGGGGAAGAGAATAAAATAAAATTAATCAAAGAAATAAAATTTCCAAGCTCGCTGGGAATGCTTTACTCAACAATAACTTCATATCTTGGATTTAAGGTTAATAATTCAGAATACAAGGTTATGGGCTTGAGTTCTTATGGAATTATGGATAAGGGAAAAAACTCCTATTACAAAAAGCTAAAAAAGATTATTGATATAAAAGAAGATGGAAGCTATAATCTTGATATGAGTTATTTTGTTTATCATTTTGCAGATAGAATGCCATCAAAAAAGATGTGCAACCTTCTTAATGGAAATATAAGAAAGCCTGATGAAAAAATAACAAAGCGCCATAAAGATATTGCGGCTGCATTGCAGATGATATATGAAGAAGCATTATTCAAAATACTAGATCATGCACAAAAACAAACAGAATGCGATAACCTTGTTCTTTCAGGCGGATGCGCATTAAACAGTGTTGCAAACGGAAAGATAATAAAAAACACTAATTTCAAAAATTTATGGATATTGCCAGACCCAGGAGATGGAGGAACAAGTATTGGAGCTGCAGCATATGCATATAACTCTATTCTTAATAAAAAAAGAAATTTTGTTCTTGAAAATGCTTATCTTGGACCAGATTTTTCAAAAGAGCAAATAAAAGAATTTTTTGATAAGAATCACATTGAATATAGAGAATTCAAAAATAAACAAGAACTGATAAAAACAACTACAAAATTAATATATAATAACAATATTGTTGCATGGTTTCAGGGGAGGATGGAGTTTGGCCCAAGGGCATTAGGCAGTAGAAGTATACTTGCAAATCCATGCAATAAGGATATGAAGGATATTCTTAACAAGAAAGTAAAGCACCGCGAGGATTTTAGGCCTTTTGCTCCTGCTGTCTGCATTGAGGATGTTTCTAAATATTTTGAATGTGATGATCCATTGCCAAAAATAACTGATTTTATGCTTGCTGTTTATTCAATAAAAAAACAATGGCATGAAAAGATTCCATCTGTAACTCATGTTGATGGCTCAGGAAGACTGCAGACAATAAAAAGAGAAAATAATCCTCTTTATTATGGCCTAATAAGAGAGTTTGAAAAGCTTTCAAATGTTCCAATAATAATAAACACTTCATTTAATGTGATGGGCGAACCAATAGTATGCTCTCCTGAAGAAGCATATAATTGCATGATGAAAACAGGAATTGATTTTTTAGTTATTGGTAATTTTTTAATAAAAAAGAAGAATAACCAAAAGGTAATATAAAATAATGAAAAGCACAAATAATACTAATAAAAGGACAATAAAAAAACAAGCAAATAATAAAAATAATTTCAAGAGAGTTAATTACAAACCTAAAAGATATAATAAAAAATCTAAAAGAAAGAATACTTTTAATTTAATCTTAGCAGTATATATAATTATTTCATTTATAATAATTATTATATTAGCTATGATGGTTGTTGAAACTCTATTAGTAAAAACTGACAGTAAGAGTTCTAGTATCAATTTTGTGAAAAAAGGTTCATATTATTTATTAGTTCACCCAAATATGATTAAAGATAGATTTTTAGTTGAAAAAAAAGATAATGGATTTCGTATTTTTATTCTTGGTGGTTCAGAAGCAATGGGATCTCCTTATGTACATCAGCAGAATAGTATTTATGACGAACTTGGTGGTTTATTAAAAATGCCAAATGAAGGTGGCATTTCCACTTGGATAGAAAAATATCTTAAAAAGCTTTATCCTACAAAGGATATTGAAGTTATAAATGCCGCAAAGGGGGCATGTTCCTTAGCAAGTTCTACTAATACATTTAACGACATAACTAAATTTGGTGATGCAGATTTAGTAATAATTTTATCTGGAAATAATGAAAGAGATAATTCACAGGTTGGTAATGAATTTGAACTAAATAAAAGTTTGAATTTTAAGGAAGTAGTGAATTATAATTCTGTAAAATTCAAAAAAAATGTTGATGAGATTACATATAAGGCATATGAATATAAAATTCCAGTATATTTTCTTACAGTACCAAATAATATAAGGGGCTGGATCCCATCAGATATTATAGATAATGAAGAAAAAATAATGATAAATCAATTAATGGAAAAAGAGAAATATGATGAATGTATTGAACATCTCAAAAAAGGAGAATACCGGACTAATAGTCTTAAACTCTTTTATATTGCTAAATGCTATGATAACCTTGGTAACTATGATACTGCAAGAGAGCATTATATTATGGCAAAAGATATGGACAAATCATTTGTAAGGACCAGGTCACAATGGAATAATATTATTAGAAATATAACCTCTAATGAATACGTAAAGGTAATTGATATGGAACATGATTTCATGAAGTATACTAAGGATGGAATTCCTGGTTATGATGAGTTTTTTGATTATTGCCATATGAAACTGCATGCAAATAAGAAAGTGTCCTATGAGATAGTCAAGCACATAATGGAAGATTTCTTCAGAGAAAATGACACATCAAGAATCGATAATCTTGAATTAGATGATATTACTCAAAATCAACTGAAAAGACTTTATTGGCTAAAGAAAATCAAGTGGTTAAGAACTAAGTATTATACATCCTTTGCTGAAATAAGAAACCTAAATACAAAGGATGTTATCAAGAATTATGAAAAAGAAATTTTAGAATTAGATAATAAAGTTAGGTTTATAAATGGTGATTGATAATTTTCTAATAAAAAAGAGTGATAATATTAAAGGATGAAAAAGAAAAGAGTGCTAAAGAAAAGTTTAATTCAGAAATTGTTTTTGATATTTTTTGGGATATTTTTGGCTTTTGTTTTTCTTGAAGTTTTTCTTCGTGTTGGTGGATTTGTTCTTTCTTCTTATCAAAGAGCACATAATAAAGAAGATCTTGATGCAGAGTATAGGATTTTATGTCTTGGAGAGTCTACTACTGCTTTTGGGGGGACGTCTTCCTGGCCTGCCTATCTTGAGAGGATATTAAATAATAAGAGTAAAGATATTAAATTTAAGGTTTTTAATGAGGGACTTGCAGGGACAAGAACTGTATTTATATTATCAAAACTTGATGAAAATTTAGAAAAGTATAACCCTAATATAGTCATAACAATGATGGGTGTTAATGATAGAGAGATTAGTGTAATCTATAAAAATGACATAAAAAATGAAAATTATCTAATTCTTAAGAGTTTTAGGGTTTATAAACTAATTAAATTAATAATTGATTCTTTTAAAAATTTGATAGGAAAAAATAATGTTTTAGAAAAGAGTGATGATTTATTAAACCAAGAAGAAGAATTTATGAAAAAGTTGGAAAAGAATCCTGATAATGTAAATCTTTATGTAGGTTTGAGCAAAGTTTACATTAAAATGGATAATTATTACGAGGCTGAAGAGGTTCTTAAAGAAGGATTAGAAAAAGATCCTGAATATGGGGCAATTTATGCTAGTTTAGGTAAGATTTACATGAAACAAGATAGATATGATGAGGCTGAAGAGGTTCTTAAAGAAGGATTAGAAAAAGATCCTGAATATGTATATATTTATAAAAAATTAAGTGAACTATATCTCGATGCAGGAGAAGATAAAGAAGCCGAAAGAATAATTAACATATGTTCAGAAAAAAATAATAATATATACATTAATGAAAAATCAGATGAGGTTTATATTGGTAGTATGAATATTCATGAAAACAACAAAATAACAGAAGGGAAAATAGAGATAGAAATAAAAGAAAGAGATTATTATGGGATGTTTTCTGATGTAACAAAATACCATTACAATGAGCTTTACAATGAGTTGAAAAAAAGAGATATAAAATATATTGCAATGCAGTATCCTACAATGGATGTTAATGATTTAAAGATTATGTTTGATGAAGATGATAAGAAGGATATAATCTTTGTCAGCAACAAGGAAAACTTCAATGATGCTTTAGCAGAAGAGGATTATTGGAATTATTTTGTTGATAAGCTTGCTAATGGTAGTTTTGGACACTGCACACCAAAGGGTAACAGATTGATAGCAGAAAATGTTGCAGGAATTATTTTAAATGAATTAAATATTAGTTCAAAAGGTGAATAAATGACGAAAAATAGATCATTATTAAGGGAAACATGGGATTTTTTAATGGAAAGAAAAGCATGGTGGCTCGTGCCCATGATTATAATGCTGATATTAGTTGGAATATTAGTTGTTATAGGTCAAAGCAGTGGAGTATCTCCTTTCATATATGCCTTTTTTTAGTGGTAAAACCGCAATATTTATAAATAAAACCAAGTTTCCTGATATTGGACGGCCATAGTGGTCTGGAACTACCCGATCCCATCTCGAACTCGGAAGTCAAGCAGGCCTACGTTTTGGGGTGTACTGTTCTTTTGAATGGGAAACTCAGAAAGCTGTCCTCCTTATTTTTCTTAACCGAAATCATTAAATATACCTAAATCAAAGAAATATGAGAGGTGATCTTATGGGTCTTTTTGAATGGGCTAACTCTAAAATAAAGGAAATGGACTGGACAGATATTGCTTTAACAAAGCTTGCTGTTTTTGCTTTTGCATTGATGATAGCAAAGCTATGGATGCCAATATTAAATCTGGAATGGTACTGGTACTTTATGATTTTTATAATAGCTACAATAAAACCATTTTATAGAATGTTTAAATAAAATTCACTAAAAAGATTTATATATGAATCCATAAAAAAGGTTAATATGAAAGCTTTGGTTGTATTTTACTCAAAAACTGGAAACACAAAAGAAATTGCAGTAAATATTTCAGAAGTTCTAAACTGTGATATAGAAGAGATATTCGATGCCAAACCAAAGGGATTTTTTAAATCAGCATTTGAGTCCCTATTTAAAATAATGCCAAAAATAAAACAAACAGAAATTAACCCTAAGAATTATGATATGGTTATAATTGGAACACCAGTATGGGCAGGAAACATGGCCAGCCCAGTAAGAACTTATTTATTTCAAAACAATGAAAAAATAAATAATGCTGCCTTCTTCTGCACTATGAAAGGAAATGATGACAAAAAAGTATTTCTTGAGATGGAAAGAGTTTGCGAATCAAATCCTACTGCATGTTTATCCTTAACAGAACAAGAAATAAAACAAGAAAAACACATAAAAAAAGTAAAAAAATTCATAAATAAGATAAATAAAAAAAGCTAATTTTTCTGTAAGGCCTTTATTGCAGGCAATGTTTTTCCGCTTAAAAACTCAAGGAATGCTCCCCCTCCTGTAGAGATAAAGTTAACCTTGTTTTCAAGTCCAAACTTTTTCATTGCAGTTCCAGACTCTCCTCCTCCGATAAAGACCTTTGCCTTTAAGTCAGACAAAAACAATGCTATCTCATGAGTTCCGCCTTCAAATTTCTCATATTCAAAGGCTCCCAGTGGGCCGCCCCATACAACTGTCTTTGCATCCTTCATTTCTTTTTTATAAAGGGCTATTGTATCTGGTCCAATATCACCGATCATTAAGTCATCTGTCATTTTTTCTATCTTAACTATCTTTGAATTTTCTCCTTTTTCAATTGACTTGGCTGCGAATACATCAACAGGAAGGATTATTCTTCCATTGGCCTGAGATAACAATTCCTTGGCTGCATTAACAGATTCAGAATCAAACTTTGAAATTCCTATGTTTGAGTCATTTGCCTTTAAAAAAGTATTAGCCAGAATCCCTCCTACTATGATTTTATCTGCAAAATTCAAAAGGTTTCTTATCACAGCTATTTTGTCCGCCTTTGCCCCTCCAATTATTGCAACAAAGGGCTTTTCAGGATTCTGTGTTATTTTTGAAAGAATGGTCATCTCTTTCTCAACAAGAAAGCCGGCATAGCTTGAAATAAATTTTGTTATTCCTTCCATAGATGCATGGCTTCTGTGGGAATTTGCAAACGCGTCATTAACATATATATCAGCAAGGCTAGCAAGCTCTTCAGCAAATCCAGGATCATTTTCTTCCTCTTCCTTGTAAAACCTCAGGTTTTCAAGCAATGCAACATCCTTATCCTTCATCTGCTGTATTCTTGCCTTAACCTGCTCTCCTATGCAGTCATCTATCTTTATTATTTCTTTTTCAATAAGGTCTCCAAGCGCCTTTGCAACCTTATCCATCTTAAGTTTTTCAATAACCTCTCCGTCTGGCCTTCCCAGATGGCTCATAAGTATTACTTTTGCATTATTCTCAATTAGATAATTTATTGTTTGCAAGGATGAAACAATCCTTTCCTCATCCAGAACATTTCCTTTTTCATCAATAGGAACATTAAAGTCAACCCTAACCAATACTTTCTTTCCGTTTACATCAATATCTTTTATTGTTTGCATTTTAACACCTTTAAAATTGGAGATTTAATTTTGGTTATAAATTTTGCGAATTTTGAGGATCCTATGTCTATTGCACCCTCAGGACACATCTCATGGCAGCAATAACACATTATACACTTGTTTTTATTGATTTTTATCTTTCCATCAACAAAGGTTATTGCCTTTGCAGGACATGATTTCATGCATGCAAGGCACTTCCTGCATTTATTATGGTTTACTCTTATTTTTGGGTTTACGAGAATATAGTATATCTTCATTAAAAACTCAAGTCTTCCCCTGAATGTTTTTATTGGTTTTTCATATTCTATTCTTATATCTTTTTCTCCCTTTACTTCAATCTCTGGCTTGAGATTTCTTCTTATTAATGCAGTGTTTGTCTGGATGTCATCTCCTTTAAATCCTATTATTTTTTCAGCAACAAAATCAAGTGCTATTCCGTTTTCGCTTGCAATTATAATCCCTGTTTTTTTTATTTTTCCTGCTGAAGGGCCGTTTCCTTCCATTCCTATGATTCCATCCATTATATTTAAATCCGGCTTTCTTGCAAGATAAATATCAATCAAAAGTTCAGAAAAGTTTTTCTGATTTCCGCATGTTTTATGATAATCCCCTTTTTTTCCTCCAGGAATTATTCCAAACATATTCTTAACAGCTCCGGTATATCCAACTAAGGAGTGTGTTTTCAGCTTTGGAAGATTTATTATGAAATCAGCATCAAGAATTGGCTTTGCAATGTTTATTTTGCTTAAAACCTTTCCATCTATCTCTTTAGAAAGTATTCCTGACTTATCAAAGTTTATTATTTTTGCATTGAATTTTTCAGCAACTTTTTTTATCCCGCTTTTTTCAAGCGCGTAATCAGTTCCGCCTATGGCCATAAATCCTGCTGATTCCCCTATTGAGATATTGCATTCATTCTCTTTCAGTATTTCACATACTGCATTTATTATTGAAGGATGGGTTGTAACAGCTTCATCTGGGTGTTTGCCCATCAGCGCATTTGGCTTTATAAGGACATTAGTGCCTTTTTCTATCTTGAAGTCTATTAATTTAAGAGATTCTCTTACTTTCTCAAGCACAACCTTTTCATCGTAAGAATCGCACTTCACAACTGAAACTATTTCTTTCATATTATTCCTCTTCATATATAAAGAAAAATTAAACCATCATTTCAATGAAATCAGCCATCCTGTTTGAGTATCCCCATTCATTGTCATACCATGAGATTACCTTTACTAAATTTCCTGAAACCTTGGTTGACTGAGCATCAAATATTGATGAATGGGCATTGCCAACTATGTCTATTGAAACTATTGGCTCTTCTGTATACTCTAGTATTCCCTTAAGCTCGTTTTCTGCAGCTGATTTGAAAACCCTGTTTATTTCCTCTGATGTTGTTTCATTTTTTAAGGTTGCAACAAAGTCTGTTATTGAGCCGTCTGGAACAGGAACACGCATGGCCATTCCATCTAATTTTCCCTTGAGTTCTGGTATTGTAAGAGTAACAGCTTTTGCAGCTCCGGTAGTTGTTGGAATAATTGACATTGCAGCTGCCCTTGCTCTCCTCAAATCTTTATGTGGTAAATCTAATATCTTTTGGTCATTTGTATATGCATGCACAGTTGTCATAAAACCCTGCTCAATCCCAAAGTTGTCATTAAGCACTTTAACAACAGGGGCAAGGCAGTTTGTTGTGCATGATGCCAAAGAAACAACATGATCTTCATCTTTATTGTAATCTTTTTCATTCACTCCAATAACTATGGTCTTTACAGGAGTGTCTCCCTTAAACGGGGCAGAAAGCAAGACTTTTTTTGCCCCTGCCTTGAGATGTTTCTCTGCCTTTTCCTTTGTTGTAAATATTCCAGTGCTTTCAACAACAACATCAATATTCAAATCCTTCCAGGGAAGATTCTCTGGTTCTCTCTCAGACAAAATCTTTATCTTTTTTCCATCGACAACAATATTATTATCTTCTGCCCTTATATCCTCTTTAAGAATACCGTGAACAGAATCATACTTAAGCAAATGCGCTAAAGTCTTTGCATCTGTTAAATCGTTTATTGCCACAAATTCAATATTATCTTTTTTCATTCCGGCCCTGAAAACAAGCCTTCCAATTCTTCCGAATCCATTAATTGCAACTCTAACCATATATACCACCCTTTAAACTAATAGAAATAAATAATCCTTGCTTGTTTTTATATGTTTTGGGTTTTTTAATAAAAACATAAATTCCACAAGCTTTTTATAAGACTTGTGAACTCTTTTGTTAAATGGGCCATGAATTAATTATAACCGAAAAGCCAAAGGCCGCGGAAAAAATAGCAAGCGCTCTCGCCGATGGAAAAGTCATAAAAGAATCCTACAAAAAAGTTCCTTACTACAAAATTACCCGCGGAAACAAAGATATTGTTGTCTGCTGCGCAGTCGGCCATCTTTACGGTTTAGAAGAAAAAGAAAAGAAAGGATGGGTTTATCCTGTGTTTGATATAAAATGGATTCCTTCATACGAACAAAGCAACGGCTCAAAATTCACAAAAAAATACCTTGAGACAATTAAAAAAACATGCAAAGATGCTAATTCCTTTATTCTGGCATGTGATTATGATGTAGAAGGGGAACTTATAGGATTTAATGTTTTAAGGTTTGTATGCAAAAAAAAAGAAGCAAACAGAATGAAATTCTCAACACTCACAAAAGAGGATATTGTAAAAGCATATGAAACAAAATCAAAAACAATTAACCATGGATTGGCAGATGCTGGTGAGACAAGGCATGAGCTGGACTGGTACTATGGAATAAACCTTTCAAGGGCACTTACTCTGGCAATAAAATCAGCTGGTTTTTTTAAGGTATTAAGTTCCGGACGTGTACAAGGACCTGCATTAAAAATAATAGTTGACCGTGAAAGGGAAATAAAAGCTTTTAAGCCTGTTCCTTTCTGGCAAATCCAGCTGGATGGAGTTGTTGACAAAGGAGATATTACTGCTATGCACGAACAGGATAAGTTCTGGGAAAAAGATAAAGCAAATCAAGTAATGAAGAAAGTTAAAGATCAAAAAAATGCAAAAATATCCAATGTTGAAAAAAAGAAATTTCAGCAAAGTCCTCCTACTCCTTTTGACCTTACAACAATGCAAGTTGAGGCATACAGGGCATTAAGAATATCTCCAAAAGAATCGCTTGAGATTGCGCAGGAGCTTTATACATCTGGATTTATATCATACCCAAGAACATCCAGCCAAAAGCTGCCAAAAGAAATTGGATATAAAAAAATTCTCCAGGACCTTTCAAAGCAGAAAAATTATGCTGTATTGTGCAGCGAAATTATGAAAACAAATTTAACTCCAAGTGAAGGCAAGAGTACAGACCCTGCTCATCCTGCAATCTATCCAACAGGGGTTCCTCCAAAAGGAATTAAAGATAAAGAGCTCAAACTTTATGATTTAATTGTAAAAAGGTTTATGTCTGTTTTTGCAGAGCCAGCAACAAAGCAGACAATGACTATAAAAATTGACTGCAACACTGAAATTTTTGTTGCAAAGGGAACAACAACTATTGAGAAAGGATGGCACAAGTTTTATGCTCCTTATGTTGCAGGAAAAGAAGAAGAGCTTCCAGATGTAAAGCAGGGTGAAAATGTTGATGTAAAGAAAATAGAAATGCTTGACAAGGAAACACAACCTCCAAAGCATTACACCCCTTCATCTATAATAAAAGAATTAGCTAAAAAAAACCTTGGAACAAAAGCAACAAGAGCCCATATTGTTGATACGCTATTCCAAAGAGGTTATGTAACAGGAAAATCAATAGAAGCAACTGACCTAGGAATAAGCACTGTTGATACGCTTGAGAAATACTGCCCTAAAATACTTGATGAGGAATTAACAAGACAGTTCGAGCTTGAGATGGAAGAAATCGAGAATGGAGAGAAAAAACCCGATCAAATATTAAAAAAAGCAAAAGAAAACCTTAAGGAAATTCTCGAGGATTTCAAGAAAAAAGAGAAAGATATAGGCGAAGGATTAAAGGAAGCAACTATTGAAACAAGAAATAAGGAAAGCTACATAGGAAAATGCCCTGTATGCAAAAAAGGTAATTTAAGAGTAATATTCTCAAAGAAAACAAAAAAAAGGTTTATTGCCTGCGATGCCTATCCTAAATGCAAAACCACATTCAGCCTGCCGCAAAAAGGGCTTGTAAAATCAGCAGAAAAAGAATGTCCTGAATGCGGTTATCCAATGGTTATGGTAATAACTAAAGGCAGAAGGCCATGGGTATTCTGCATAAATCCTAACTGTAAAAGCAAGCAGCAGGAAAAATAAAAAGATATTTAATGGATTAATCATTCTTTTCATTTATGAATAAAATAAATTTTTTATTGATTTTATCTCTATGTGTTTTAATTGCAGTGCCTTTGTGCAATGCAAAAACAGGCCATATGCCCTTGCTGGCAGTGAGCCAGACTAAAGATGGATACATAGGTTCCAATGCTCATTTATATCTTGAAATAAAACCCGGTAATGGGCGTGTTTTCATAGATACTTTTCCTCTTACTCAGCTTGACACCCAGATTTCAACAAGGTTTGCAAAGAGCATTGCATGCAATTACGCTGAGGTTGATTGTGATTATTATGATTTCTTTTATACCATAAGGGCAGAGTCCTCTATTATAGGGGGGCCAAGCGCAGGATCTGCTGTTGCTGCGCTTACAATATCCATGCTCGAGAATATTCAAATAGATGAAAATACTGCAATAACAGGAACAATAAACTCAGGAGGAATAGTTGGGCCTGTCAGCGGGTTAAAGGAAAAAATAGAGGCCGCTTCAAAAGCAAATTTAAAAAAAGTGTTGATACCATCAGGAACAAGATTTAAAAAAGAAGAAAATGAGTCATATGACCTTGTTGAATACGGCAAAAATGTAAACATAGAGGTTATTGAAGTTTCTGATATTGATGATGTTTTGTATGAGCTGGCTGGAATAAAAAAACAAAAAACAAACGAGACTCCTGAAACCAGCGAGGAATATTCAAGCATAATGATGTCCCTGGGTGAAATGTTGTGCAATAAAAGCCAACAGCTTAAAGACGAATTTGAAAACATAAAAAAGCATGATTTAGATGAAGGAACCAATAAAATACAGCAAAATGCTTTCAACCTCAGCGAAAAAGGAAAAGCAGCATTTGATGAAGAAAAATATTACTCTGCAGCAAGCTTCTGCTTTGGAGCAAACACTCAATATCAGTATCTTGTTCTTTTGATGCAGGATTTAAATAAATCTGAGATAGCAGAAATCATAGAATCAACAAGACAGGATATAGGTATTTTTGACTCAAAGATTCCTTTTAAGTATGAGACTATAACAGATTTGCAGACTTATGCTGTTGTAAAAGAAAGACTGATTGAAGCAGAAGATTATCTTGATGCAAGCGATGATAATCTGGCAAGGGGAAAAATAAATGAGAGTATCAGTGCCCTTGCATATGCAATAGAAAGGTTTTACAGCGGAGAGGCATGGAGCGAGTTTTTTAAAAACAGCGGAAAAGACCTTGAGCTTGACAATGAGGTTTTAAGAAAGTCATGCCAGACAAAAATAATGGAAGCAGAAGAAAGATACCAGTATGTGAGTATGTTTTTCCCTAAAGAAATAGAGGGAACAAGAAGGTCAATAGATCTTGCATACAAAGATATGGAAAGCCAGGAGTATGAGCTTTGCCTTTTCAAGGCCAGCAAGGCAAAGGCGCAGTCAGACATAATACTTTCTACAATAGGGATAGAAGAGGATCAGATATCCAGCCTTATAGATAAAAAGCTTGAGATAGTGGGAAGAAAGATAGTTGAAACAAGCAAGAAAGGAATGTTTCCAATAGTAGGCTATTCATACTATGAGTATGCAAAAACATTAAAGAAAGATGACAAGTACTCTGCGCTTCTTTATTCAGAGTATGCTCTTGAATTAAGCAACCTTGAGATTTATTTTGAGAAAAGCCCTAAACAGAGAATGTTTTATTTTGACAATTATCTTCTTTATATCTTTTTGTCAGGGCTGTTAGTAGGGCTTTTATTAGGATTAATCTTATTCAGAAAAAAAGGAAAAGAAGAATACCTTAAAATAAAGCTAAAAAGATAATTCTTGATGATTATAAACCCAGGATAAGAGCAAAGCTCTCATCCCAGGAAAAAGAGGTGATCTTTAAACCCGGGAAAGAAGCCGAAGCTTCAATCCCAGGAAAAAGAGGTGATAGTTGAGTATGATTAGAATGTTACTACCCCCACTTCCCATTTATACTACTGTATAAGTGTAACTTATATATAAACCTTTCGGTTTTTTAAGTATTCTCCAGTAGTAACAAAAATATTCTTTGATTTTATAGACGAGAAAATCAGATTGTCTATGTATCATTATTTAATGAATTTCTGAAAAACACTGTAAAAGAACCCGTCTAGTTATTAGAAAGACTGTACCCTTTATAAATGTTATCTTTTTGTCTTTTTTAAAGGGGATAATTATTTAAAACAAGATAAAAACAAAAAAATATGCTATGTGAAAAGTGCAAAAA
This sequence comes from Candidatus Woesearchaeota archaeon, assembly GCA_018399355.1. Classification (GTDB taxonomy): domain Archaea; phylum Nanobdellota; class Nanobdellia; order Woesearchaeales; family CG1-02-33-12; genus M55A3. Next base: position 8,248 of record JAGYOA010000007.1, on the reverse strand, counting down.
AAACAAAGGAGAGATAAAACTACCCTACTTAGGGCATCTGCTTTGCAAAAGATGCTTCTGTAACTTAATACAAAGAAGAGTAAAAAAAGAGATAAAACAGAAAAAGATTATTGAGGAAAATGACAAAGTTCTTTTAATTGATGATAAAAGTATTGAAGCAAGAATTTCAGAAATTATAATTAATTCAATTTATAAAAAAGTTAAATTAACTAAAAAACATGTTAAACAGTTTGATTTAGAAAAAATAAAAAAATCAACAAAAAGTTTAATAAAAAAAGAAAAGATAAGCAAGGTTGTAATTCCATTTAACCTTGATAAGGAAATTAATTATTTTACTGAATGCGTTTTCAGCGGAAACAAGACAAGTAAGATAGGCCATTATAAAGAGGAAGGAATAATATTCGTTAAACTGCTCAGGAACGTCCTTGAGAGTGAGTGTGATTTGTTTGCTGAATTTAATAACCTAAGTGTTAAAAGGCCTGTAGAAGACAAAAAAATAGATGATATAAAGGGCCTCATCAACAGAATAAACAAAAAGCACTGTGAGACAAAATTCTCTCTGTTAAAAAGCATAGACAAATTAAATAAAATAATAAAATAAAATTAGAATTTTACTTCAACATCTTTTGTGTCTTGTTCTGAAACTTTAAACATGTCTTCTTCCTTGTATCCCATTTTTCTTGCAACAAACATATCAGGGAAAGAATGTATCCTTATGTTGTAAGTGTTTACGCTGTCATTATAAAATTCGCGCCTGTCTGCTAGTTCGTTCTCGATTCCGCTTATCCTGTTCTGAAGCTGCATAAAGTTTTCATTTGCTTTAAGATTAGGATAGTTCTCTGCGACTGCAAAGATTGTTTTTAAAGCGCTACTTATTGCATTGTCAGCATCTGCTTTCTGCGACATTGTCTTTGCCTTCATCATTGATGTTCTTGCCTTTGTAAGCTCTGTAAGGGTTTCTTTTTCATGCTTCATATATCCCTTTACAGAGTTTATAAGTTTTGGAAGCTCATCTGTTCTTTGCTTTAAAAGCACGTTGATGTTTGCCCATGACTTCTTGATGTTGTTCTTGAGCCTTACAAGACCGTTGAAAATTCCGACTATATAAGATACTAATGCAATAATTACAAAAGCTGCTATAACTAAAATTATTATTATTGTTCCAGCTGCCATTTTAAACCTCCCTTAAAATTTATAACAGATTAAACACGTATTTAAAACTTATGATTAAGCTTGCTATGCTTAAGCAAGCCCCTCCAACCATATAACCTAAGATCGTCCATTTCATTCCTCTTAATAAATCCTTTTCATTTTTGTCTGATATATAATAAATTTCACCATGTTTTCCTTTTTGTATCATTATGTCTTCTACATTATTCTTCGCTGTTCCATCCTCAACATATGGATTGTCTTCTGCTGTCCCCAGTATGTAAAGCTTGTCTTTTGGAGCAATGAAAATTTCCTTATATCTCATTGTTTTGTTGAATCCAAAAAATGTTTTATGACTCATGCTGTTTGACTTAAGAAAATTTATTATTGTATCAGGTGTTTTTCTTCCAAATCCTGTTTTAAATTCAAAGTTCCTTGAAATATTAACTTTAGCATATTTTGAATCAATAAGAACGCCCCCTGTTTTATCTTTTAGGTAGAAAGGCTGTTCTCTGTATCCTGAATTAACAGTGACCCAATGGCTGTTCTTGCCAGATTTACGGTATTCTTCTACAGAATACCTGTAATAAACACAATCCTTGTTTGAGAAAGGGCTCTTCAATACTTCTTTATATGCAGGAAAAACCTCACCATAAATCTCAACTAACCCCATTGCAAGGGACCTTATCTTGCTTGTAGGTATATTTTCTATAAGGCGCTTATGCTTTAATGTTTTAATTCCTTCCCAGAATAAGAATACTCCTGTTGCAAAAAAACCCAATGTCCAGAGAGACATCCATATTATATCATTTAATGCCATCCTTAATAAAAATTTTTGATTATTATTTAAGCTTTTCTTATCTGAAATTAAAAAGATTTAAAATTATTAAGCTTCTTCTTAAAAATAAAACATGTTTTCCGAAAATTTTATTGTTTTTCTTTGTTAATTGTTATAAATTAGTTATTTTAATTAATTTAGATGAAAAAGAAAATACTGGCTGTTTTATTTCTCACTGTCTTTTTGCTCAGCGGATGCTTTGAAAGTAATTTAAATAGAGAAGTTTCACAAACCAAACTAGAAGAGTACAAAAATCCGCCAAGGGTTTTCTTCTGCCCAAGAGATGACTGCGAGCAGGAGATTCTAAATGTGTTAATCAAGGCAGAAGAATCAATACACTGTGCTTTTTATGACCTTGATGTTGAAAGTATAATAGGCCTTCTTGATGAAAAAAATAAAAAAATTGATGTAAAGCTTGTTGTTGATGAAGACAATTTCAATTTTGTAGAGCATCTTGATTTTGCAAGAAATGCAAAACATTATGCCTTAATGCACAACAAATTTTGCATCATTGATGACAAGATTGTATTGACTGGCTCAACTAATCCCACTGAAAATGGAGTAAAAAAGAACAACAATAATATTATAATAATCGAGTCAGAATATCTTTCTGAAAATTATGAAAATGAGTTTAAAGAACTCTGGAATTATACTTATGGCAAGGGCGAGAAAGTTAAAAATCCTGAGATTTATATAAATAATAACGGGGTAAGCAGCTATTTCTGCCCTGAGGACAACTGCGCTTATCATGTTATAAAACAGATAAAAAAAGCCAACCAAAGCATTTACTTCATGACCTTTTCATTTACAGATCCTGGAATAGCAACTGCTCTTGTTTTGATGCATTACAAAGGTGTTGAAGTAAAAGGAGTAATGGAAGCAAGGCAGGTAACCAAATATTCTGAATTTAATCTTCTGGAATACCAGGGAATAGATGTAATAAGAGATAAAAATAAGGCCAACATGCATCATAAGGTTTTCATAATAGACAACAAAACTGTTATAACCGGTTCGTTTAACCCCACAAAAAATGCTGATAAGAGAAATGATGAAAACATATTGATAATTCAAGACAAAATGATTGCAAAAGAATTTCTTGATGAATTTGAAACATTATACAATTAGTCAACTGTATTAAGGTTATTGAAAACATCTGCTATAAGCTCTGTCATTGCAGGATGTATTCTCATTCCTGCTGCCAATGAGTTTAATTTTCCATCATAGGCCATTGCATTGATAACTTCCTGAATCAAAACAGATGCATAGGGCCCAATAATGTGAAAACCAAGTATTTTGTATGTGTCTCTTTCAACAATTGCTTTTGCAAATGTTTTTTCCTGTCTTAAAGCAGCCCCTTTTGAAACATCTTTGTAAAAAGCCTTTCCAACAAGAATTTTGTGGTTTTTCTTTGCTTCCTGTTCTTTTAATCCAACTGCAGCAATCTCAGGATAAGTGAAAACAGCATGAGGTGAGTTAGAATAATCAAACTTCTGGTTTTGTTTGTGCATTGAGTTATGCCATACAAAATCTGCCTCTGCTCTTGAAACATGAGTAAACATCTGCTTTCCTATTACATCGCCAAAAGCCCAGATGTTTCCTTTGGTTGTTTGAAAATATTCATTGATTTTTATAAATCCATTGTTATCTGTTTCAACTCCTGTATTTTCCACTTTTAGAATATCAGAATTTGGCTTTCTGCCTGATGCAAGAAGTATTTTCTCTCCCTTAACAATTTTTTCTTTTTTTGTTTTTGTATCAATACATTTAACACAATATTAATCCTGATTTTTAATAACCTCAATAGCTTTTGTGTTAATGTGAATCTTCATCCTTTTTTCAAACTCTTCTTTGAGAAGTTCTGATATTTCAGGCTCTTCAGAGGCAACTAATTTATTTCCCATCTCAAGAATCTTTACTTCTGTTCCAATTGCATCAAAAAAGTGAGCATACTCTGAAGCAATATAACCTCCCCCAATGATAACCATGGTCTTTGGAATTTCTTTTAAATCAAGCAAGCTTTCGTTTGTAAGATAATCAATATTCTCAATATTTTTTATTGGGGGTATTAGGGGCCTTGCTCCGCAGGCAATGAATATTTTTTTTCCTTTTATTTTTTTGTTATTAACCTCAATAGTATAATCATCAACAAAATAATATTCCCCCTCGTAAAAATCAATTCTTTTGTCTTCAAGAATTCCTTCTCTCATATCCTTGCTTATTGGATCAACATAGTGTTTCATATATTTCATTATTTCAGGAAAATCTATTTTTTCTATCTTGGATTTAATCCCAAATTTTTCTGAATTTCTTATGTTCATAACAACATCTGCTGATGCAATAAGAAGTTTTGAGGGAATGCATCCAAGATTAGGGCAGGTTCCTCCAACCGGGCCCTTGTCAACAAGTGCTGTTTTCATCTTATGGTGCACAGCGCTCTCAACAATATTCATTCCTGCTCCAGAGCCAATCACAACAACATCATATTCTTCCATATGATTATAATAATCTCATAGTATAAAATAATTTTGATTAATGCAAATATTTATATATGAATAATCTAATTATAATTTATAACAACAAAAGAGGTGTTATGATGGCAAAAAAGAAAAAGAGTTCTAAGGCTAAAACTGTGAAAAAGGTAGATACTGCAAAGCAAAAAGCTGCTGCAGAGGCAAAAAAGTACAAAGAAAAGGCAAGGGCAGAGCTTAAAAAAGCAAAGCAGAAATTCGCAGCCCAAGAAAAGAAAGTTAACCAGTACATCAGCAAGAACCCAAAAAAAGCTGTTGCAATTGCAGCAGGAGTAGGAGCAGCATTGGGAGCAGTTGCCGCAGCTGTAGCAAGAAGAAAGAAAAAATAATTTTATTTTTTATTTAAGATGGCAAACAAGGTAATAAGAAAAGTCTCCAAGAAAACAACTGGCAAGAATGTTGATACAGTTGCAGATTATGTTGATTTGATATCACAGATACTAGTTGAATATATAGACACAAGATATAAGGTGAAGAGAAGAGTAGAGGATATAAAAAAAGTAACACTTAACACGCTTTACAAACTAAAGAAAGGATTTGTCCAGTCCATAGTTGAGGGAATATTCCTTGCAACAGGCCTCCTTGCCTTAATTCTCGGAATAATAATACTAATGGCCAGATTTGTTCCAATAGAATTCATACTGATTGTTTATGGGCTCATAGTGACTATATTTGTACTTCTTAAGATAAAGGTCAAGGTTTAACTATGACTCTAAAAAAGATTAATTATTTTCTAAACATATTATTAACTCTAAAATAGTTAAAATACGAAAAGTTTATAAAATGAGGTTGATTCTATTATAAATATAGTAAAATGAGCAAATTATCAATTATTAGGCAAGCATTAGAAACAAACCCAGGAGTGGTTATAGTCAATACTAAAAAAAGAAATTATTTGCCATATTCGTCAAATAGAAAAGATTTTTTTTGTCATATTATAGACTATTTAGTAGCTCCAAAAAAGGGCTTATATACAGCTGACGAACTTCAAGAATTTATGAATAGATTAGTACCAGATTTAAAACCTACATCTCAGATTGATTTTAGACAATATGACAAAAATAGTGATTTAAAATTTGGTGCATTATATTTCGATGAGAAAGTAGGAAGAGAAAGAAGGATAACAAAAAGAATTATAAGATTAAATGATGAAGAATTGCTTAATGTTGATGGATTTGTTAACGGAGAAAAAACAATTGATAAAGATGTTAATATTGATTATATAAGAAGAACTTCTGTTAATCCTTTTCCAAATGAAGAATTTGCAAGAGATTATCTTGATGGTAAATTAGAAATTATTTTGGGAGTCAGACAAGGTACTTTGAAAAAATATCAACCTCAAAAAAGCTTATTTCAAAAATTAAAAAGATCAATAATTTAATTTCTTGTCCTTCCATTTTATCTTTATGGTTTTCCAGTCAGTATATTTATTTGGCCCTGTAAAACTTATAACATCAAAATGAAGGTGGGGTCCATGAGTAAATCCTGTTTATCTTTAATTGCAAAAGAAATATAAAGAGGTTATGCAATCCTTTTTCTAACCAGTACTATTTAAGATTCTGGATTATTTTTAAACAGGTGGAAACATGGCAAAAACGCACACAAGGGAAAAAAGAAAAAAAGGATTGAACTCTCATTTCAGACATCACAGGACACTTGATACAGTGAAAAAGAAAAGCAGGCCAAAAACATTCAGCACAGAGGATGCTGCTAAGGCGTGGGCTGAAAAGAACAAGCTTAAAGCAGCTGATTATACCTTAGAAAAGGCAAAGAAAGACAAAAGGTTTAAAGTGGTCTTAAAAGAAAAAAAATAAGCTGTGGTATAAATGGATGAAAACAACAACTATTCTGTAAAGGATATTAACCTTGCAGAGCAAGGAGATATGAATATTGAGTATGCTGAAAACCAGATGCAGGCCCTGATGAAAGTTAAAGAAAGGTTTGCAAAAGAGAAACCATTGAAAGGAATAAGAATTGGAATGGCCTTACATATTACAAAAGAGACTGCTGCTTTAGTAAAAACCCTAAAAGAAGGAGGGGCAGAGGTTGCTATATGCTCATGCAATCCTCTAAGCACGCAGGATGATGTTGCAGCTTCCCTGGCAAATCAGGGATTTAATGTTTATGGTTATAAAGGGGAATCCAACGAAGATTATTATAAATTCTTAAAAAAAGTCATTGAATTTAAGCCAAACATAACAATAGATGACGGATGTGATTTAGTTAGTGAGATCCATAAAAACCATCCAGAGCTTATAAAAGACATAATCGGCGGTTGTGAGGAAACAACTACTGGTGTTATAAGGTTAAGAGCAATGGAAAAAGACAATGCCTTGAAATATCCAATAATTGCGGTTAATGACAACAAGACAAAGCATTTAGTTGATAACTATTATGGCACTGGCCAGAGTACAATGGACGGAATTTTAAGAGCCTCAAATTTATTGATAGCAGGAAATACTGTTGTTGTTGCCGGATATGGAGACTGCGGAAAAGGGGTTGCACTAAGAGCCAAAGGCCTTGGAGCAAAGGTGATTGTAACAGAGGTTGATGCTTTTCAGGCAATGAAGGCAGCATTTGACGGATATGAAGTTATGCCAATGAAGGAAGCAGCAAAATTAGGCGACTTGTTTATAACCTTAACAGGAGATATAAACGTAATCACTGTTGATCATATGAAACTGATGAAAGACGGAGCAATAATTGCAAATTCAGGGCATTTTGATGTTGAGATTGACTTAAAGTCATTGAAAAAATCAGCAAAAGGAAGAAGGATAAGGCCTTTCCTTGATGAGTATATTCTTAACGGAAAAAGGATTTATGTTGCAGGAGAGGGCCGCTTGGTTAATCTTGCAGCTGCAGAGGGCCATCCATCAACAGTCATGAGTTTGTCTTTTTGCGGACAGTCATTGGCAGTTGAACATTTGATTAAAAACAAGGAAAATCTTCCAGTAAAGGTTATAATCCTTCCTGAAGAAATAGACAATGAAATTTCCTGCCTTCAGCTTGACGCAATGAACATAAAAATAGACACGCTTACCGAAGAACAGAAGAAGTATCTTGCTTCATGGGAAGAAGGGACTTAGTTTCTAATCTTAAAAAAGAGACAACAAACTAAAATCTCTATGTTTTTTTGAATAAACCACTTTTCCTTTTTTTATTATATAACAATTATTGTTAAATCTCATAAATGTTGCATTATTTACCTTTGAAAAATAAAGCATTGCCTTTGATTTACTTCCAAGTTCTGCATTTTCTCCATAAATTTTAAGTAGGTTATAGAGATAACCTGTTTTTTTTATAAGCTCATAATCATTCTCAACTTTGAACTCACCATAAACTTTACTCTTATCATGGCTTACTTTAAGAAAAACACCATTATGTGTTATTTCATTTCTATCTTTATTAAATACACACATACCTTCATGGTCTCTTGCTTTGTTTATCTTCATTCTAGATTCTTTTCCATTTTCAAAAATGTTAAGAGGATTATCTTTGTAAAGATCAATGTTTGTGTTTGGTATTACCAACTTGTTTGACTTTGAATAATTTTCATACTCTCCATCGCTAACGCAAAGAAAGGTAAGGGTCTGTCTTTCATATCCCGGAACAATCATATTTGATATTTTATCAAAGAACTTAACAATATAACCATCTCTAGATAGTTCACCTAATCTGTTAAATGCTAATTTATCTGCTTTGCTTACCAATTTGTCTAAAGTTTTATATGATT
>JAGYOA010000069.1 GCA_018399355.1 Candidatus Woesearchaeota archaeon | reverse complement strand
TCATTATTCTTAAAGCTTTGTATTAATTTCTCTTTTTCACAGAAAAAGACAAAATGTCCGTTAGGACTAAAAGCCCCCTCTTATTAAATTTCGAACAACAAAGTTGTGAGCCAATATGTGCGTAGCACCAGCCCCTCCCTTTTTTCTTTTGTTTTGATTGTCCCCCTTTCTACATTTAGCCACTAAAAATTATTTCATTTAACTATTATTAAGCCGGAATATATTTTGTTTTGGGTTGGATTCTTCCGAAAAAATCTAGTAAAGGTTTATTAATTAGCATTGGCCTAGTCTTTACACAATAAAACAAGGCCTCTCAGGCCCTAACTAAAAACATATTTATCAATCAAAAGATTTATATATCAATTGTGGATAATATTATCCAAATATGGATAATAAACAAAAAATAATAAACTGGCTTGGGAAGAACCCTGAAAAGCAATTCACTATGCATGAGCTTAGCTTAAAGCTTAAAATACCTTATGCAAGCTTTTACAGAAGTGTTAATGAAATAAGGGATTTATTGACAATAAGTAAGATAGGAAAATCCAAGGTAATCAAACTTAACACACAGAACAAAATACTGAAATCATATTTAGCAATATCATCTGATGAAGAAAGGAAAGAGTATCTAAATCAATATTCAATCATTAAAAAAATTCACAATGAGCTAAACACAGAGGATATAGTGGTTTTGTTCGGAAGCTACGCCAAGAAAAAAGAAACAGAAAAGAGTGATATTGACTTAATGATAATAAACAAAAACGGCCAAAAAACAATTCCATTTTCAAAATATGAAATCTTATTCAAGATTAAAATAAACCCTATTTTCATAACAGAAAAAGAATTCAAGCTAATGCTAAACCAACAGCAGGAAAATGTGGCAAAACAGGCTTTGCAAAATCACATAATACTAAACAATCCTGATAAATTTTGGGAGAATGTCTTAAATGCAACTTAATTAAATCATTAAAATGGAAAAAATATTAGACCACTCTAACTGGAAAAAAGTATTAACAGATGAGCTTGAACTAAAGGGATATTCCAGGAAAACAAAAAGCGCTTACCTATTCCATGTAGGCAAGTTTGTTGAATCTAAACTAAAACCAAGGGAATTTCTTTTAAGCCTAATAAACAATAAAAAAAGCAAGGAAACAATCAGGGTTGCGGGCTTTGCAATTAAATTTTACCTAAGCATAAAAGCAAAACAAAACAAGGAAATAAACAATATTATCTTAAAAACACCCAACCTTAAAAGAGACAAAAAGCTTCCAATAGTTCTTTCAAAAAAAGAAATTGAAAACATGATAATCTCAACAACTAATTTCATCCACAGAACAATAATAATGTTAACCTACAGCTCAGGAATGAGGGCAAGTGAAACAATAAACCTAAAATGGGAGGATATCGATTTCAAAAGAAATATCATCCACATAAAGCTTGCAAAAGGAAACAAAGACAGAATCGTAATGCTTTCTCCAAAAGTAAAGAAAGCCCTTAACCATCTTGATATCAACAAGGAAGGCATTGTATTCAAAACCAACAGGAATAAAAAATACTCTTTAAGATCAATAGAGCAAATAATAAAAAAATCAGCAAGAAAAGCAGGAATAAAAAAGAATGTAACACCACACACTCTGCGCCATAGCTTTGCAACTCACCTGCTTGAAAATGGGACAGACTTAAGGATAATACAAAAGCTTCTGGGCCACTCGCGCCCAGAAACAACCCAGATTTACACTCATATTTCAAAAGCAGACATAAACAAGGTAAAAAGCCCGATTGACCTTTAAAAAAACTATGTTTCACCACAGAAAAGCTTATATATTGTTTGCTACTTTATAATTAATAATGGAGTTGGGGGACAAGGTTAAGGATATTGAAAATAAGCTTTATATTATTAATAGAAACCTTAAAAAATCTTTTTCTGCTGTAAAGCAAGATGTTAATATTTTAAAAGAAAAAAACAAAAATATTTCTTTAGATCTAAAAAACAGAATTTCAGCTCTTGAGCAGGAATTTGTAAAAATCAATGAGTTTGAAAGCTCTTTTGATTCATTAAGGCAGAGATGCAACGACCTTGATGAGGAAATATCCAAAAAAGAAAAACTCAAGAAAGAGCTCAAAGAAGCATTAAAGCTTAGAAATTCCTTTGAGTCAATGGAAGAAGAGCTTAAAAATGCCAAGAATATAAGGGAAGAATTCAATGAGATAAAAGATAATCTAATTAATTTAAATGAATTCAGAATGCTTGAAAACAAGTTTGATGCAAGGCTGAAAAAGAGAACAGAAGACATAAAATCAATAAAAAAAGAGCTTGATGAAATCAAACAGGAGTTTGTTAAAGATGATGATTTTAAAAGCAGCGTATCAGAGCTTAAGAAAGAAATAAAAATTCTTAAGAAAGATTCTGTTAAAAACAATATATTCAAGGAAAAATTCAAGCAGATTGATTCTAAATTAAAAGAAATAATAAAGATAATAAGAAAAAATC
>JAGYOA010000068.1 GCA_018399355.1 Candidatus Woesearchaeota archaeon | reverse complement strand
TACCTGCCCTTGAACTAGAAGAAATTTAATCAATATAAATATATTTTGAAAAATTATTTTACAGCTAGTTTGATATCTCCCTCATTCACTGTTTTTCTTCCGGAATGATGAGCAATCTTGACTGCCTTTGTTGATATCTCTTCTGCAATGTCTGTTATCACATCTGTAAGAGCATCAACTGCCTCTGCAGAAACTCTTTTTGCACCAGAATCCATGATTATTCTTCCAAAAGGGGCCTTTGGTATTATACTTGTATTTCTTGCCATATTATCTACCTCTCGTATTGTTTCTTAATTATTACAAAAAAAATAAAGTCTTCCTTGTTTATATAGGTTTCGCTTGATTAAGTTAAGATATTTATTTAATCTTTGCTTAAAAACTTTTTTAACAAGGATTCCAATGCAAAAAATAATGCTGATAAAGTTCCTAATAAAAGCCCAAGGAAATGTGCATTACTGAATGTGATTTCATTGGGAGAAAGGATTATTAATAATCCAAGAAAAGAGATTATCATGGCTATTATGGAGATTTTTCTGATTTTTTCTTTTATAAAAATTGCAGCGAAAATAACAAGGAATACAGGGGCCAAATAATGAGTCAATGTGGCATTTGATATTGTTGTTGTTTTTATAGCAGTATTAAACAATGAATTGTTTATAGTTGTAAAAATACCCAATCCTATTAAAAGAAGAACACCTTTATTGAGTTTAAAAATTTCTTTTGTTCTTTTCTGTACAAATAATTTTAATAATAAAAAAATAAAAGCAATTAGGCTTGCACAAAATAATATGCTTATTGCATCCAAATCAATTAATCTTACAAGTAAAGGGCCTAAAGAAAAAAGCAATACTGCTGTTATAATTTTTGCGTAGCCATTCATAAAAAAACTTATTAATAAAGCATTAATTAATCTTTTGTTTTTCCTTGTTGATTATCTCCTGCATCAAGTCTCCATATTTTTTGTTTTCAATTTGGCCTTCTGGAGAAATAATATTTAATAATTCAAGGCATTCTTTTTTTGCTATTTCTTTTTCATCATCTGATTTAATCATTTTCTCAATCTCAATAAAAAAGCCGAGTTTTTCAACTTCATCAAGGTCAATAGAAAAATCCTTGTATTTGTATGACTGCCTTTTCTTGTCTACTGTAAATGCCTCTTCAAATCCAATTTTATTTAAAAACTTAACACCCATATTAACATCAGAAATTTCTGATTTTATTTCCATGCCTGCTCCGCTCTCCCTGTTGATCTCCTTGAACTCAAGGACACAATGGTTATTAACGCTCCTTATCCTTGAGCTAATTCCTCCTTCAACAATCATAGTATTTTCATCAAGAAATTTAGGGTGACCAAAGACTTTATCTATTTGATGTATAGATTCAGAAAGCTCAGCGCCAATCTCATTTAACTTGCCTTTGATTTCATCAAAATCCTTGACTTTTGCCCTGACTTCAACTTCTATCATAACAATAAATAAGAAAAGCTACTTTAAAACCTTTCCTGTTTTCATATATTTTTTATATAAATATTAATTCAAAATCTTATGATGTGTTTTAGTCAGAAAAAATAATACTCTATTTAATCTGGGTATAGACTGCTTTTTTATCTTCTATTGAAATTAATCCAGTGCTTGCACCTTTTTTATTATTATAGTCTGTGATTGCCGCAACATTTATAGCTATCCCTGAATTATACTTATCTGAATTCTGCCCACCCTCATGGATATGCCCATGAATATTAATAATATCTTCAATATCTGAATTCATTATTCTTTTTGTGTTTTCATCTCCTACATGCCCAACTCCAGGCACGTAGTCTATTAAAGTTCCTGATTTAGGGGGACCATGAGTAACAAAGATTGTATGTTCTCCTTGATCCTGAAATCCAATTAAATCTTTTTCTGTTCTTTCATAATCTGAATTACTTAATAAAAACCCTTTCTTTGGTGCGAATCTTGGATCATGATAACCTCCCATGCCAACAATATTCACACCTTTCAAATCAACAGATTTTTTATTAATATCAAAAACATTTGGATATATTTTTTTTAGTTCTTTAATCGCTTTATTATATGTTGATTGAACCTCATGATTTCCAGCAATAACAAAAACTGGCACACCTAATTTAGCATAAGGCTCAATACCATCAATCATTTCTTGTAAATTATTAATTGAATTCGGATAAACAGGAGATCTTCTAATCTTTTCATTTTCATAACAGTCTCCTGCAATTAACATTGCATCAAGATTTTCTGATTTAAGTTTATTGGCAGATTCTTCTGCATTTTCTATAGCCCCTTCAATATCACTTACTATCCCAATCTTAATCTTTTTATCCTTTAAGAAAGAACTTTTTGTTTGTAAAATACTATTTTCAGAAATAGAATAATTGCTTCCTTGTATCAATATTTCTTTAGTCTCTTCTTTTCTAGAACAACCATTAAAAAAAGTTAATCCTCCTGCAATAACTGATATTATTAGATATTTTGTTAACCTGTTCATTTTATTAATAAA
>JAGYOA010000067.1 GCA_018399355.1 Candidatus Woesearchaeota archaeon | reverse complement strand
TAGAGAGAGGAGACAATGTTACAATAATAGACAATTTCAATGACTATTATGATATTAACTTAAAAGAAGCCAGAATAAAACAACTTAACAATCAAAACAATCTTGAGGTAATAAGAGCAGATATTTCTAATCGTAATGCAATGGAAGATATCTTCAAAAATCATAAATTTGATAAAATCTGCCATCTTGCAGCCCAAGCAGGCGTAAGATATTCTCTGGAAAATCCTTATGAATATGAAAAATCAAATATTTTAGGAACAATGGTCATGCTTGAGATGGCCAAAAAATACAAAATAAAAGATTTTGTATTTGCATCAAGCAGCTCTGTTTATGGAGATAACGAAAAAACTCCTTTTTCAGAAGATGATAATGTTGACCATCCTGTTTCACTTTACGCTGCAACAAAAAAATCAAATGAATTAATGGCCTACACTTATCACCACCTTTACAACATTAACTGCACTGGATTAAGGTTTTTCACAGTATACGGCCCATGGGGAAGGCCTGACATGGCATTATTCAAATTTGTAAAAAAGATTATAGAAAATGAGCCGATTGATATCTACAACAATGAAAAAATGGTTAGAGACTTCACCTATATCTCAGATATCACAGACGGAATAATAGCAGCAATAGACAATCCTTTTCCATACGAGATAATTAACTTAGGCAATGGAAACCCAATAGAGCTTTCTTATTTCATAGAATGCATAGAAAAAGAATTAAATAAAAAAGCAATAAAAAACATGTTGCCTATGCAGTCAGGAGATGTTAAAATAACCCATGCAGACACAAAAAAAGCAGAAAAGCTGCTGAAATACACTCCAAAAGTCAAGATAGAAGAAGGCATTAAAAAATTTATTGACTGGTATAAACAAAATTTTGATGTGTAAGATATGAAACTTTCAATTATAATTCCGGTTTACAATGAAGAAAAAACCTTATTAAAGATTTTAAAAAAGGTTGAAAATGTAAAACTTCCTCTAATTAATGGAAAAGAAATAGAAAAAGAGATAATTCTTGTTGATGACTGCTCAAAAGACAAAAGCAGGGAAATACTGAAAAAAATCGAGAAAAAGCATAAAGTGCTTTACCACAAAGTTAACATGGGCAAGGGAACTGCCCTGAGAACAGGGTTTGAGCACGCAACAGGAGACATAATCCTTATCCAGGATGCAGATCTTGAATACAATCCAGAAGACTATCCTAAACTAATCAGACCAATAATTGAAAATAAAACAAAAGTTGTTTACGGTTCAAGGTTTAAATCAAAAAAAGGCCATCTCAAAAAAAAGCATCTTACTTATATGTTTCACTCTTTGGGCAATTGGGGATTGACTTTAATAACAAGCATTTTATTTTTTACCAAGCTAACAGACATGGAAACCTGCTATAAGGTCTTCACTAAAGAGGTTTTAGAAAAAGTCGGAAAATTAAGGGCAAGGCGATTTGATTTTGAGCCAGAGATAACAGCAAAAATACTAAAAAGAGGATTTAAAATAAAAGAAGTTCCTATAAAATATTATTCAAGAGATTTCAGCGAAGGAAAAAAAATAACATGGAAAGATGGAATCAAAGCAGCCTGGTTTATATTCATGTATAGGTTTGTTGACTAAAGAAATTTAAAAAGATGGTGAAAGAAAAAATATTTGAAAATAAATTAAAATATTTCTTATATTTTGTTACGATATTATTCTCTTTAATTTCATTAATATGCTCTTTTTATCTTACTCCTTTTTTTATTAATGAATATTGTACATCAAATCTTCCAAGAGGCAGTTCCATTGAACACTGTGATTATGAAAATTTTTCTGGAATACAAACAAAACTTATTGTTTTTTCGTTTATTTGGCTTTTAGTTTTTTTATTTTTGCTTGTTTTCAATAAAGAACTGTTTTCCATAAGAATTAATGCAAAAAATATTCTAAAATGTTTTCAGAAAATAAAAAAAGATTATAAAAAAAATAAAACTCATTATTGGTTTCTGTTTATTATTATTTTAGGTGTCTTAGTAAGAGTTCTTTATTTGAATATACCCATAAAGGTAGATGAATCTTCCACATATGTTTGGTATGCTTCTTGGCCAGTATATATTTCTCAATCCCTCTATACATACCCGAACAATCATCTTTTCCATACATTATTAGTTAAAATATCAACAGATATCATTGGTAGTTCTGAAGCAGCTATAAGAATGCCTGCATTTATATTTGGAATCCTTAATATATTTATTTCATATTATATTGGAAGAAAATTTTTTAATAAGGAAATTGGAATATTGATGTCTTCTTTTGTAATAATCTCAGGATATTTTATAGAATATTCTATTGAAGCAAGAGGATATTCAATAATAGCCTTTTTTGCAATGGCCTCTATAATTATAGTAAATGAAATATTGAATAAAGATGATTTAAAAAATTGGCTATTATTAGCTTTATGTTTAGCTTTGAGTATTTACACTGTCCCCTCCATGATTTATTTTTTAATAATTGTTTATCTTTGGATTATTTATGAAAAAAAGTTTAATTTATTGGATAAGGATTTTTTAAAAAATTTTATCATATTCTCAATATTTTTAGGACTACTAATAACTATCTTGTATTATCCGGTTATACTACTTTCAGGTTTAGAGAGTATAGTTAAAAACAAATTTGTAAAATCATATTCATTTAGTTATGTATCAAATAACTTATTTCCCTACTTAAATGAATTTTTAAAATCTCTTTACCTTAACTTTCCTTTAATGAGTAGTTATTCATGGATTATTTTTTCTTTTTTAGGATTAATACTAACCAATATAATCTATAAGAAAAATAGGATTCTTTCTTTGTTAAATTTGTTTGTTCCAATACTTTTAATC
>JAGYOA010000066.1 GCA_018399355.1 Candidatus Woesearchaeota archaeon | reverse complement strand
GAGAAGATTATAGAACAAGTTGTTGGACAGGATGAGGCTGTTAATGTTATAAAAAAAGCAGCTGACCAAAGAAGACACGTTCTTTTAATAGGTGATCCTGGGACAGGAAAATCAATGCTTGGAATGGCTCTTGCAGAGCTTCTGCCAAAAGAAAAGCTTGTTGATGTTGTTTCTTTTCCAAATCCTGATGATGAAAATCAGCCTTTGATAAGGGTAATGCCTGGAGGTAAAGGAAGGGAGCTTGTTTCAAAGTCAAGGATTGAGAGTACAGACCTTTTCAAAAGCCAGAACATAATCCTGTTTATACTTGTTATTATATCAATGATAATGCCTTGGTGGGTAAGATCGCAGTACAATTCAGATATAATGTTCGCAGCATTTTTTCTTGGAGGCATGGCTTTCTTGGTTGCATTTGTCATATTTATGAATCTTGGAAAAAAAATGAATCCTAAGGTTAGCGTTCCAAAGGTTATTGTTGATAATTTCAAAAAAAATCAGTCTCCTTTTTTTGATGCAACAGGAGCTCACGCAGGGGCTTTATTGGGAGATGTTTTGCATGATCCTTTCCAGAGCGGAGGATTAGGAACACCTCCCCATGAAAGGGTTGTTGCAGGAATGATACACAAGGCAAATATGGGTGTTTTGTTTATAGATGAGATTGCAACATTGCAGCCTGCAACACAGCAAGAGCTTTTAACCTCTTTACAAGAAGGCAAATACCCTATAACTGGTCAGAGTGAGCGCAGCGCAGGAGCTATGGTAAGAACAGAACCTGTTCCATGCAAGTTCATTCTTGTTGCAGCAGGAAATCTTGAAACACTAAAACATATGCATCCTGCACTAAGGTCGAGAATAAGAGGTTATGGATATGAAGTTTTTATGAAAAAGACAATGGAGGATACCCCTGAAAATCGTAAAAGAATTGCTATTTTCGTTGCTCAGGAAGTTTCAAAAGACAAGAAAATACCACACTTTAATTCTGAGGCAGTTGATGCGATTATTGAAGAAGCAAGAAAAATGGCAAACAGGAAAGGACATTTAACCTTAAGGTTAAGAGAGCTTGGGGGCCTTATAAGGGCTGCAGGAGACCTTGCAAAAGAAGAAAACTCAAAGCTTGTAACGAAAAAACATGTTAAAAATGCAAAAAAAATATCAAGAACACTTGAAAAGCAAATAGCTGATAAATTTATTGAACAGAAAAAAGAGTATGATGTTATTATAACTACAGGAAACAAGGTCGGAAGAGTTAATGGGCTTGCTGTTATTGGTGGAGAAGAAGTATACTCTGGAATAATCTTACCAATTGAGTCGCAGGTTACACCTGGAGGAAAAGAAACAGAAATAATTGCGACAGGGCAACTTGGAAAAATAGCAAAAGAATCAATAAAGAATGTCTCAGCGATTATAAAGAAATATTTTGGTCAGGACATAAAGGAAAATTATGATCTTTATGTGCAGTTTTTGCAAACTTATGAGGGTGTAGAGGGGGATTCAGCAAGCATAGCTGTTGCAACCTCGGTTATATCTGCGTTTAAAAACATTCCAGTGAAACAAGATTTTGCAATGACTGGATCTTTGTCTGTAAGAGGAGAAGTTCTTCCAATAGGAGGAGTAAGCTCAAAAGTTGAAGCAGCAATAGATGCAGGTATAAAAAATGTCATTGTTCCAAAATCAAATATGAAAGATATAATAATAGACCCGGATAAAGTATCAAAAATTAAAGTAATTCCAGTTGAAACAATTATTGATGTGTTAAAAGAAGTTCTTGATTGGAAAGGTAAAGAGAAAATATTTGAATCAATAATGAAAATAGAGTAAGGTTTTTAAAGTTATTTCACTCTCATACTCATATGAATAAAAAAATTTTAAAAAAATGCCCTGAATGCGGCAGCATTAATATAAAGTATAATAAGGACACAAAGGAATTAGTATGCAATGACTGTGGCCTTATTACATTTATTGAATAATTATATCTAAAACTGTAGACATAGCTATATTCTTTTAACCAAAAACTATATAAAGAAATAAAAGAGTTTTTTTAATGAGGTGTTACAATGAAGATTAAACTTAAAAAAAAACCAAAAAAACCAGTGATTATAGAGGGATTTCCAGGGTTTGGTTTAGTGGGAACAATAGCTTGCGAATTTCTGATTGACCATCTGAAAACAGAACAGATAGGAAGAGTATTGCTTGAAGATGAGCCAGCAATGATTGCTATACACAAAGGAAAGATTGTAGAGCCATTATCTTTATCTTACAATAAAAAATATAACCTTGTTATAGTTCATTCCATGACTGCTTCTCCTGGTTCTGAATGGAAGATATCTGATATAATTATGTCAATAGCAAAAGAACTTGATGCAAAAGAAATAATAAGCATTGAAAGTGTGAATTCTCCGAATATGTCTGAAAATCCACAGACTTTTTATTATACTAATAATCTTGCAAAAGATAAAAAGTTTAAAAAAGAAGGTTTAAATCCTCTTAATGAAGGAATAGTAATGGGGGTGAGCTCTGCTTTACTGTTAAAGGCAGAAAATTTTCCAATATCCTGCATTTTTGCTGAGGCTCATTCTGCACTTCCAGACAGCAAGGCAGCTGCAGAAATAATAAAGGTTCTTGATAAGCACCTTGACCTTAAGGTAGATTATAATCCTTTGATTGAGACAGCAAAGAACTTTGAGGACAAGTTAAAGAGCATATTGCAGCAAAGTAAGCAAACAGTGGAAAGTCATGAAAAGAAAGCAATGAGCTACGTAGGATAGTTAATTCTCACTTTTTTATTTTTTTAATTTCTTAAAGCTTATCTTTGTTTGTTTTTTTATTTATCTAGTCTCTTTTATTGTTATTTGTTTTTCCATAATGTCCTAAATTTAGTTCTCGCTTTTATTCAACTTTTCTAGTTTAAAACTTTTTATTATATTTTGTAAAATATATTTTAT
>JAGYOA010000065.1 GCA_018399355.1 Candidatus Woesearchaeota archaeon | reverse complement strand
TTCGTTTGTAACAGTTGCAGTTGTACTGTCATAAGAGGCATCGCTTAATGATCCTCCCATTAGAGAGAAAATCATTACTAAAAGACCGATAACAAACAACATAGTTACAAGAGACAATAAAATTGTTAATCCTGCAACTCCGTTGTTATTATTTTTAAATCTCATTTTGTTAATCAAAAGAGATATTAATTCGGCCTTACGCACTACCTCCACCACTCATAAGTCCAGATCCTCTTATTGCTGTAATTATAATTACAGTTAAAAGAATTAGAACTACCATTGCGGCGATGACAATAAAGATGTTAAACCAATCGGTTACTGAACTAATACTTGAAGTTGTGTCATTAATAACATCAATTGCAGTATTATCAGTAGTTGAATCTTGTAATTCTCCACCCATTAGAGCAAAGATCATAACAAGAAGTCCGATCACAAAAAGCATAGTTACAAGAGACAATAAAATTGTTAATCCTGCAACTCCTCTATCTTGCTGTCCGAATTTCACTTTTTTTTAACCTCCATTTATAACTCTTTTCCTTTTGACCTATGGCCAATAAATTAAGATAAAAAAAAGAGTGTGTTTGCCTTAATAAGTATTCGGATACACTGGATACAAAAGATACTTTATATCTTTTAGATATTATTTATCATTCCTTGTAAATAAAATCGCAGAAGATATAATCGTTAATCCAATTATTATTCCAAAATCTATTCCAGTTACTAATCCAATTGTCCAGAATAATAATCCCATCACAAATGTTATGTAACTTGCAATTGCAAAACCTCCTATAAAATCATCCTTTGCCCTCAAATAACCAAACAAGAAAATCATAAATACAGTGACCATTAACATTCTTCCAAACCAAAAATTACTCACTTCTGATAAGTAAGGGAGAAATTCATTTATTCCTGCTGTTGTATTAACTGTCGTGGGAGAAGTCCAAGCCATGTTAATTCATTCCTCCTCTTTCAGTTTTATTTTTATTTATCTTTTTCATCTTGATCAATCCCCTTTTCTTAATACGCTCCAGATCGCTAATATCAATCCTATTGACAAAAGGCCTAAAATTACATTAATAAATAATGCAGGAATTTTTAATACATTTTGCAACACTTGTGATAATAAACTAAATGGAGTTGTAATCATACTAATCATATCTGTTACAACAGAAAATAATCCGGATGGATCATCCACATCATCAACTTCTCCACTTTCAAATCTTGATCTATATGATTGTGCATCTCCTTCAACACTTTCTGCACTCTCTTCAAACAGGGTTAGATTAAAAGATCCCTCCCCAATTTCAGAGGCCTCTTTTCCATGATCTGCTCCAAAATCAATTGCCAGAGTTAAAACTAAACTTGAGAATAATACAAACAATACAAGGCCAGTTAATGTTGTTTTAAATTGATCTTGACCCATTTATGCTCCCCTCCTCTGTGTGACTTTCCATAAGATTAATCCTCCAGTAACTGCCAAATAAATTATTACATTTACTCCGGTTGATAAAGATGGATTCATTAATCCTAATGCTCCGGCTAAGAAAACTCCTAAGATTACAAACACTATTGTTCCTGCTCCCTCTGTAATTGCAATTAATCCTAAAGAAATAATTATTAAAACTGCTAAGAAAATAGATAAAGTTGATCCAAAAAAATCAGAGGATCTTTCATTAAAATCAATCCAATCCGATCTTATATAAGTTCCATCTATAAATATATTTGAGAAAAAACTAACATTTCCTGCACTCATTGGAATTGAAATTGTAATTGTATCTGTAACTCCTGCAATTGAATTTTTTGCATCTGATTCAATAAGAGAATAAGATCCATCTGATTCATACTTGTAAATAGATAAATTCACTTCTTGACTTTCATTTAATAAATAAGTTAGAATGACACTTCTTGTACTTCTGTTTTGTTCTAAAGAAATTGCTCCATTATCTACAAGATCATAATCTGTCGGAAATTCTGCTATTTCCCCAGATGCCTCAATTTGAATTGAACATGGAGTTGATTGACATAAAGCAGTTAATTGACTTGTTGTATATAATGTATCTCCATTACTTGTTATTACAAAGTAATAAATTACATCCTCTTCTACTAAATGAACAATTGTATCTCCATTTGAATCTGATTGTGCTCTTTCCACTTCTTTAAATTCTCCATCTCCAATATATTTTCTAAAAACATGGATCATTGCATCTGGCACTGCTTGACCATCTTCATCAAAATAATTGAATAAAAATGAAGTACTATCCACTGTTAATAGATCCATTAAGTTAATATCTTTTGAAGTGTAACTATCATAAACTTTATCTGAATCTAAAAGGCCTCCATCTAAATAATAAAATTCCCAAACTCTATCTGTACTATCAAATCCAACAGTAAAATCCATTTCATACTCTAATCCTCCACTTAAAATTCCAGTAGGAATACAAACTTGTGGATTATTATCATCTTCCCATGTGTTGTGATATGTTAAGAGAGATGTTGAATTATCTGTTGAAGTTAAAGTCATATCAATTTCTACATTTGATCCAAGAGTTTCATTAACCGGTGTTGAAGTTTCCTCATCCAATAGAGAGAAATTAAGGATAACATCTCCATAACTTGAACAATCATCAATCGCTATTTCATAAACAGTTAAATTTGTGGTTGTTGTATTATAAGTTCCAATTCCATTAATCTCATAATTCCAATACCAATCAATTAAATTTCCAGTAGAATTTCCCCATCCCTCTGGAATATTAACTGTCTCTTCAAAGTAATAATAATTATCTACTGCTATTCCAGTCACTTCATATTCTGTATTGTTCAAAACAAGAGTTGCAGTTGTTGTTGGAATCTCTACTGTTCTTTCTACTGTCAAATTAAATTCAGTGTTAAATCCCTCTGCTGTTGGATCTGGATAATCTTCTTGTGTTTCTATTATTTCATAAACATAAATATTCTCTGTCTTACAATTTTCATTTCCAATTGTATCATTTGCACAATATTGAATTGTTTTATTTCCGGTTGTAGTCCATTCAAGGTTTGTTATTGAAGAATTACATGTAACAACTTCTTGTGTTGCATCATCACTTGTGTTATAATAACAACTATCAATATTTGTATCGTAAGCATCAAAACTCCATGTGGAATTGATTGGCAAGGGATTGGCATTTAAATCTTCCAGTCCGGTTTGATCTTCCACTGTCGGAGGCACACTATCATAAACAAAACTTAAATGTTCATAGTTTTCATTTCCTGCTGTATCATTTGCATAAACTGTTATGTTTGTTTCTCC
>JAGYOA010000064.1 GCA_018399355.1 Candidatus Woesearchaeota archaeon | reverse complement strand
ACAGGACAATAGTCGATGGATTTTTAAGTATGATAAGAAAGCAGAATTTAATAGTCATAGGCACAACACAGCTTGAAATGAAAGTTGATGTAAGGTTCAGGGAGGAAAAAGATTTTATATATGAGTGTTTTAAGTATGCTTACCTCGATGGCAGATGGGAAAATGTAATTCATTCGCAAAACTTTGATATAAATACTCCTGTATTGATAAGGGTTGAAGCAGAAGAAAATTATAGTGGAGTTAGGATTAGATTTAACCTATTCGCAAATGCCTTTTATCATCTTTATGATACAAACGAGATAATACAGGTCAGAGGTATTGAATTATGAATTATAGCATTTCCCACATCTCAAATAATGCTGTTGAAGTTGAGGCAATGGGGTTTTATAGCTCTTATTGTTCTCAACTCAACAGCTATTTTATTAATGCAGGAATCATAATTATAATTATAGCGATAGCTATTCATTGGTTTAATTGGTGGTTCTTTAATTATGCTTATAAAAGATTAGAAAGCGAAAAATACAGGAAATATTTTGAGGATATAAATAACAGGATATATTGGGATAATTGGATAAAGGCAAGACTTATGAAATTATTGATAGGTTATATTGCAGTTGTAATTTTCTTTAATCTTTAAGGTGGAATTATGAAAGATAATATAACAACCTACAAAAACAGATTAAAGAAATTAACATTAAAGTTAAAGGATCAACACACAAATAACAAGCATAATTTAAGATTAGAGATTGAAAGGATAAAAAAGATTATAAAAGCGAAGCTGGAAAAAGGAAAATAATTAATTATGTATAATCTTTTTCTATTTTTTAATATATACTTTATAGTATAACAATGTTTATATATGATGTGATATTTCTTATATCCACAATGAAATTAAACAAGGATTATATGATGGTTTTTAGGATAGATTACAAGCAATTATACGATTTTGACAGAAGATTAAAGGATATAGGAATGGATAACAAGAAAGGGAGAAGCTATATATTAAGGAGATTGATGCTGATGTTCATAAATAAGGAAATAGATATAAAGGGAAAGATTGACAAAAAGGGAAAAGTTGATGGCTTCAAAGTTAAAAAGAATCTCCTTAAGAATTAGTGGTGAGCTAAAAGAGGCATTTGATAATAAAATAAAAAAAACAAATATAGATCAAAGCATTATTTTAAGGAGGTTGATTAAGGATTATGTAGAGGATGGCAGAGATTTAGATATAGAAATGGAAATGAGATATAAGGAGTTCAAAAGAAAACAAGAATTAAAGCAGGAAGCAAAAAGACAAAAGGAAAGATTAAGATGCTACTACCTTATAAGAAATACACAAAAAACAATATATCAAATAGCCTGTTCATTAAAGATAAATACAGGGGATGTTAATATGGAAATAATAAATGATATATTAGATGGATCAGAAAGGATATTTAAGACATTTCCAGAAGATATAAAATATATGATGGCTGTTGATATGGAACATTTAAGGGATATGAGAAAAAAAGAAGTTTTAAATAACAGGATAAACATAATAATGGAAACACAAAAGAAAATAGAACAAAAGAGGGTTAATTAAATGCCTTATGTAAAACCTTTAAATTTTGATTATGACATAATAAGAGGGTGGTATAAAACTCCACCTGTTAAATTTGAGATAATAAGATCTCTTTATAACAGGGAATTTGCTCTTTTAGTTCCAAAGCACAAGACAGATCAACTTTCAAGAAGCACAAGAACTTTAAAGGTTCATTCAGTTCAGCATTTAGATGTTAATTTAAATGCTGTTGAAATGTTTAAGAGAGAAACATATTATAATTTCTATTATTCATTAGCAATATATAAGAATGGTATTCCAAACCAAACCTTAAACTTTCAGGAAAGAGATAACACAGATTGGAAAAGAAACCACCATAAAGAAATGGTCGGTTATGATTGGCTTATAGATATAGATGCAGGGGATTTTGATGATGTTGTTTTTGCTTATTATTCTGCAAGAAACATAAAAAGGCTTTTTGATAAGTTAGATGTTCCTTATGAATTAAGGTATTCAGGAATGGGATTTCATTTCATAATACCTTATAAATATTTACCACAGGATTTAAGTTTTAATCCTGATGATGATATAAATATATATAGGTTCTTGCACGATTTGACAAAGAAAATACACGATCAATATTCAGAAATGATTGACTTAAAGATTTATGATAGCAGGAGAGTTTGCAAGATTCCTTATAGCCTGGCTTTATATCCTGATGATGCATTAATATGCCATCCTTTTTATTCTGATGAGGGATTTGACAATTTCAAGAAAAAAGGATGTGTCATATACAAGAGCTTATATAATTTAAGACCTATGAACTATAAATATAATTTAGGCTTTAGAGGTTTGCATATATTCAATAAGGATGGAAACATAACTAAACTTCTTATAAGGTATGATATGGTAAATTATAAGGACAAGCTAAAAAATAAGGGAGGTGTTGATAAATGAGCAAGAAAAGGGTAACTCCAGAGGATGACTATGAGAGGTTTGCTGATAACTTATGGGGAACGATGGGGCATAAGATTTGGGATATTGAAAGCTATAATAGTGCATTTGATGAATATATGGATCACGATTTGACAGAAGAGCAAGATTATGATTTAAGGAGAGAGGGATTTGAGATTATAGCACAAAGGCACAAATCAGTTATAAGAGAGCATAAGGGAGCATTGGGAGCAGGAGATAAGTATAGAGGAGCAAAGTTTGACAAGAGATATTTAAGAAAGCCTGAAAGGTTTAATGGAAAAAAAGAAGAATATAAGTTTATAAGGCAAGTTTATGATAGGAAAATGAACATAAGGAAATTTGTTTATGCAAGAAAAGTTACTATAAAAAGAACAAGTCCAAAAGGGAAAAGATATAATGTTGATACTTACAGGGATCGTTTTGGCAGATTTACAGGAAAAGTTGAAGCGAGTTAATACTCACATAACCAAAAAAAACAAGTGAGGGAGGAAATAAGATGGTAGAAATAGACAAATCAGAGTATTTATTTACAGATACTCTAAAACCAGCAGATATAGAGAAAGCAATAGACACGAGGATAACAGATGTCAAATCAGTAAAAACAAAGTATGGAGATAAGAGGATTGCAGTTCTTGAAACAGGACAACAAGTATTTCTTAATGCTATGAGCTTACAGAATTTAGTTGAGGCATTGGGAAATGAAACTGATAAATGGATCGGTTCAGAGATAACATTGGATACAGAAGTTTCAGAGAGAACACAAGGAAAAAAATCTATTGTTTTGAAAGTAAATAAATAAGTGGGAAACCACTTTTTATTTTCCTTTTAGGAGGTTAAATATGGATGATAAGGCAAGTTTAAAGGATTTAGCAGAAAGCATAAATGATTTTTCTATTGATTTAACTGATTCATTGGAAAATATAAAAAGGGAGTTAGAACAGATAAGCTATGAGTTGAGGTGTTTAAATGCAATTTA
>JAGYOA010000063.1 GCA_018399355.1 Candidatus Woesearchaeota archaeon | reverse complement strand
TCTCTTTTGATTACGCAGATAGGTTCAACGGCACCATCGACGATGTCCGTGTTTATAATTATGCAAGGACTGCTGAGCAGATTAAACAAGACTATAACAAAGGGTTGGTGAGGATTGGGGGATGATATTAATGAATATATCTAATCTGTATCATAAAAATTAAAAAAATTCAATTTAATCATTAAGAGTGAAATAACAAATGATTGGTAGAAAGATGATGGAAAAAAAGATAAAAGTAAGGAAAAAAAGAACAATCTTGAACAAAAGAGGCAATGCCCTAAGTTTTTTTATTTTCTTCATCTTAATATTTTTTATTTCCTCTTATGTTGTAGACACTGCCCTGTTATGTGAGGTTGTTACAAACTGCAACAACACAGATATTTTTCATATTTCAAACAAAACTAATGCTCATGCTGAATTAAGCAATAACTCAAACTATGCATATGAAATCTGCTGCAACGATACAAATGGATTAAATATTGGAACAAGCTGCACAGGAGAGCATTTTACATTATTACATCTTTCAAACCAGACAAACGCTCATGTGGAACTGAATAATGAATCCAACTACAATGATTTTACTGTATGTATTAACAGCAGCGACGGTTTATTTAACTGCAGTTATGAAACTAGCTGTAATAATTATGATACATGCATAGCATCTGTATCAGGCAGCACAAACGCTCATGTTGGAAACTGCACTGATTACACAACAAAGATATGCTGCAATATAACTGCTGCAAACACTGCCCCAACAATAACAGCAAATGTTACAAAACCAGATAATGTCTATACAAACACTGACTGGATGCTTAACCTTACTGTTACTGACCCTGATGAAGAAGACACAATAACAACATACACTCAATTTTATGTAAATGGAACTTCCTCTGGATCTACTCTTCCCCTTACAGTCAATAATGGAACAAATACTAATGTTGCAAATCTTTCAAATTCAGAATTCAATAAAGGAGCAACCTTGATTGCAGAATTCTGGGCAGGTGATGGAACTGAAAACACAACAAAAGAAAATACAACAGAGGTTACTGTTTTAAACAGCCCTCCATCAACAGTAAACTTATCTTATCCTGAAAACAACGACAGCTTATTCACAAACAGGACTCCAAGGTTCAACTGGACTGAAGCAACAGATGAGGATAATGATGACATAACATATCATCTGCATGTAAGCTTAACAGAAGATATGAATGATAATACAATAAATGAAACTGGGATTACAGATAATTTTTATATACAGCCTTCAGAGCTTGACTTCACAACATATTATTGGAGAGTAAGGGCAAATGATTCAGAGGAATATGGGAACTGGTCAGAGATATGGAATTTCACTTTAGTTCCATCTGTTTCCTTGATATTGAGAGAAGATTCTATAAACTTTGGATCAATGGTAATTCTTGAAGTTAATGACACAACCAACAATGAGCCTCCTGCATTGCTTCTTGAAAATGATGGAAATGTTGATGCAAATGTTTCAGTAATGTCAACTCCTTTATGGTCAAGTGAATCTGCACATCTTAACACTTCTTATTTCCAATTCAAAGCAGCTAACTCAACAGAAGAAAACTCATTTAATTGGGAAGAATCCCAGACAACATGGGCAGATATGTCAAATATATACAAAAAAATAATTGACACATTAAAGAGAAATGATGAAAATGATTTAGCAAGGATTGACATACGGGTTGAAGTCCCATCAGATGAACCACCAACATCCAAATCAGCAAATATAACTTTTTACGGCGAGGAGCAACAATGAAAATAAAAATAATACTAATAATGATATTGATTGCACTTTTTGCTAATCAATGTTATGCAATAGGAATAGCTCCTAGTCATTATGATGTGGTGTTTCAGCCAAACCTTGAAAAAAGCTTCCAGCTAAAGATAATGAACAATGCAAATAAGGATATGGATGTAATAATTTATGCAGAAGGAGATCTTGCGCAATATATAACAATAAACAACCCAAAAATAAGTATTGCAAAAGATGAAGAATTTAAGATAATAAATTATAATTTAAATCTTCCTTCTAATTTTGAAAGACAGGGGGTTCATGAAGCAAAGGTTGTTGCAGTAGAAATACCTGAAGAAAGCAAAGGAGAAACAAGCTTTTCAGCAAACCTAGCTGTTGCCTCAAAACTTAAGGTAACTATCCCCTACAAAGGAAAGTATGCAGAAATAAAGCTTTTTGTGACAAATTTCAAGCAGAATGAGCAGTCAAATTTTGCTGTTGAAGTAAAAAACCTTGGAACAGAGGATATAATTGAAGCATATGCTATAATAAATATATATGACCCTTCAAATAACAAAGTGGCAACAGTCACCAGCAACAGAGCTGAAATAGCATCAAAAGGAAAAGAAATATTAATAGCAAACTGGATTCCGAATGTTAATTCTGGAAATTACAGGGCAGTTGCAACATTGATGTATGATAACTTAAACACACAGGATGAAAAGCCATTCACAGTAGGAACATTAACTCTGGATATTCTTTCAATAACAGTTGATAGTTTCAAACTAGGAGGAATAGCAAAATTTGACATAATAGTTGAAAACAACTGGAATGAGGATATCCCTAATGTTTTTGCTGAAACATCTGTTAAAGATGAAAAAGGAAAAACTTACACTCAATTTAAAACTGCCTCGGTAGATATCCCTTCTTTTAACAGCCAAGAGCTTAACGCATACTGGGACACTGCAAAAGTAACTCCAGGTTCATACAAACTTAATGTTGAGTTGAATTATCTTGGAAGAAAAACTGAAAAAATCTTTGACATAATGGTTGACTATGACAAGATAAAGGCATCATTAGCAGGACATGTAATTGGGATAAAAGAAGGCGAAAGCCCTGAGATAATGAAAGCAATATATATACTGATATTCCTTGTTATAACTCTCATAGTATTCAATGTCTTTATCTACTTTAAAAAACTGAAAAAATAAAATGGAAAAATACAATGACATAACAATTATAATTCCTACTTTAAATGAGCAGAATAACATACTTGAGCTTTTAAATCTTATTAAAGAAAATTATCCTGGGATAAAGATAATTGTTTCTGATGATGGCTCAAAAGACAAAACACAGGAAATTGTAAAAAGACGGGCTAAAAAAAACAAAGATATAATCCTTCTAGACCGTTCAAAAGAAAAAATTCATGGTCTTACTGCAAGCGTTTATGATGCTGCAAAAAAAGCAAAAACAGAATATATTGTTGTAATTGATGGGGATTTGCAGCATCCTCCTGAAAAAATAAAAGAAATAGTCAAGGAATTAAGAAAAGATTGTGATATAGTGGTGGGAGCAAGAAAAAAAGTTTTTGATTGGTCAATTGAAAGAAGAGTAATTTCAAAAATAGCAACAACATTAGGAAAAACAAGATTATTTATTAAAGGAGCAAACTGCAAGGATATTCTCTCAGGGTTTTTTGGAATAAGAAGAGAAATAATAACAAATATAAAACGAGAAAAATTTGAAATGAAGGGATATAAGGTTCTTTTTGATATACT
>JAGYOA010000062.1 GCA_018399355.1 Candidatus Woesearchaeota archaeon | reverse complement strand
ATATGAAGAGTTTTTTTTCAAATTATTATCTATTTTTTCCATTTTTTATTCTATGCTACTGGAGCATTATTTCCTCCAGGTTTTGCAAATGTAATAACTAATGCAATAATTCCAACTACTAAAGCAACAAGAGGGAGTTTTCCCATTATGAAATTTATACTTGTTTGATTATCCGCCATATCTGAAAATGTTGAAAAGCCATATAATTCTTCATAAGCATTACTAAATGCAACCCCCAACATTACAGAAATAATTAATAAAATTATAAAAGGAGCAACAAAGATTGGATGTGTCGGCATATACCATGCAGTAATAAATAACCCAAGTAAAAGGACAGCAAACACAACATACCATACAGCTGGAAGAGTATTATTTGCAACATTTATTGTAGCATCAAAACTTCTATTAACTTCTGCTTCATCACTTGAAATTTTATCTTTTAATTCTGTAGAAACTTCATTTGCAATATATCCTCCAATAAGAAGAACTATTGCTAATGCGGCAATTGAAACAATAATATAAATTGATCCTGTAAAATCTCCCTTTTTATTCATACTTTATACCTCCCCGATAAAATTAATTCTCTCCATATTTCAGAAATAGATTTTCCAGATCTTAAAGCATATTGTTTTATTTTTTCATAATCACTTCTTGGAATTCTTGCACTTAAAACCTTTGTTGGAATTCTTCTTTTTCTTCCCATTATATTAACCACTCTCCTTTTTTCTTTTTCTTTTTTCGTTCAACAATAGGCCTAATTACTAAACCTGTTGCTTCTCTTGTTGAAGATTCAATTCTTGGAGCTTTAATCTGTTGTCCTAATGCAACTAAAGAAGGTTTTCTTGTAACTCTTGTTCCTCTTCTTTTTATTGGAGTTTTAATTCGTGGAAGAAATCTTTTTGGTGTTTTAAAAGAAAATGGTGGTGGGGGAATTATTCTTCCTCCTCCCAATCCCCCCTTTCCTAAATCAATTCTTGGAGTTGGAAGAGGAATAATGGCGGAACCATATCTTCCTTGAGAAATTTGTTTTTGAGTGGAGATCTGAGTAACTTTTGTTTGCTGAACCTCTCTTGGTTTTTGAATTGTTGCAGAAGGTTGTATTGTTCTTAAAGAAGATATTCCTTTAACTCCCTGAATATTTTTTAATAAAGTAGTTGTTTTTGTGGTTCCAACTGTTTTTAATTTTGGTATTCCTATCTGTTTTGTTTCTTCTTTTAAGGAAGTTTTAAGTGTTGGAGGAGCAATAGCAGTGGTTGTTGGAGTTATAACTTTAGGAACTAGAGAAGTTGAGGTCAGTTTTGGAGAAGGAACTATTATTTTTGGAGAAGGAGTAAATCCTAATTGTCCTGTTGTTACTTGTTGAGTTGTTCCAAATGTTTTTGAAAAAGGAGTTTTTGTTATTGTAGTTGGAGTTATTCCATAACTTTTTGGAGGTGCTCCAATTACATAAGTTACCTCTGTAGTCCTTGGAGAAAAAGAAATATACTGTTCAGAAAAACCTTTAGTAGGTTTAGGTAATTTAAAACTTAATGCTGTTGAAAATTCTTTAGTTGTTGGTGCGGTTGTAACTAAATTTCTTTTTAATTGTCTTACAAAAGAAATTCTTGAAGTTCCAACTCCATAAGTTTGAATTTGAGGAATTGTTGTGCTTGAAGTTTTTTGTAAAAAAACTTGAATATCTCCCATAGACCCAAAATATTTTGAGGTTGTTTTTGCTCCGGCTTCAAAAAGCCCTCCACCTGTTACTGGAAAGGCTTTCCCTCCTCCTTTAACTGTTCCACTTATAGTATAAAATCCTTTCGAAGAAGGTAAAAGTATTTTTCCAGATTCTGTTTTTTGTAAAGATCCTTTTAAAAATATCTCTCTTTGCAATTCTTTATAAGTTTGAATACCTCTAATTTCTACTTTTCCTGTAGATTTTTCAGCTATTGAAGCACTTCTTACTTTTTGTTTTCCTAAATCTTCTATTTGAAATCTTGCTTCCTTTATAGCAATTCCTTTCGCAAATGCTGGTTGATAAAAAACAGTTCTTGGAGTCGCCCCAAAAGCCATTGGTGCTGTTGCTGCAAAATAAGAAGTTGGTGTTGGAGCAGGTTCTTTAAATCCTTCAATTCTTGTTACTTTCCCAAATTCCCCTGTTACTTTAACTTGGGTTGGTTCAAAATAATATTCTGGATTAAAAGGAGATGCTTCCATCACTTTTGTTGCTCCTGTTTTTATAGGATCTGTAACTGTTTTAATCTTCTCTCCAAAAGTTTTTGCTTCCCAACTTTGAGTAAATTCTGTTTCAGGAGTTTGAAGTTTTGTTTCTGGAAAATATTCTTTTACTCTTCCAAAATCTTTAGGAGTTAATAATTCAATATCTTTTTGTGGTTCTATTTTTGGAGTTGTTGATGGAACTTCTACTTCTTTATAAAACTCTCCGCTTTTATATTTAATCCCCTCTTTTGCAAGTTCCTCTTTTGTGATTCTTGTTCCTACACTTTTTGGATCTAATCCCACTTCCTCTGGCTTTACCCACTTTCCAGTTCCCCATCCAACTTGAGAATATCCCTCTAATTCTAATTTTGTTTCTTGTCCTTCTTTCCTTGATTCTGATCTAGCAACATCACGAGCATAACTTTTAACATTACTAAAAGAATAAGGAGAATCCATAGAAACTCTTCCAATCATTTTATTTAATTCTCGAACATATTTACTATAATATTCTAAATCTTCTGTTTCTCGAATTTTTGCTCTCTTAATATATCTCTCATATCTTTCAACACTCCTTTCTTTTCCTTCTTTTTTTGCTTCTTTTAAATCATCATAATATCTATCTATTTTTTTATCCCAATAACCTTTCTTTTGTTCATACTTTTGTTGTGCTTCTTTTGCTTCTACTCTAAGTTTTTCCCTTGTTTCTTGAATTTTTGCTTGTTGATCTTCCCTTGCTTTTTCTGGAGTAATAAAAAATTCTTTTTTCCATTCTGGAAGTTCTGAATAAGCAGTAGAATAATCTGCTAATGATTTTCCAGATAAAGATTCTTTTGTTTTTTCAAGTTCTTTTCTTTTTC
Source organism: Candidatus Woesearchaeota archaeon (assembly GCA_018399355.1). Classification (GTDB taxonomy): domain Archaea; phylum Nanobdellota; class Nanobdellia; order Woesearchaeales; family CG1-02-33-12; genus M55A3. The sequence goes on along the minus strand of JAGYOA010000062.1, from coordinate 490 downwards.
TTTCAGCTTCTTCTTTTGCTTTTCTAATTGCTTCCTCTCTTCTTTGAACTGCTGCAACTGTTGGTTTTATTCCTACTTGTTGTCCAAGTTTTCCTGCCCTTCTTTCTGTTGCAGATTGGAGCCCCACTTGTTCTTCAATTTTTGTTGCCATTCAAAATTTAAGCTATTCTATAAGCTTTTCCTCCACGAATAACATAACCAGATTTCTTTTTCTTTCTCTTCCTTCTAACAGGTTTTCTCTGTGGAGCTGGTTGTCCAAATAAGCTTCCACCTATTATTCCTGAAGGTTGTGAGATACTTCCAGAAGATTGCTGTCCAAATGAAGAAGGCATAGCAAAGAAGTTATCTGGTTGTGCTGGTCTTCTACCTTGAGATTGTGGTGGTGTAACTTTAGAAGCAAAAGAACTTACTTTTTCTGAAAAAGGTCTAGCTTTTTGTTTTCCAACATTTCTTGCTATTTTAAGCCTTTCTTTCTCATAAGCTTTTCTAC
>JAGYOA010000061.1 GCA_018399355.1 Candidatus Woesearchaeota archaeon | reverse complement strand
TTGTATTAGAAGAACTAAAGAAAAACAAAAACTTCAATCAACACCTAATCTTGGAAAGAGCACTGCTTTTCCTGCAGAATCAAAAAATAACTATGGTGAAACAAGTTATTATAAGAGAGATCCTTTTGATGGCCCACAATTAGTTGCTAAATCAAAACCAGAACTAAAAGCCACTAACAGTCCCTCTTATGGGAGTATGTATGTTTCTGCATTGGGAAAAACAGTTGGTCAAATGTTTTCAAGCCCTGGAAAAGGTGTAATTAAAGTAATAAGGCAACCATTCCAAAAATTAGGGTTGTTTAGTCCATCAGAAAGCATAAAAAAAGCAGCAAATGTTGTTAATTCTCAAAGCCCTGTACTAAATAAAGCATATCAAGGATTTAAAACACTGAGTAAAGAGACAAGTACCTCTAAACCTTTGTATCTAGATAGAGATGTGCAAAACTTTGCAATTTTAGGAAGCCTTAGTGCAGGTTCTCTTGGGTATCTTGGAAAAGTTGGAGTTACTGCTGCAAAAGGTGCTTATGGTTATTTTGTAGGCCGTTCAGGTTATAATGTTGTTGATAAAGGTTTCACCCCTCAATCTACTGCACAATTTACAGTTATTGCTTTACCTGGGGTGATTGCAGGGGCTAAAAAAGCACCCCAAGCATTCAAGAATGCAAAGCTTAACAATAAAATATTCTTGAAAAATCCTAAAGAATTTTTAAATGTGCGTTCTCCATCACGTAAATTTAAACAGATACAAAACGAACTAACAAATATAAACACTGGTAAAAGTAAAGCAACTGGTAAATTTAATTTAATACAAGATGGAACTACTAGGAGAAACTATTATGATCCTATTACTAAAATAAAACAATCAGATATAAGCCCTAATTATGTTGGTTCTCGTGGTACTATCAAAAGTTCCAAAGTAACTATTAATACACAAACAGGAAAGAGTCTTTCAAGAATGGACATTTATTCTAATAAAAACCCTAATTATAGAGTAAGCTTAACTATGGACCAATCAGCAGGAGTAGGGGCTAGAAGTTTATTTTACAAAGGTAAACAAGTATCTTCAACAAAGTTCAATCTTCCAAAAAATACAGGTCAAAACCAGCTAGTGAATAAATTCACTTATGAAAGTGGCGCAGTTTCTAAAAGTGCAAGTGGTAAAGGTGGGAAGATAGCACAACAAAGAGTAAGCAATGTTCAATCCTTTTCAGTAACTGGGAAGAATGCCTATTATAAAGGTGTATTTGCAGAAAACATCAACCAATTTGCAAGAGTAAATAAAAATTTAAGAAATCTTAATCTAGAAGCCAATTTAGATAAAGGGGTTTATAATATGGGCAAGAAAACTTTAAAAGCTCGTGTTGATTTTGGTAACCCAAAAAAACTCCCTGATCAGGTCACTTATGGAAATATACGAAACAAAAACATTATAACCCAACAAAAGGCACAACCAAGAGTTAAATCAACCAATATAAGAAAACAATCAGTAAGCTTTTCATATTCCAATGTAGCTCCTAATGCTTTACCAACAAAACCATATTCAGTGGGTGGCAAACAAGTAAAGCCTAAATCTACTCTAGGAACTAAACAAGCTAATAAAGCTAATACAGGAAATCAACAAACCTCACAGCTTTCTGAGAGTGTTACTGTTCCTGAGACTGTATCTGTTCCAACTGCTCAAGCAAGTTCTGTAAAAGGAGTAAACAAAGCAGTGAGTAAAGCGACATCTCAACAATCATCTTTATTTAATCTAAATTCAGCCCCTAGTAGTTCAAATTCTTTGGTTTTAGCCATCCAACAACCGAACCAAGAAACCAACCCTCCCCAGGGTGCCACAGATATTAGTCCTGCAAGGGTGAGCAGGACTGTATCTTCTATTAACCAAAAACCACTAAATAGACCTCTAAGCTCAAATATAACCTCTCAAGGTAGTTCTTTATCTTTAAGGGTATCACAAAGCACAAGCATAAAAACTAACCAGAAAAACAACCAACGAAGCTCACAAAGAAATTCAGTTATACCCACACAAAAGATAAACCAAGAAGTGAATAACTCAGTTATTCAAAAACCAATTCAGAGACAAACACCAACACAGAAAATAAAACAGAAACTAAACCAGAGATTGAAAAATAGGAATATAACTCAACCTACTACAAATCCTAGGAAAATAAACCCTATTGTAAGAACACAAACACCCTATAAACCGACAAGTTCAATGTTTAATAGGGTGAAATCAAGTGTTAAAAAACAAGGTTTTAATGTCTTTGTTAGGAGTAAAGGCACATTTAAGAGAGCAAACATTACTCCTCTATCTAAAAAAGAAGCAATTAATTATGGTGCCTTTAAAGTTGGTTCAAGTTCTGCAGCTACATTTAAATTAAAGAAATCTAATACAGGCTCTCTTGGTAGATTTAGACAGAAATTCAACATAGGTAATTTTAGAAAAAATAAGAAAGGAGAGTTTATAGAAAAGCGAGAAAAAAGGATAAGTACAGTTGGAGAACTATCTGAAATAACATACAAAGGAATTGCTGCTAGTAAATCTAGTAGAAAACGTAAAAATAAACTAAGGTGGTTTTAATGGGAATAAGAGATTATGTAGACAATATTAAACAAAAAGCTTATGATTTTAAGGATAAAAGAGATCAACAAAATGCAATAAGACAAGCTAAACAACTTAAAACATTAAGAGAAAGACGTATCAAAGCAGAAGGAAGAGCAAAGATATACACAGCAAAAGAAAAAGAAGAGAATAAACTAAAGAAAGCTAATGACAAGGTTAAGAAAAATAGCCCTTTCTATAAACTTCAAGAAAAAGTAAAAAAGAATAGGAAAAAACGTGGCGGCTTTGGTACACTCCCAGGTCAATTAAGGGGTGGCCTTTAAGTGGATAAGCAAGGCCAGTTTCAAACCATTGCAATTTTCTTCCAAGTAGTTATAGGAATATTGTTTTGGACAACTGGAATTGCTGATCAGATAACTTATTGGACACAAAGTTCAATCACAGCAAATAATCTGAGTGGTTTAGTTGCGTTTTTACTTGCTTATATGAATCTTTGGATTTTTCTTAGTTTTATGTTGCTTGTGTCTATAGGGGGTGCAATGTTAGAACAATGAAAACTAAAATATTCCTCGGACTTGCACTCGTGATGTTCTTAGCCATGGCTGGGATGGCAAGTAGTATAAGTGAAGTAGGTACTATCTCAAACACAAACCTTGATAGTGCACGTAGTGTTTATAAAGATGGTAATTATACGTATGTAGCCTCATCTAGTGCTGACTCACTTACTATTATTGATGTAAGCACTCCTAGTAGTCCAACAGAAGTAGGCACTATCTCAAACACAAACCTTGAGGATGTACGTAGTGTTTATAAAGACGGTGATTATGCGTATGTAGCTTCGTTTGGTGCTGACTCACTCACTGTTATTGATGTAAGCACTCCTAGTAGTCCAACAGAAGTAGGCACTATTTCAAACTCAAACCTTGATAGTCCACGTAGGGTTTATAAAGACGGTGATTATGCGTATGTAGCTTCGTTTGATACTGACTCACTTACTATTATTGATGTAAGCACTCCTAGTAGTCCAACAGA
>JAGYOA010000060.1 GCA_018399355.1 Candidatus Woesearchaeota archaeon | reverse complement strand
CAAGGGCCTGCTTGTTCATTTTGATTGTATCAACTGCAAGATTAATCACATGATTGTCAGTGGGCCTTAATATTTCCGTTTCTTTCATAAAAACCAAGAAGAAGCTATTCTTTAAAAGATTTGTTAAATGGGCCCGCGGAGATTTGAACTCCGGACCACTCGATTTCTCTCACTGGCGTTCGGAACATTGTCCTGAGGCCAATGTATCAGTCGAGCACTCCACCAGACTAAGCTACGGGCCCGAAAAAAAGCGCCTCTGACCAGACTCGAACTGGTGACCTTGCGGTTAACAGCCGCACGCTCTACCTGCTAAGCTACAGAGGCATTAGTTTCATGGGTTTCAGCATTATTTATATAGTTTTCGATGTAAAAACAGCATTTTCATAAAAGAAAAATATATAAACAACCATTAAAATAAATTAATTATGAGTCAACCACTGGGAGAAATAATAAAAAAAGAGATTAAGGGAAAAAGAGTTATTAGTCTTCTTGAAGATTTAAGGAAAAAAACAGACAAGGTAAAAGTAAAATACCATCTGCCTCCTTTTGATTATCCTACTCATTCAAGGATATGTGGATATGCTGAAAATAAAATTGAAGAATTAATTGAAGTTATAAAAACTCATTTTAATGACGTCTCAGGGCATTACAAACTCGATAAAATAAATAATACAGTTGAAGTAGAGCTTATAGAAGAAGGATACAGAAATCTTTTTTTTCCTTTTATTAAAGATAAAAAGACTATGCAGATTTTTTATAAAATTTAATCAAGATGCTTTGTGCAGTTCATTAAATGAATAATATGCTTATTGTCTTGTTTTATCTCAAAGATATTCACTGCGGTATTGTCCTGTCTTTCCATGTTTTCAATCTCATCAAAATCTTTTCCTTCCATAATTCTTATTATAACTCTATTTATTCCACTGTGGCCCACAAAAACAACAGTTGAATCTTTATATTTCTTGTAAGCTTCATCAATTATCTTCTTTGCCCTTATTTTCATGTCAGAAAGCTTTTCAAACTCATCAATATGTTCCTCCCAATTTATTTCGTCTGATTTTTTGCCGTCATAACTGCCATGATGTCTCTCCCTTAATTCCTTAACAAGAAAAAAGCCTGCATTTTTATGATATTTTACAATCTCTTTTGCTGTATCAACTGCCCTTCTTAAGTCGCTTGAATATATTGCGCTAATATTCTCATCCTTTAATCTTAAACCCAGTTTTCTTACCTGCTCTTTTCCATTTTCAGAAAGTTTTCCAGGCAAATGCCCCTGCACAATCCTATTTTGGTTTTCAAATGTTTGGCCGTGTCTTGTAAGTATAAGTTTCATAAAAAAAAGAATTTGCAACACATTAATAAATTTATCTAATGGGAAAGATTTAAATATTAGTTATAAGGAGTTTTGGCCATGATTTTAGTCATTGACAACCAAAGCAAGTTTATTGAAGATATAAAACAGAGTATAGAGGAAAACAATCTGGAATATAAGATATGCAAACACTCTAAAGCTCCTCATCTCAGAGATTTAAATGATGTTGAGGGAGTGATTCTTTCTGGAGGCCCGGGTGACCCTTACGGCCCATTAAACATAACCGCTGATTTGCTTGCACTTATGAATTTTGATGTTCCAACTCTGGGATTCTGCCTTGGGCATGAGATAATTGCTGTTGCAAACAAGGGAAAGATATCAAGGCTCAAAAGGCAGAACAAGATGGAAAAAATATTCATTGATAAAAAAGATGACCCTATATTCCAGGGGTTAGAGAATGAAGCTTTTATAAGAAAAAAGCATTACAGGCATGTAACAGAGATTCCAAAAAACTTTGAGGTTATTGCACATTCTGAAACATGCCTTGCAGAGGCAATAAAACACAAGGAAAAAAGCATATACGGCTTTCAGGGACATCCTGAAGTTTCTGGAGAGCAGGGAAAAATCATAATGGACAATTTTCTTGAGATGTGCAAAGAAACTAAAACAAAAAATGAAGCAATGAAGCCAATCCGGTTAAGACAAATCCAAGCCTGAGATTTGTTACAAAATACATAATAAAAAATACTAATCCCCCTCCCGTATAAACAAAAATCTCTCTTCTCACTATTGTGCCTACTATATTTCTTTTTCCTGCCCTGTCATATATTATTGCATTAAATGATATGTCTATTGCAGACTGTGACATTCCATAAACTGCATCAATAAAAAATACCTGCATGATTTTTGTTATGAAAATTCTTATTATCCATATTATAAAGTTTGAAAAAGCCCCGATCCTCAAAACAAGCCTTCTCCTGATATCAGAAAGCTCACTAATAATATACATAAAAATAACAGAAAAAAAGAATCCAAGTGAAAAAACAAAACCAAGGGTTGAATAGCTTTTAATTATGTAAAAAAAGATAAATACTGGCCATATAACATAACCGACTTCCTGTTCTACCCCCTTACCAATCGAAGGCAAAATATTCTTATAATCCCTGAGTTTTAAAATGTTTTTTAATGAAAAATTTATTGGCTCATGTATCTCGCTTGAGAAAAACAAGGGGATCATTGAAACAAAGAGGAATATGGAGACAAAAACAAACAAAATTTTAAAACCAAGGAATGTAAGTATCAGCCCCCCAATAAAAGGGCCGATTATATGAAAAATCTTTACCAGTATTCTCTCTATACCTACCTCTTCTCCTCTTTCTTTCTCATCGCTGCTCTTGCAAAAATCAATATGATAACCAATCCAGAAAAACTCGCTTCCGAGGGCCATTGTGAATGCCATTAAGATTAGTGGCCAGCGGTAAATTTCTATTGTGTAAAGCAGGAGATATGAAATAATGAGAAAAGGTATGCTGAAAATCATTACGTGCTTAAAACCGTATTTTGATGAGATTTTTGCTATTGGAACTACAGATAAAACCCTGAATAAACATAGCATTGCATAAAGCAAGAAAACAGATTTAAGAGTATAACCTAGATTTAAAAGGTAAATAGGAATAAATATGACTATCATTGACAAAGAAAAAGACCTTATAGCAACACTAATGTAAAGTTCATCAAGCTCCCGGTTATGAAGAAAGTATGAAATGTGTTGATGGCCAAACATATATTGCAATATTTATTTTATTGTTTATAAATCTTTTTTGAGTATTATTCAGTAAGTTCTATATCCATTGATTTAAGAATTTCTTTTATTTCTGTGTTTATATCTTCTGTTTTTATTTTATTGATATTTTCATCGCATAGTGATATTTCCCTTTTTATCTGCTCTGCAAATTTTTCATTTTTTTCAATTCTGATGTTTAAGTCTTCTATGTTTTTCCAAATGTGGTCTTTGTTTATCTCCGAGGATAATTCTTTTATTCTGCTGTTAAGAGTTTTTATTTTGTTCTTTAATTCTTCAATGAAATTTTTATCGAACTCTAATATTATTGAAAGGTATTTGTCTCTTACCTTTTCCTTTAATCCAAGGTTTTCATTTTCTATATTTTTTTTGAGCTCTGAAAACAAATCAACTAATTTTTCTGTTTCGATGTTTTTAATTGCATTAAACGGTTCTGAAATTAAAAGGTTAACATAATTTTCATCAAAGGAGATTTTGGCGAATTTCCTTAAAGCTCTTGATAAAGGTGAAATTTTATATGTTATTTCATCAGAAACC
>JAGYOA010000006.1 GCA_018399355.1 Candidatus Woesearchaeota archaeon | reverse complement strand
ATCTTGCATGATCTTCCCCAGGCTTTACTCCACGGTCATAAACCCTGAAATCTGCACCAAACTTCAATGCAGTCTTGATTATATATCCTCTGTCTCTGATATCTTTAAAAACGCAATACCTTATCCAAAAATTTGGCTCAACACGCCTTGCTTTTTTAATAAATAAGTCAAAATCTACTTTCTTTTTATGATAATCCTTGATTTCAAGCTTTCCCTTATCCATGAGGTATAATGCCTCAAGAAGTGAAAGTTGGACTTTTCCATCTTCCAAAACATTTCCAAACCTGCTTTGGTTGTAGAATTCTTTGGCTTCATCAGATATCTCAGTAAGAACCCTTTCTCTAGTTAAGATGGCCTTTACCTTCTTCTTTTTTGATTTTTTTTCTTTTGGTTCTTCTTTCTTTTCTTTTAGTTTTGCTTTCTTTTCTTTAGCCATAAACAATGAGAAAACACATACATTTAAAAAATTTTAGTTTTGATAATATCTTTCTATATTGAAAATAAATAAACATCAAAAAGCTTTAATATAGCAGCATACCTCTTTAGTTAAAATGCAAATAACTTTTTTAGGAACCAGCGCAATGGTTCCAACAAAAGAAAGAAACCATTCAGCAGTTTTGGTTAGCTACGGCACTGAGGGAATTTTAGTTGATTGCGGAGAGGGAACTCAAAGACAGATGAAGATAGCAGGAATAAAGCCATCAAAGATAACTAAGATTTTAATAAGCCACTGGCACGGAGATCATGTCTTAGGAATTCCTGGTTTGATACAAACACTAGCAAAAAATGGATATGAAAAAACTCTTGAGATTTATGGTCCAAAAGGAACAACAGAAAGAATGAATCATTTGTTTAAGGCATTTTCATTTGAGGACAAAATAGAAATCAAAATAAAAGAGATAACTAAAAAGAAATTTTTTGATGGAAATGATTTTTACCTTGAAGCCCTCCCTTTAGAACACAGCATTGAAACACTGGGCTTTTCCTTTATAGAAAAAGACAGAAGAAGAATAAAAGCAGGATTTGTAACCAAAATTGGAATACCAGAAGGCCCTTTATTGGGAAAGTTACAGTCAGGAGAAAGTATAACTTTCAAAGGAAAAAAAATAACTCCTGAACAGGCAACATACTTGGTTAAGGGAAAGAAAATCACATTTGTTTCAGACACAGTTTACTGCAACAATGCTCTTGAGCTTGCTATAGACTCGGATATTTTAGTTTGTGAGGCAACTTATGCAGATAATTTAAAGGAAAAGGCAGAAGAATACAGGCATATGACTTCAAGACAGGCAGCTCTTATTGCAAACAAGTCAAATTCAAAAAAGCTTATACTCACTCATTTCAGCCAAAGGTATAAAACAATGCAGGATGTAGAAGATGACGCGAAAGATATCTTTTCAAATACTATCTGCGCATATGATTTTATGAAACTAAAAATATAATTATTTTGAAGCCAGTTTTATATCACTTGCCTTGATTGTTTTTCTTCCGGCATGAGTTGCAAGCTTCACAGCATCATTTGCTATTTCTTCTGCAATCTCTTCTAAGGCATTCTTTAATGCTGCTTTTGCATTATCAGAAACCCGTTCAGCACCGCATTTTTTCATTATTTTCTCCATCGCGGCCAATGGAATAAGCCTTTTTCCCATTTATTCCACCTCAGAACTGCTTTTTTTATAAAAAGATTAAACAAGTCCAACATATTTAAGTGTTTTGTTTTTTCATGTTATTTGTCAATAATGTTTTCAAAAGATATATATTAAAGCTTTCAATATCTTTTTTTATGAACTATAAATCAAAAGGAATTAATGCTGAGAGAGAACTCATTCACTTTTTTTGGGGGATACAAGGATGGTCTGCAATAAGAGTTGCAGGTTCTGGAAGCAGCAGGTTTCCATGCCCTGATGTTCTTGCTGGGAACAGAATAAGAAAGCTTGCAATTGAGTGCAAAACAATAAGACAAGGAAACAAATACCTTTCTAACGAAGATATAAATCAGTTAAAAACTTTTTCCAGTATTTTTGGCGCTGAACCCTGGATTGCGGTTAAATTTAAGCTGGATTGGTTCTTTTTGAGTATAGAAGACCTGAAAAAGACAGAAAAAGGATATGCTGTCTCTAAAGAGCTTGCAAAAAGCAAGGGATTGATTTTTGAGGAATTAGTGGAGAAATAACTTTGTTTTTAGGAAAAAACGAAAGATTTATAAACCTTTTTTTCCATAATATAACTCTCCTTAATGGACTTCTGGAGGATGTATGCGATTGTCAAATAAAATCATAGAATCCACTATTAGCGAAGTGGCAGGAGAGGATGTGCTCGCTGTAGTGCATTTCCTTAAGAACAAGAAGAACATCTCTGAGTTCAAGATAGCTGATGCTATAAAAAGAGAGATAAATGAAACAAGAAATATGCTTTACCGCCTTCATGAAGTAAATTTAGTTTCTTTTATAAGAAAAAAAGACAAAAAAAAGGGATGGTATATTTATTATTGGACATTTAAGCCAAAGATGATAAAACATGTGGTAATTAACCTTAAAAAAAAGAAGCTTTCTAAACTAAAAGAAAGAATTTCAAGGGAAAAAAGCAGCCATTTCTTTTTATGCCAGAATAAATGCATAAGGCTTGACTTTGAACAGGCAATGAACTTTGAATTTAAGTGCCCTGAATGCGGTGAAATAATGAACCAGGAAGAAAACACAGAAAAAATAAAAAATATAGAAAGTGAAATAAAAAAACTGGAAAATGAACTAAAATAATTTTTTTCTTTTAAACATCCATTTGTTGTTTGCTTTTATTTCCTGTATGAAAATATATGGTTTGTAAATTCCTAATTCTGATATAATTCCTGTTACAAGATTTCCACTCACCTTTTCAAATGCAAAATTGTTTATTTTAACCCCTTTTGGAGGATTTTTCCATATTTCATCACTTCTTCTTGTTTCAATCTCTTCTTCAAAGCCGAATACAGTTTCAGTGTCAAATTTCCATGAGTCAGTGCATGCATAGACAGGGATATCAAATTTATCTGCTATCTCTGCATAAAGCTCTGATCCAATCTTGTTGATTACCTTTCCTTCTGTTGTTATTGCATCTGCTCCAATAAACACAATATCTGCTTTTTTTAGAGCAAACCTTGCTGCAGAGTCAATAAAATGAGTTACAGGAATACCCAAGCTTGAGATTTCTTTTGCAGTTATCCTACCTTGAAACTTAGGCCTTGTCTCAGTGTTATGCACTTCAAATTTCTTGCCCTGCTTTTTTGCCTCTTTTATTATTTCAAATATAGTAGAGGAGTGACAATGGGTGAAGACAACTGAGCCGTTTTTTATCTTTTTTGCTCCTATCCCTGCTATTATTTTTTTATTCTGCTCAAACCTCTTTAAAACATAATCCACCTTTTCACAAATAGCTTTTGTGAGTTCAATAGGGTCATCATAATTAAGGTCATCCATCACATAATTTATTGAATTCCTCATACAGGGCTCTGTTGGTCTTGAAAGAAAAAGAAGGTTTTTTGCATGAAACAAGTCAGCAAGAATTGCTGAAACAGTTCTTGATCTTGTTTGTTTTACAACATCCTTGAGGGCTTTCACTGATTCTATTGCAACATTTTCTGCTCCCTGGATTTCCAAGCTCTTTATTTTCTTTACAGTTTCCTTAATTCCCATTTTTCAAAGAACTATTTTTTCTTTTTTCTACTTTTAGATTTAGAAGGTTTTCTTTTAGATGTTTTTTTTGATAATGCAGCTTGGATTTTCCTTTCTTCCATTATAATTTTATCTGTTATCCTTATAAGGTTCTCATCCATTCTTGCAATCCTTCTCTCTAAAAGAACAAGGATTCTCAATGAATATACTATTGCCAATAATGTGCCAAATATAATATAAAGAATTGTTTGTTCTAATGCCATTCTAACACCTCTTTTTTAATTTTAAATCTTTTTTAACTTATAATAATAACTTTATTTAAATAGTTTTTGATTTATCATTTATTTTATTTATTTCCAAAAGATTTAAATATAACATAACCATTTTAAATAACATATTTTTATGATTGATAGAATTAAATAATAAATAAGGTGGGGACTTAATGGCTGAAGAAGACAAAAAATTCTCAAAACAGTTAATAGGAAAGATTGTTGTAAGCAAAACAGGAAAAAGATTTGGAGAAGTTGGAGATCTTATATTTGAAACAAGGTCTGGCGAGCTTATCAATATTGTTCTTAAAAATCCTACGACTTACACAGAAAAGCTTGAGCTTGAAAAAAACAAAGAAGGAGAGATACTTATTCCTTTTAGCGCAGTTATAGCTTTAGGAGACTTTATTGTTATAGCTGAGGAAGATATAATATAATTTTTTTTATCTTGTTCTTTATTACACATAAATATTTAAATAATCCTTTATTATTTTTTTATCATGGAAAGCACTATATGGACTGAAAAATACAGGCCAAAGGATTTCTCTGAAGTTAAGGGCCAAAAAGATATAGTGAAAAGAGTTAAGGCATTTGTTAATAAAAAGAATATGCCTCACCTTCTTTTTTCAGGGCCTGCAGGCACTGGCAAAACAACCCTTGCCTTGGTTATATCAAAACAGCTTTTTGGTGAGAATTGGCATGATAATGTCCTTGAGCTGAATGCATCAGATGAAAGGGGAATAGATATAATAAGAAATAAAGTAAAGGATTTCGCAAGGACAAGGGCAATAGGCAATGTTCCTTTCAAGATAATATATCTTGATGAGTCAGATGCCTTAACAAAAGAGGCGCAGCAGGCTTTAAGAAGAACAATGGAAAATTATACCAGGACATGCCGCTTTATTTTAAGCTGCAACTACAGCAGCAAAATAATAGATCCAATACAATCAAGATGTGCTGTTTTCCGTTTCAAGCTTCTCAGTAAGGAAGAGTTAATAGAGATAATAGATAAAATAGCAAAGTCAGAATCACTTAAAATAGATGAAAAAACAAAACAGGCAGTTTATGAGGTAAGCAATGGAGACTGCAGGAGAATGGAAAATATTATGCAGAGCTGTGCTGCAATATCCAACAATATTACAGAAGATTTGATTTATTCCATTGCCTCTGTTGCAAGGCCTAAAGAAGTTAAAGAAGTCCTTGATCTTGCACTTAAAAATAACTTTAAGGATGCCAGAAACAAGCTTTTAGACTTAATGCTTGAATATGGGTTATCTGGAGTTGATATAATCAAGCAGATACAAAAAGAAACTTTAAACCTTGATTTAGAGCCAAGAAAAAAGATGATGTTGATAGAAAAATGTGGAGAAATAGAATTCAGGATGGTTGAGGGTTCTGATGAATTTCTTCAATTAGAGGCCCTCCTAAGCCAGGTTGCTTTAGCTGGAATAAAATAAAAAAGAAATTAAGAAGAATGTTTTACAAGCAAGATTGTTGAAATGTCATCTTTGTAGTCATATTCTATATTTATGTTTACTGGCCTTTCAAAATCAGTGCCTGTTTGAACTTCCTGGGTACAGGTTATTGTTCTCTCTCCTCCATACAAGGTCACATAGCCGCTTGTTGCGCCACCATCTAAACCAGTGCAGCTTAAACCACTCATTTTGGTATCAACAGTTACATAAATTCTATTTTCCTTCGCCCTTGTTTCCTCACAGTTAGAGTCTTTTTCATATATCCTACCACTAGGAGAAAAACCCCTATGCTCTATCTTAAAATTAAAGTTGAATTTGTTGCTTCCTCTTGGTGTTTCTGTGAAGCTTGTAACCTGGACAGGCCCTCCTGAATTATAAACTCTTTTTTCTTCATAAATCTTGCAGATATCCCCTTCTTTGTCAGTCTGGCTTTTCTTTATGCATAACATTGAGTTTGCCCTTGTTGCATAATTATAGCATACATCTGCCCTTATTGTATATTGAGTGTTTCCTATTAATTCTTCATTATGGTTAATCCCTGAGAATACAACATAAGTTGTTGTTCCCTCTATCCTGTTTCCTTCTGAGTCTTTGTATGTTCCATCAAGGTCATCATCAGGTCTCTTTATAAAATCTGATTCTGATTTCCCAAATTCTCTTGGATCAACTCCACTCAGTCTTACCTCAATATTTTCCTTTGCTATAGAATATTCTCCCTCATTTTTGAGCTTTACAACAACATCAAAAGGAAAATCTCCTCCATCATAAACCTCTGCAGGTGGTGCATCCTTGTCAAAGCTTAACAAAAGTCCTGTTGTTCCCCCAATAAAAGGACTTATTTTTGGTGATGCTTGTTCTCCTTCACATCCAACAATAAAAAGAACTAATGCTAATAGTAAAATTATCCGGATATAATATTTCATTTTTATTTCCTCCTTTTTAATTTTAAATTCTCTTATTAATTATATAAATCTTTCTGTTAGTCAGGGAGTGTTTATTATTTTAATGTTTTTTGTTATTGATGAAGTGTATCCATAATTCAGGTTTATTTGTATAGGGGTAGTGTATGCAGACCTTGCTGTTGATGGCCTTGGTATGTAACACATTATTGTTCCCTTATTGTTTAGTAGATTGATATTTCCTCCTTGGTCGCAGACAAGGCTGTATCCTGAAACCTTTCCGCTTACCTGAACCTTGTTAAGATTGCTGTAATCAAGAGAGTAAGGGCATGCTGTATTGATTTTATTTTTATCAACAACTCTTCCATTTCCTGAGTTGCTTATTGTTATTGTGAAATAAATCTTATCTCCATAAACCTTTTCTTCAACCTTTGTTACAGCAACAGGGCCGCCCTGGCCGCCTGAAAAAGAGTATGAGTCAGGGATTATGCAGACCTTGTCTCTTTGGCTTATTGAATATGGCTCTGGGTCAATGCAGACTGTCTGGGAGGCAATAGTCTCATAAGTATAGCATGACGTCACCATAAATTTTGCATCATATTCCTGAAGACCCTGAACATCAAGGTTTATGACATTCCCGCGAAATGTAACAATATCATATTCGCCTTCAGGGTTATAGGGACCTTTTCCATAAACAGTTGGAATAGAAATTTGCTTTGGCATTCCCATTATTATTTTATCATCAAAACCATCTAAATAAAGAGTTCCTATTCCTCTTCCTTCAGAGGTAACAATTATTGGCCAGCCTGTTGCTCTCTGTATTTGAGGATGAGCCCCTTTGTTTCTTACTTCTACAACAAGCTCAATGGGAGAATTATCATAAATTTCAGAAGGAGGCATGTTTTGCATAAAGCTGATTTCAATTCCCTGAGTTCCTTTTCTATAGTCAGCGCTTATATCGCTTGTGCTGTCTGTGCAACCAAAGCTAATAAAAATGAAAGATAATGCAATTATTAAAAATATGTTTCTCATTTTATTTTATATCCTGAAATTTCTATTTAAAGCTTTCTATTAAATATTCTTTTTTATTAAAAATATTTTTGATATTGAGCTTGTGTATCCATACTCTAATTCAACTTTTAATGGAGAGGTGTAAGTTGCCTGTTGCGAAGATATCCCCTGCTCTAATATGCATCTTACACTGGTTTTTCTGTCTTTAAGCTTTGCAGGGTTTGGAGAGCATTCCAAAATTTCTCCTGAGAGCTCGGCTTTTACATTAATAATATTAAGGTCGTCTATTCCTATTGGCTCTGAGGAGCATGCATCGGCAACCTTTTCCTTTTTTATTACACTTCCTGAATTTACATTCTGAATATGGATTATGAACTGCGGCTTTATGCTGTCATCATTATCCCCTGGAAGAATCTTGGTTTCTATCTTTGTTACTGCAACAGGGGCTCCCTGGTTATTAGAAGAGATATCTCTAATGTAACATACCTTGTCCATTGTTTTTAGACCATATACATCAGTGTCTATGCAGACGCTTGTATCTGCAATGGTTTTATATGGATAGCATAGACTTGCAATGATTATTGATTCTCTTCTTTCACTTTCTATTTTTTTTGTGCTTGCTTTAAGAAATTCTGTAGTCTGTTCTCCTCCAGGTGTTGCAACAGATTTTCCATTTAAATTGAATGTTACTAAATTTTCAGGTCTTTGAACATCAACATATTCATCTTCAATCGAAAAGGATACTATCCCATTTCTTACTTCATAAGCGCCTTCATTCTTCAGCAGTATTCCTATGCTGAATGGATTTTCTTCATAAACCTCATTTGGAGGAGCATTCTGGAGAAAGCTTATTGTTATTCCTCTACTTCCTGTTCTAAAACTTTTTTCACTAGGCGTGTTTCCAATATTGGTGAAATCACACCCCGACAAAAAAACTACAACTAACAAAATAAAAATCAAATTTACTTTTTTGTTTGTTTTTTTCATTTTGAATTTATTTGTATTTTACAGCATGGGTTAATACTCTTTCTACATATTCTTCATCTGCCGTATCTACAAGCTTTCCATCTATCCATAATCCTTCTCCATCAGCCCAAAGACCATTATATGCTCTTATAGCCATTTTATCACAATTTCCATCATACTCCAGATATTGATCTAAATATTCTTTATCATATGGCTCTTTTTCCCATTGGTATATCACTTTTTCTTTATATACTGAATTTCCACTAGGTCTTATTATAGGAGTAACAAAAGAATGACAGACCATATCATATTTACTTTTAAGTATTCTTATACCACATTCAATGTTATTATTTATATCCTTTAAATCCTCTATACTCATACTACACATGCTATTATAAGTTCCGCCACCACTATCAAGCTGAACTTGCATAAGACCTATACAGTTAGCATTTGACATTTTTACACTACCATCAGAATAATAATGTTCCATGCTGCTTTCTTGCATTGCGATGCCTAATGCAATGTGTTGGGGGATTCCATAATTTGATGCAGCCCCTCTTATTTTTAATTCAATTTCATCTTCATCTAATATTTCCCAATCTTCTACTTCAATTTCTTCCTCTTCAGGGAGTTCTTCATCTTCCTCAACTTTTATTATTTCAACAGTAGTTGATTTTTCAAGCTCGTAAATATAATTTGCAGAAACCCTGAAATATCGCGTTGTTATTGGATTATTGTCAAGCAGGCTTCTTGGATCTTCAACCTCTAACCTGCACCTAATTGTATGGAAATTGGTTATGTTTTCTGTTTTCTCATTTGGAACCATATGGTATATATTATAGCCTTCTTTAGTTGTTTCAACAAATTCAAACTCATGGTCGCAGTTTGTAAGATGCAAGCTGTCATGTATCTGCACTTCAAGCTCGGTTATTTCTCTTATTTTTCCTTCCCATCTATTATCAAGACTTATTCCAAAATACAATGGAACATTTTCATCATCAACCCATATCCCTACAGGAAGAGGATCAACTGAGCCTATTCCTATTCCCAAAGGACCGTTTGTAAATATTGTAATGGGGTTGACATGGCTTATCCCATATTTGCTTAGCACATCAACATTCTCTCTGTTTAGGGTTCTTAATGTTTCTTTGTTCATATAATATGTTTTAAGGTAACTCTTTGTTTCAAAATTAAATATTGCATTTATAACTACTTTTTTTCTTCCTGAATTTAATCTATCAAAAACACAATCAATCCATTCCTCTTCCTGACCTGCCACATTCATATATTCAGGTGTGACATTTCCCTCAACATTCTTTTTACCTTCTTCTGCATAACATGAGAGGTCAATATCTATATCCTCTTCAAGTGTTCTCGCTTTTATATTGCCCCATACAGTTATTTTTTCACCTTCATAAAACTTGGAATCAGAAGACCTTAAATTTTCAAGATAAACCCCTATCTGCTCGTTCTCATTTTTTTCAACCTCGCTTGCATATAGCCCTCCTGTTGCATAATTCATCATCGTGTTAAAAGAAGAAATTATATTTTTAGGAATTTGTTTTAAATTATCCCAAAATCTGTATATATTGGATTTAACTTTATTCAATGAACTTGCAACAACCTGGTTTATATTTAATCCTGTTTCCATTTCTGTTAAATTAAGGTCTGCTGAAAGAGTGAATATAAAGGTAGGAAGAAAAAAGAAAATCCAGAATCCAATTATCCCCCATCTTATCATATTGGTAGTGGTTGTGCCTCCTACTGAAAAAGCAAGGTATATTACCCATATAGGAAAGAATACAACTAACGCTTGGTAAAATTGTGATGCCTGTAAAAAAGGAATAATATTTCCCAGATAAGGAAATAAAAAAGAGAGAGTTGATAAAATTAAGGGAGTTTTAAGGTCATCTACATCCATTACAGCAGGGTCGCTTTTGAATATAGTTGCCCATGCAAATATAGCTATTACAATATAAAATCCAAGCCTTACACTAGATTGCCTGAAACCAAGAGCCATAGCATCATAAACATGGAAAAGAAGACATATAATCAGCAAAAGATTTGGAGACTTTGAAGGATGTATTCTATCTCCTACCCAATTCAATCCATCTCTAGCATTCGGCATTATCTACCTCTTTTTTCATAAGAAAAACTCATTCTTTGAGCTCAACCTTCATCTCAACAATGTCAAGCATTGACAATGGATGTATTTTTATGAAGTTATTGCCCTGCTTTAACTCTCGGTCTATGTTTTTGTAATACTTTGATTCTTTTGTATCTATGCGGCTCATCCTGTCATTTATATTAATATCCATAGTTTTGCTTCTTTTGTCATCAACAAACTCAAGGCTCAGCCTAACATCATAAGTTTTATCCTGTATCTTTTTGTATAAAGACTCATTTATCTCAAAATAATATGTAGGATATGTAATCTCTTTCAAAAAAGTATCAACCCTTATCTGCTCTACACGGTATGAACCATCACCTGTTTTGAATATTATCTGATTATCTCCACTATCAAGGTAAGCAGGGGAAAAACTGTACATGTTAACAGTTTTACAATCAGGAACATTTGAAGAGATTTGATTATAATTTATCATTACTTCAAGCTTTCCAACTTCATCCTGAGTGCAGTCAGGTATAAACCTCAATCTCGCCTTTTCCATGTTCAACTTTTCATTCTCGCTTATGAAAAAAGTATTTTGGCCTTCCTGCCTGCTTATATCAGTTACATCAGCTACAATCTTAAGATCACTAAAACTGTAAACATTTGTTGACCAAAATCTTATTCCTACACCCGAAACACTAAATTCAAGGATATTATCTTCATCAAGGTATTTTTTGTCAAGCCTTATTGGTTGAGGGTTAGAAGTTGAAATTTCGCTTTCAAAAACTTCTTTCCCATTTAGCATTATGCTTAAAATTCCCCTATATTCCCTTAATGAGAATGAAAGCAGGATATTATCTGTATTTTCAAGGTCATCTATTGTGAATTTAATTTCTTTCTTTTTTTCATCAAAAAGACCATTCCTTACAATAAAAGGGTTTGCAGAATGTATTTCCTTTGCATTAGTGGTTTTATAAAGGTAAAAGCTTGAGATGTCATGCTCATAGGTTTTTTCCTTTAGGTAATCTATCCTCCCAGGATATTCAAGAAGAAGAATTTTGTCTTCAATAACTTCATCATTTGACTGCTCTTCTTCATCTTCCTCTTCATCAAGTATCTTTGCCCTCTCATCCGGAGGAAGAAAGATAAAATAAAGAACAATCAATCCAACCATAAGAGCTATGAATGCAGTAGCTCCAGAGGCTTGTGTTACCGTTTGGTCACCTTTTTTTGTTTTAATGGGTTTGTACATGACTATCACCTGTTTAAACTTAAATAGATAATTTAATATATATAAGTTTTTCTTATTTTAGGATAATGAACACTATCCATTCAAATTTAAGGAAAGGAGAAATAAAGGTTAAAGCTGAAAACCTTGATGATTTATGGGTTTTGAGCAGCGTCATAGAGCCCAATGATTTGGTTAGAGGAAAGACTATAAGGAAAATAAAAATAGGGGAAACTAATGACCGCAATCCCAAAATAATAAAAAAGCCTGTTTTTATTGAAATAAAGGTGGAAAATGTTGAGTTTCATGAATACTCCTCTGTTTTAAGAGTATCAGGGGTTATTATTAATGCTCCTGAGGATATACCCAAGGGAGAACACCATACTTTTAATGTTGAGGAAAATACTATTATTACAATAATAAAAGAGAAATGGCTTTCTTTTCAGGTTGAGAAGATAAAGCAGGCATCTGTTGAAACAAAAAATATTCTGATATGCGTTCTTGACAGGGATAATGTCTGCTTTGGTTTATTGAAGAAAAAAGGGTTTTCAGTTATCTCTGAAATTAATGGAGATGTTGAGAAGAAGATTGAGGCAAATGTAAACACAGGAAATTTTTACAGCGAGATTATAAAGATTATTTCAGAATATGACAAAAGATATAATCCTTCGAGCATAATAATTGCAAGTCCTGCATTCTGGAAAGAAGACTTGATAAAAAATTTAAAGGATGATGTAATAAGGAAAAAGATTACTTTGGCCACATGCTCATGCTCTGGCCAGGAAGCTGTTAATGAGATTTTGAAAAGACCTGAAGTTAAGAATGTATTAACCCAGCAAAGGGTTTCAAATGAATTAAAGCTTGTTGATGAGCTTTTAGAGCAGATATCCAAGAATGAGCTTGCATGCTATGGTTTGAAGGAGACTGAAAAGGCCATTGAATCAGGAGCTGTTTCAAAACTTTTGGTTTCAGAAGATATTATACATGAAATGAGAAAGAAAAAAACTTATTCTAAGCTTGAGGCCATGATGAAGAACGCAGAATCAATGAAGGCCGAAGTTCATTTAATAGGCTCAGACCATGATGGCGGAAAAAAATTAGATGGCCTTGGCGGTGTTGGGGCCATATTGAGATATAAATTAAGTTATTAAAATATCCCTTCTTTTATTAAGTCTGGAATGATTTCTTTTTGTGTTACATCCACTAAAAAATATTTTTTGTTTTCAAAGTCTTTTCTTGACATCCATACATATTCTGTTATTTCTGCGCCCGGTTTTGGATCTCCTTTTATTTTAGTTATATACACCTTGCTTATTGATTTTACATCTGGAATATAAGGTGAATCACAGATATACTCCTTAAAGAATTTTGAATCAACAAGCTCAACATTAATCTCTTCTTTTAATTCCCTTGAAAGAGTTTCTTTATCACTCTCTTCCTGCTCAGGCCTTCCACCAGGAGTCCAGTATTCCTTAAATTTCTTATGGCCCTTAACCAACAACATCTTTTTGTCTTTTATGATTATTGCGGCCAGACGGGTTCTTATCTTCATAATGAATTTATTGTTGGCCTGATTTATTAAGTTTTGTGGTTTTTAGAATTAACCTTATTTAAAAAATGTTGATTTCAATCCAATAAATATTAAGTAAATAACCAATAACCCAACTATTATTTTTAGACTTAAATCTTCTATAATAAAGAATAGAACAATAAAAAATAAAATTCCCAATCCATGTTTTTCCTGAAATAAACTCCAATTAACCTTCATTAATTGCCATTTCATATCATGCTTTTTTAGTTCCTTTTTTAATCTCCTTTTGAAAATAAAATTTAAAATTCCTAAATTATCAGGATATAAATAAATACAAGGAATATTGTTTTCTTTGTAAACCCTTATTTTTTCTTTATACTTCTTTCTATTACTTTCTACATTCCAACGCCCTAAAAATTCAACATATACTTTGTATTGAGTTAAATAGAAGTCTGCCTTTCTATAAGGTATACTATCTCCTTTTAAATTTTCTATTTTTACTTCTGGTTTAAAATGAATATCTTCTGCATTCAAGTATTCTTCTATTAACTCTTCTCCATCTGAGCGTTTATTTTTATTTTTCATAATATTTTTAATTTCCTTTTACAATTTTAAAAGTCTCTCTGGCGATTTGAAGTTCCTCATTGGTTGGGATTACCATGGCCAATACCTTTGAGTCTTTGGCCGTTATGATTGTCTCATTATTCTCATTCTTCTTTTTGTCTAGCTTTAGGCCAAGATATTCAAACTGCTTCAAAACTCTTTCCCTTACATAAAATGCATTCTCTCCTATTCCGGCCGTAAAGACAATTACATCAACGCCGTTCATTGCAGCTGCATAGGCCCCAATGTATTTCGCAACCCTGTACCCGAGAATATCCAACACCAACCTTGCTCTTTTGCTTCCCTTCTTTTCATTCTCCCAAAGAACCCTTACATTAGAGCTCTTTCCAAATATTCCTAATAAACCTGATTTTTTGTTTAAAATTTCATCAACCTGATTAACAGAAAGTTTTTCCTTTCTCATTAAAAATGGAATTATCGCAGGATCAATATCCCCGCATCGAGTTCCCATTATAACACCTTCTAAAGGAGTGAATCCCATTGATGTGTCAATGCTTTTTCCATTAAGAACAGCAGCAATGCTTGAGCCATTTCCCATATGACAAGTAATAATCTTTAACTTATCATAACCCTTTCCAAGAATATCAGCTGCTTTTTTTGAAACATAATGATGAGAGGTTCCATGAAATCCATAACGCCTTATCCCATACTTTTTATAATATTCGTAAGGCAAACCATAAAGAAAAGATTTTTTATCCATAGAGCTGTGAAATCCAGTGTCAAAAACAGCCACCTGCTTGGCCCATGGTAATAACTCCCTGCAGACCTTCATCCCTGTTAAATTTGCAGGATTGTGCAATGGAGCAAGTTCCTTTAGCTCATCAATCTTTTTCATAACATTGTCATCAACCAAAACAGTTTCCTTAAAATCCTCTCCGCCGTGAACTGCCCTATGACCGATGGCCTTTATTTCATCAAGACTTTTTATTACATTATTTTCAATTATTATCTTAAGAAGATCATTTAATGCTGACTTGTGACTATTGATTTTCTTATTTATTTTTTTCTTTTTATCATCAATTACATATCTTATAAAAGAATCTGAAGAACCAATCTCATCAGCCATTCCTTTTATTAATACATCTTCATTATCAAAAAGTTGGAACTTCAAAGAACTTGAGCCTGAATTTAAAACAAGAATCTTCATCTTTCCTCTTTTTGCGCCTGTACAACTGTTATTGCAGTTAAATCAACAATATCTTCAACAGAACATCCTCTTGATAAGTCATTCATCGGCTTTTTAAGGCCCTGCAATATTGGTCCGATTGCCCTGAAACCGCCTAATCTTTCAACAAGCTTGTAAGAAATATTTCCTGAGTCAAGAGATGGAAAAACAAACACATTGATTTTCTCATCACAATTTAGTTTGGGGCATTTTTTTCTGCATACATCCTCTATTAATGCAGCGTCTGCCTGTATCTCACCAACAACATTTAAATTATGTTTAGATGCAATCTTTACTGCCTTTCTTACTTTCTCAACAGACTCTCCTTTTCCAGAGCCATATGTTGAGTAGGAAAGAATTCCTGCCCTTGCCTTTTTGCTGAACAAATTCTCAAAGGTTTCAATGGAAAGCTTTGCTATTTCAGCAAGGTCATCTGAATCAGGATTTGGTATTACAGCGCAGTCAGCAAAAAGAAACAATAATTTATCATTGGCCATAATCATAGCCCCAGATGCCTTTTTTATTCCTTTTCTTGTTCCTATTATTTGAAAAGCAATCCTTATTGTTTCAGCAGTGGAATAGTGCGCTCCACCTATCATGCCGTCAGCATCATTTTTCTCAATCATCATTGCGCCGAAAACAAGCGCATCTTTAATCATATTTTTTGCCTGCTCTTCATTCATTCCTTTTTGCTTTCTCAGATTGAAGAGTGATTTTGAGTATTCATCTGATTTTAATGACCTTAAATGGTCTATTATCTCAATTTCCTTAAGATTTATCTTAAGCTTTTCAGCTTTTTCAAGAATTTCTTTTGGATTTCCTAAAATTATTGGTTTTGCTATCCTGCTTTTTGATATTGCTTCACAGGCCCTTAAAACCCTTTCATCAGATGATTCAGGGAATACAATCTTTTTAGGATTACCTTTTGCCTTTTTTCTTATATCTTTTAGGATATCCATAATGTAGAAAGATTAACTCAGTTTATTTAAAGATTTTCATTTATTCCATATCTCTTATAAAGTCATGCAATACTCTTAATCTTTCTATTTCAACAGGCCATCCAATTAATGCCCTGTCTACCTTTGTTGTCCTTATCTTTTTGTTTTTTTTTAGAACGTCAAAATGGTATTTTATCTTGGAAATATTTGATACATTTGTCTCTATCCCAAGCTTTTTGCATACTCCTGAGGGATGTATAGGCCAGCTTTCCCTTATTATGCTGTATACCTTTTTGTTGAGGTTTTTGCCCTTTAGACTTATCATAACAGTTAATTAATTTAAAGAATATTTAAAATTACCTATTTGAGATTTCTAATACTTTTCATCCTGTCCCATTTCTCATAGGTCAATCCCTGGTCTGACTCATCCTGGACTTCTATTGAGTTTATGAACATCTTGGCCATAGGATTGTTTTTTAGAACTGATTTTAAGGTTTTCTTTAAAGCTAAACAGAAAGATTTTGCCTTTTTTTCATCTATGAAATGAGCGTTCATTGATAATGGGGCCTCTATCATCACTTCAAAGAATCCGCCTTTTTCAAAAATAAATCTTTCATAGGTTTTTGATTCAATTATGTCCATGCCCATGTAGTATATTGATTCTTTGTAGTTTTTTTCAAGCTGTTCAATGAATTTTGTTAGTTCGGATCTGGCCCTTTCCTGCTCTTTTATCTTTTCCTGTAGCTTTCCCTTGTTTTTAATAACAAAAGGCAGCATCTCTTCAATGTCCAGCACCGGCACAAATATGTGTTTTGTTTTCATTTTTATATTAATTTATTATTTTAATACTAACTCCTATTTATATTTTTATCCTTAAATGAAAGTCAAAACTGTGATGACATACCAAATTAATAATGAAACAATCCCCGATATAGTCATGGTGAGGGTTTGGGCGTTAGTTGGTATTTTCCATTTTTTGCCAAAGTAAATACCAAAAATGATTGTGTTTATCAATATTATTAAGATAAGTATTGGAATTAAATCTGTTATTCCTTTTATATAAACAGCAAAACATAGAGCGATTATTGAAACTAAAAATATTGCTTTTTTTACATTACCCAATAATGAGTTAAGGTATCCTGCTTCTGTTCCCTTTGAGCTTGCTAATGCAATTATAAGGGCATTAGTTGCTCCAAAACAAAAAGCCACTGCAATATTAAATATTAAATTTTCAAGTGCCACCGTATTCCCCTCCTTTTAGATTTGTTAGTTCCTGAAATAGATACATTCCTTGGTGAGGTGAAAAAATACCCATTTCAGTTGTTGGTTTGTTGTATAAAACTGAATGTGTGTTCAAATCTTTTAAAGCTTTTCTGTAAATATCAATATTGTCTGTGTAAACCCCTACTTTTAATGATTTTTTTGAAGGAGAATGTTTAACAGAAGAGTTTATGAAATTGATTGCTTCATCAAGGGAATCAGCTTCTACTATTCCTAGTGTTGGTGCAGGAATTTCTTCTTTTATGAAGACAGATTCAGGATGAAGATTGTAAAACATTGTAGGTGTTTCGTAAACATTCTCTCCATAAATCTTTTCTGCTCCAAAGTTTTCAGCGTTTTTTAAAATAGAGTCTACCATCTCCCTGTTTTTGGGTATAGCATGCCCTACATCTGTTTCTGGGTCTAAAAGTTCTCCTGTCTTAAGTTTGCCCGCAGCTTTTTTATATGCTTCAATAAATTCATCACTTTTTCCTTTAGGAACCACAACATACTGTGTTTTTATGCATGCAGATGGAATATAGGTGACGCTTCTGGCAATCTTCTCGGCAACAACATCAAGATTTTCACAATCCCAGATAAGAGATTTGCTTCTTCCATCGCCAAATGCTACAATGTTAGATGGGATTGGAAGCTCGTTGATGTAATCTTTATCAATCTTATTTTTGAGCCCGTTGTATGCAATTTTTTTAATTGTTTCATCATAACCAAATAAAATTGAACTGTCTGAAATATTTACAAGTTTTTCCCCTAATTCCGGCTTTTTCTTTGTGTCCCACAGTAATACACTTAAAGATCCTTCAGGAAGACCTGCATTGTAAAGGTTTTCAGCTAGTTCTAATGAAGAGAAAGGCTCTTTTGAATCTGCTTTTACAATCACAGAATTACCTACGGCTAATGCACTAAGAACTGAGAAAGGAGCAATCTCTCTTGTTGTTGAAGATGGTATGATAGTTACAATTCCCTTTGGCTCGTAATATCTTTCTGGCAGTGTTTCATCATTTTTTTTGGTGAATTCGCCGTTAAAAGCGTTATAAATAAGATTCTTTAGGTTAAAAGGCATAAACTTGGAATTAGATTTATGATTATGACCTTTGTCTTGTAGTTTTTTGTCTTTTGTTTGGGCAAAATTTCCATTGAAGGCATAATCAATTATATCTCTAAAATTTGAAAGCATATACTTGATTCCTTCACGTGATTCACGAACCTGTTTTAATGTGTTTCCCCTTGATTCAGCTATATAATTTTCATAACCACCGTTATAATATTGAGCAGCTTTTGAAAATATATCTGAAATCTCATCAAATGTTATCTTGTCTAATTCTTTCTTACCTTTTCTTGCTCCCATTATCGCTCTTGTAATCTGGTAAGAAGACAAATCAGGGATGTTTGCAATAACATCCCCGTAGATATTTTTAATTGGAATCTTGTCTTCGCTGTTAACAGCTTCGCCGTTCACTATGCATTCAAGCTCTTTGACTTCATTCTTTTCTGTCAATTAAAACTCACCTGCACAGCTTTTGTCCATTCTTGAAAAGTCCTCAATTCTTTTTGGTTTTGAAACATACAAAGGTGTTCTACCACAACCACATTCAGGCCCTTCCATCAGTGTTACCTCATCACCAGTTCTGTATCTTATGATTGGTGTTGCTCTGCCTGCAAACTCATCTCCTCCAAGAGAGGTAGCAAGAATATAACCTCTCTGTCCTGGTTTAAGAGAATTTCCATCATCATCCACAATCTCAACTAAAGTTCTATCAGAAAAAACATGGAATGTTCCTGGGGGAATTCCAGAACAGTCTTTTGATTGATAACCTATACCTCCTATTTCAGTACTTCCATATCCTCCTATTATAGTCTTACCTTTTTTTATAAGGTCTTTTGCCATTTCTGGGGGCATAGGTGCACCTAAATATATTATTGTTTTAATCTTATTATCTATAATTCCCTCTTCATCTGCTTCCAGAAGGCCCTGTAGATTAGTTCCTTTTTGACCAATAGGAGCAATGGTTAAAGCTGTAACACCAAAATCTTTTATAGCTTCAAGGTGTTTTTCTGGTTCATCATACTTGAAATGAGGAGGTATTATTGGAATTCCAAGTTTTGAAGCGCCATCAACAAAACATTGTATAATATGAGAACCCATAGGAAGTGCATGATAAATTATATCCCCTTCCTTATTTTTTCCATGAGGCATAAGACCTGCTGCAGGATACATTCTTGAGGCAGTATCTGAAACTTCATCATAATCTGCAGCTGAATAAAAAATTGTTATTGGCTTGCCAGTTGTGCCTCCTGACATAAATATTTTTTGAATCTCGTTTTTTGGCACAGACAAAAATCCATAAGGAAAGTGTTTTACAAGGTGCTCTTTTGTAAGTATTGGAAATTTTGCCAAATCATCTAAGCTATCAAGGGTTTCCGGCTTTACTCCTTTTTTGTCAAATGCCTCTCTGTAAACTTCATTGTTTTCATAGGCAAACTTAACCATTTTTCTCAGCTTTTCTAGCTGTAACTCTTTAACTTTATCTAAACCCATTGTTTCTAAATCTTTATTTACATATTTCATATCTTCCATTTTTATTCTCCTCCATTTACTATTTCACCTCTTTTCTGCACCTCTTTGATATGAAC
The DNA here is from genome assembly GCA_018399355.1 of Candidatus Woesearchaeota archaeon. GTDB lineage: Archaea > Nanobdellota > Nanobdellia > Woesearchaeales > CG1-02-33-12 > M55A3. The sequence continues at coordinate 9,411 of JAGYOA010000006.1, read as the reverse complement.
ATTATTTAGTTAATCTGGCAAATTATTTTTTTTATTTATCCATTTTTTTCAATAAACAATTTGTCTGTAAACACCATGCTTGAGGTTGAGGCATTGAATTGTGAACATGTTCCTCCGAAATGCCTTGACCCCTGCTCACCATAAGTATAAAACCCTATTATAGGAGTATCTTTACCAACCTCTTTTTTAACCATTTCAATTTCTTTAGATACTTTTTCTCCCAAATTAACCCACCTTATACAGCAATCAAACATTAAAACTGCAGCAACTTTTTTAGAACTTGAATCTTGCATTGCATATTTCACTGAATCTCTTGCTGCTTCGAGCAAATCCTGAGGTTTTGCACTCATCAATGCTAACATTGAATTTTTTTCTAACGATCTTCCCGTTTGAATTGCGCTGCCTACAATATCACCAGGAACGATTGAAAAAAAGTTTCCTGTTCCATCAGGTATGCCAAAAACATACTTATCGCTGAAAGCAAGAGGTTGTTTTCTGAATTCTGCTTCATTAATTCCAGTAACTCTACAATACTCTTTTATGGCAGGTTTACCATTAAGTTCGTATATAAGACGGCCTTTTACTTTTGTTACTATAAAACTTTTTGTAGTTGGTTTATACCCATGTTCTAAACTAATACCAAGGTGCATATCTGATGCTACAACCATTGTCGCAACTGCATTTTCGTAGACTTTTCCTTCTTTAAATAGATAGGTGGTATCAAGTTTTAAGTCATCACCTGCAGTACCTCCTAAAATAGGAATATACTTTCCTATAACTGAAGAGATACCTTTCATGATATTCTCTTCTTGGCCAAGCATCCCTTTCTTAACCAATAATGCCTGACTCAACATTATTACATAATATGGTTTGATTTTCATTAGCTCTTCTACACTTTTCTTTTTTGCGGCCAAATATGAAATATAAGAATCAACCTGTTTGTCTGTCTTTAAGTCTTTCAGGGCCTCTTTAATTGCATTCTTTCCTGCATCCTCAGGCTTTTTCTCGACATTATCAGAAATACCAACACCGATATGGATGTAATTGCTTGACAAACACATTGCAACGCAACTTCCCTGTGAAAATCCATAATTGCTTATCTCTCCGGCCGTTGTGCAGCCCATCCATTTGCACTTCTTGTTGGCGGCCATAAAGGCCTCATGGGCCCCATCGACAAGCTTTTTTATTCTTTTATCATTATTGCCATACTTCCCGCCTGAGCAGAAAACAAAGCCAAAATCAGGGGCCTTTCCTGCCTTTTCGATGGCCATCTCTACAGCTTCCTTTCCTGCCTTGTATGGGTCATCATCGCGGCTTATTCCGGTTCCAGCATAAACATTCTTTTTTTCCATTTTTTCCCTCTTTTTTATTTTATTGCAAATTCACACAAGCTTTTTTTAGACTTTAACTGTTCTGCATTTACATCCTTGCTAAACAAAAATGAAAACATTCCTGAGAGTGCTGCATTGAGTATCCTTGACTTATTTCCACCATCAAGAATCGGGCAGTCATGAATTCTTAAAACACAGGTCTTTTTTTTGTTGTCGCTCTTTACAACCTCTATCTTTCCTAGTCCAAATGTCTCAAAGACATCAACCATGTTCTTGTACATTCCTTCCTCTCCGCTTCCTATCTTTTTTGCATAATCCTTAATGTTCTCCATGAATATCTTCTTCAGCTTCTTGTAATCATCTTTCGCGTTGCAACTATCCAACTCAGACAATACCTCAGTTGGCAACATCACCTGCCTTTTTCCGAGCACTTCTATTTTCCCGTCTATCATAAAAAACTGTCTTACAAAAAGCAGTTTCTTCAAAAATGTGGAGAGCATATTTTTCTATTTACAACCAACCATATAAAAAGCTTTCCTTCTTTTTTGCAACATGTTTAAATTATTACATATATTTATTTACAACATGTTAAAAGAAATCTTCAAAAAAATATGATGACTACCAATAAGATGACAAAAGAAGAGATTATAAATTTATAACTATTGGCGTATATTAATTCATTAATTATATTTTTAAAAACAAAAAGTTTATATATCAAATATGCTTTAATATTAAAATATATTGTAGGTAAATAAAAATGGAAGTATCAATAACTAAAATGTCTCAAAATGGACAGATAGTAATCCCTTCTGAAATCAGAAGAAATGCTGGTATAAAACCCGCAACTAAATTTATTGTCTTTAATGAAGATGGAAATATCTTGTTGAAGCAGATAAAAAAAGAAACATTAAGCAAGGATATGAAATTAATTGATAAAGTTTTAATAAGTGAAGAACAAATAAAAAAGGGTAAATCTATTAAAGCAGATACTAGTATGAAAGATGAAGAGATTGATGATTTATTGATAGCATAAAATGGAGATAATTTTTTCTGAGGAATTTAAAAAAGATTTCAAGAAAATAAAATATAAATCAACCAGATTGAAACTCATTAAGCATATTAAAAAGTTGGCTGACTTACCCGAATCAGGCAAACCATTGAGATATAAACTGAAAAGTCATAGATCAGTTAGAATCCCTCCATTTAGGATTATATACAGATTGGAAAAAGATAAAATAATCATTAATTGTTTTGACCATAGAGGAGATGTTTACAAATAGCCAATTTTCTTTCTTCTAAATTTGAAATCTTATATGTTGATTCATGTTTAGATGAATTAGCTTTTAATACAAATTCAGTATTTTGTTTTTAGAACACGTATTCCTGATTTTCCTATTGTCATTGAAATAGGTCCCTTTGTGTGGTTGGTCTGCCTCATCTTCACAACTCTTACTGCCCTGTCTGACTCGCCGCCAATGCCTGCATAATGCAATAATATAAGCCCATCACACAAAAATTCTTCTACTCCAAACCTTGAGAATTTTCCTCCAGACTCTTCATCACCACTGTTTGGTATCTCTGAGGTTAATATAGAAGTGCATTTAAGTTTTTTAAGGGTCTGTATAATACCAAAAATTTCTTTTTTTCTCTCATAATCATCTTCCAAGGGCATTACAAGTGCAGTTAAAGAATCAATAACAATCCTGTCTGGCTTGAACCTTTCTATCTGTCTTATTAGAGGATCTAAAAAATTAACAACTCCATAAGGAGGCATATAAACAAACTTTACTTTTTTAGAAACCTTATCAAAATCAAATCCAAACTCTTTTGCTTCTGCTTTCAGCTGTTCCTCTGGCTCTTCAAGAGAGATATACAATCCTTTTTCCTTGAATTCTTTTGCTCCATTAAAAAGGAACTGCAAGCTGAAGATGCTTTTTCCAGTTCCAGTTCCCCCTGAAAGAAGGTTCACTGAATTGTCAACTAATCCTCCCTTTATTGCCTTATCAAATCCAGGTATTCCTGTGCTTATTCTTTTTATCATCTTATTTCAAAAAACTGTTTAATAAATTATCCAATGTTTTTTCTTCTTTGGAAATTGCGTTCAGATAAGTTAGAGTAACAATAACAAGTACAACTATTCCAAAAATAAATAGGGCATTTATATAAACCTGAGAGACTAGATTGCCTGTTTTGCTTAAGTAGGCAATAACTAAAAAAGTTATGAAAGTCATAAATCCCTTGTTCAAAAGAGACATTGAGCGCTCTCTTTGAAGCTTGGATTTTTCAATAAGAATAAAGATAAGTTGCTTCTCAACTTCAGAAAGCCTTCTCTTGGGAAGCCTTTGGAACATATCAACAATATATTCCTTTTCAAAATCTAGCCCCTCTTTTTTAGAAACCATTATTTTCATCTAAGAATAACTTGTTTATAAATTTATTGTTTTTAATTTTAAAGAAGTAAACTGCTCAACATTAATACATAAAAACTAGCTAAAAAGACAACATTTAAATAATAGTTGACCATAATAATATTGTAGATTTTTAACTATAGGGTTACATACGAAAAATAGTGACTCTTGAATGTTAAAAAATCATAATATATTAATAGTAGTGATATTATTTCACTTATACTCTGAATAAAAAAAGAGAAAAAAAAAGAGGTGGGGGTGAAGGTTAGATGATAGTAAAAGAAGAGTTTTTAAATCAGTTGAAGCTTTACTTCTCTTTAAATCTTTATGAAGTGAAGATATGGACTGCCCTTCTATCAAGAGGTGTTTCAACAGCAGGAGAGTTAAGCGACATTGCAAATGTTCCAAGGTCAAGAAGCTATGATGTTTTAGAATCATTGGAAAAGAAAGGATTTGTTGTGATGAAATTTGGAAAGCCAATAAAATATATGGCTGTTCCTCCTGAAGAAGTTGTTGAGAGAGTAAAAAAGAATATGCGTGTTGATGCAGAAACAAAGGTAAAGAGGTTAGAAGAATTAAGAAAAACAGAGGTTATTGATGAGCTTAAAAGCTTATTCACACAGGGCGTTGACCTTGTTGAGCCAAGCGACTTATCCGGATCATTAAGAGGTAGACATAACCTTTACAACCACATTGACTTTACAATAAAGAGCGCAGAAAAAACAGTTACTATTGTAACCACATCTTCAGGGCTTGTAAGAAAGATTGACGCATTAAAGGGAACATTTGAAAAAGCTAAAAGCAGGGGAGTTAAGATAAGGATTGCAGCGCCCATTACAAAAGAGTGCAGCAATGCTGTTAAAGACCTTAAGTCAGTTGCAGAGGTAAGACACATAGACAAGCTGAATGCAAGATTTATTGTAGTTGACGGCAAGGAGCTGATATTCATGGTTCTTGATGACAAAAATGTTCATCCATCTTATGATGTAGGAATATGGGTTAATACTCCACTATTTGCTTCAGCCCTTGAGCAGCTTTTTGAGATTGCATGGAAGGAGCTAAAGCCCGCAGCAAAGATTATTAAATAATTTTATTTTTTTAATTTTCAAAAGGTTTAAATAATTCTTAACCACTTTTTTTCTGATGAAAACAATAACAGGAATAGATGAAGCAGGTAGAGGCCCAGTCATAGGCCCCATGGTTATGGCAGGAGTTTCTGCTGATGAAAAAGATATTGAGAAATTCAAATCATTAGGGGTTAAAGATTCAAAACTTTTAATCCCTGGACAAAGGCAATTATTATTTAAGGAAATTAAAAAGATTGCAAAAGACTACAAGATAATAATCATAAGCCCTGAAGAAATAGACTCTGCTCTGAACTCAAAAGACCTCAACCTTAACTGGCTTGAGGCGATAAAGGCAACAGATATAATAAACCAGATTGATTCTGAGAAGGCAATAGTTGACTGCCCAAGCAATAATATATATGCATATACTACATATCTTCTCCAAAGAATAAAAAATAAAAAAATAGAGCTTGTTGTTGAGCATAAAGCAGATATAAAATATGCTGTTGTTTCAGCTGCATCAATACTTGCAAAAGTCACAAGAGATAATGAGATAAAAAAAATACAAGATAAGATAGCTGAGCCAATTGGCTCAGGGTATCCCTCTGATCCTATAACAAAAGAATTTATTAAAAACAATTACACAAAGTTTCCTGAAATCTTCAGAAAAACATGGGCTTCCTACAAAAGGCTTGCTGATTCAAAAAAACAAAAAAACATTCTTGATTTTTAAAAATAAAAAAAGAAAAAATTACTCTGCTATTTCTTCGCCTTGGTTTTCCATGACAGCATCATAATACTTGACAGGCTTTATATCTGTTATAACTGTCTTGTGCATTATGAACTTGCCGTCCTTGCTCTTTGAAACCTTACTTTCAACTATAGGCATATTCTTTATCTGTTCCAGTCTTTTTTCACTAAACTCCATTTTAATACCTCCATAATTTAATTAGAAGATATTATACTATCTTTTTTTATATGCCTTTTTGAAAAAAATCAAGGATATTTTTAGATTAAATAAAAAAATCACGAAAATTTTAGAAATTATGGGAGTGTTCTGTACTTTGTGTTTATCAAACCCCATTCAATAAACAATAATGCAAGGGCAAGCATCATAAGCCCCATTGAAATATCCACTGGAATCTTTTTTTGTGATACTTCAGATATTTCATTAAAGGCATGTGTAAGAGATTCCTCATTCTCTGCTCTATAATACATCCCTCCTGTTTTGTCTGCTATCTCAATTAATGTTTGATCATCAAGGGTGGATATTATACCTCCTCTTAAAAATGTTCCTCCTTCCTCTGTTCCTATCCCTATTGTGTTTATAATAACAAAATTTTTATTTGCATATTCTATTGCTTCTCTTACAGCAGTTCCAACAGTGCTCTGGCCGTCTGTTAAGAGAATAATCATTCTTGGATTTTCACTGTTCAATAAAATATTTGTTGAGGTTACTATGGCCCCTCCTATATCTGTTCCTCCGCTCTGGCTGACTTTTATATTTCTTATGGTTTCTTGTGCTTTTTCAAGGTCATCATCTAGACTCTGCTCAATAAAACTTGTTCCTGCAAATGAAACAATTCCTACATTAGTTTTTGACTTAAGGTTATTTAAAAAATCAGAAGAAGCCTTTCTTGCTGCATCTAATCTGTGCGGCTCGAAGTCATCTGAAAGCATAGAACTTGAAGAGTCTATTGCAAAAACAAAATCAAAGTCGCTTGCCTGCCCTGTGTACCATAATACAGGCCCTGATATTGAGAATATCATAAAAATTAAAACAAATATTCTAACTAGCAAAAGAAGCTTGTTTTTTGATATTGCCCTTGAATTTCTTACATCAAACTTGCCTCCTGTAACTCTTTTTATTGCCTCAAAATTTGCAAACTTAACAGCCCTTCTGTTTAAGTAATTAAGAACAAAAATATGAGTTATAATCAAAAGAGGTATGCTTAGCAAAAGCCATAGATAATAAATATTATTAAATGTTAGTGATATCATCTTCCCCTCTTTTTTCTTTTAAGGAAAAAGTTTATCAAGTCATATAAAAAAGGCTTGTCTGTTCTCAACTCAAGAAAATCAGACTTTGAGTCAATGAAATTTTTTTTTATTTCCTTAACTTGGTTTTTAACTTCTTCCTCATATCTTATTTTTATCTCATCTGCATCAATAATCAACTCTTTTTCTGAATAAGGATCTGATATAACTATCTGGCCAACACCTTCAGGCATTTCATAATCCCTTGGGTCTCTCACCATGATTCCAATAACCTCAAACTTCTTTGATATTGATTCCAGATATTTTTTCCACTCTGGCTGAAAGCCGATGAAATCAGAGACAATAATAAGAATAGTTCCTCTTTTTAAAGAGCTGCTTATCTGGTTTACTGATTTTATGAAATCTATTTTCCCATCATATAATTTAGGGTCTGAAATAGCCTTTGTTATTGCAAAATATTGCTTTCCTCCCATATTTGGATAGATATACTTTACTATTCTGTCACTGAACATGGCAAGCCCCACAGAATCCCCTGCCCTTGTTGCTGCAAAGGCCATTGAAGCTATAAGCTCTGCAGCATACTCATTCTTCAGCTTTTCTATTGATGAAAAAGACATGCTTGAGCTGACATCAACAAAGAAAACAACATTAACATTTCTTTCTTCTGTTAAGACTTTGACAAGAATTTCCTGAGACCTTAATGAGGCTTTCCAGTCTATCATACTTGCATCATCATTGGTATCGTAACTTCTGTATCCTTCAAAATCAAGGCCTTTACCCTTAAAAGTGCTTTTGTAAGAGCCTGTTAATACACCAACAAGTCCTTTCTTTGTATATATTTCAAGCCTCTTTATTAAAGGCTTTAAATTAAGGTTTAACTCTTCCATTTTTTAATTTAGGGAACAGGAACTCTTGCAAGAATTTCTGAGATAACATCTTCTTCCTTCACATTTTCTGATTGCGCTTCATAGCTTAAAATAATCCTGTGCCTTAGAACATCATATGCAACCTCTTTCACATTTTGAGGAGTTACAAAACCATTCCCTTTCATTAAAGCATCTGCTTTTGAGGCAATAAACATTCCAATAGATGCTCTTGGTGAAACACCCCATTCAATATATTTGCCTAATTTAATTTTATACTTATCAGGATTTCTTGTAGCATCCACTATCTTTATGATATATTCCTCAATTTTTTTATCAAGGTATATTTTTTTTACATCATCCTGCAATTTTTTGATTATTTCAGGAGAGGCAATAACCTTTAAGCTGTATTCCTCAAATTTTCTTGTAGTTATATTCTGGTTTAAAATCTTCCTTTCTCCCTCTAAGTCAGGGTAATCTATTCTGAGCTTGAAGAGAAACCTGTCAACCTGGGCTTCAGGCAAGGGATATACTCCTAACTGTTCTAATGGATTTTGGGTTGCAAGAACAAAAAAAGGTATTGGCATGTCAAATGTCTCTTTTCCTATTGTTGCCTGCTTTTCCTGCATGCATTCAAGAAGGGCAGACTGCACTTTTGGAGGAGCCCTGTTTATTTCGTCTGCAAGTATGAAGTTGTTGAATATAGGTCCTTTAAGGACGTAAAATCCTCTTTCCCTATCATAGGCAGTAATTCCTATTATATCTGTTGGAAGCAAATCAGGCGTAAACTGTATCCTGCCGAATCCGCAGCCCATAACCTTTGATAAAGTTCTTACTATCAATGTTTTTGCAAGCCCTGGAACTCCCTCAATTAGAACATTTCCGTTGGAAATAAGAGACTTTATGAATCCTTCAACAATCTTATCCTGCCCTACAATAACATTAGAAACCTCTTTTTTTATGCTCTCAATGATTTTTTGGTCTTTGGCTATTGTTTTTTCTATATCTTTACTGTTCATATTTAAAATGAGCGCCTCTTTGTATTTATATTTTTTTATCCTACTCAAAAATAGTAAAGATTTACACGATAAATTTATATAGGTTTGTTTAATAAAAATAGAGATATGAAGATAATTCCTTTTAAAAGCAAGAAAAAGAAAAAAGACAGGATTGAAACAGTAAAAGAAAATAATTTGAAAAGAATAGATTCTTTTAATAAACATTTTTCTAAAAAAACAGTAGATGACAGTTCAATACAGTTTTTTCATATTGCAAGGCTATTTTTTGCTGATTTTTTTAAAATAAGATACGAGTTTACATTTGAAGAGCTTGAAAAAGAATTAAAAAGAAAAAAAATAGATAATGATATGAAAGAGAAAATAGCAATATTTCTAAAAAAAATATCAGCTGTTGAATACAGCGATGAAAAACTGTCTCGCAGCGAAATTAAACCTTTATTTGAAGAATTTAAAAACATATCTAAAAGACTAACACATAAGAAAGAAAAAACTGAAAGAAGAGGATTTTTCTCGTTTTTAAAAAACATATTTTCAAAAAAGCAAAAAGAGGAAAAAAAAGAGAAATCAACTAAAAATAAAAATTCATTTTTATTGAAACTTAATTCAATAGTAAAGAATAAAAGAAAAAAGAAAATTCACAAAATGCTTCTTAAGGAGTTGGAGCTGGTTAATCAAGATAAAATTGAGGAAGGCAAAAATCTTTATTTAAAAATAAAAAAGAAATA
>JAGYOA010000059.1 GCA_018399355.1 Candidatus Woesearchaeota archaeon | reverse complement strand
TCCAACAACACGAAGAAACTTCAAAAGCAAAAGATGAAGAATTTATTAAGATTTTAGAATTTTATTTTAAAAATGATAAGTATTTAGATTGGACTGCTGATGAAATCTATGAAGAAATTAAACAAAAGATAAAAGAAGAATGAATAAATCATATTTTTTTGAAGATTTAACAGAAGAAGAATGTTTCAAGATGTATGGTTTTTCAAAGGAAGATATGAGAGAATTATATAACAATGGAGAACCTTTAATTAAACAAAGGAGAAAAGAAGAATGAGCAATATTTGTGGAGATGATAGAACAACAATGGGTAAAATTTGGAGTTTTATCTGGAGATTAATTATTGCTCCCATAGGATTTATCTATTTTATTTTCTGGTTAATAACCAAATTATTATCTTATCCTGCAAGAGCAATTTTATGGATAGAAGATAAATTAAGTTGAAAATGAAATTAATTAAAGAATTTGAGGGAATAAATAATTTTATTGAGGCAAATCTCTTATAAGATCTTGCACAGATTTTGTGTTTTTAGTGGGTTTTTTTCTCTTTTTAGAATTTTCTGACACTCTTCCAATAGTATTGGCCACCTTCCCTAAAAAACTCTGATTAAACTTTTCTTGACCTATTTTTCTCTTAAGATATTTTTCTTTCTCTTTCTTTTTCCTTCTATTTTGTAGATATTTTAATTCATCTTCCAGTTTATCAATTTCATTCATTTTCTTCTCCCCCCCTTTTTATTATAGGTTTTATTTATTCTATCAATACTTTCTTTTGTAACTTTTACTATTTTTGGATATTTATATTTCTTATCTTTTATCAACTTTTTAATTGCTTGTTTTGCATTCTCCTTTTTCCTAAAAGAAGTATCACCAACCATTCTTTTTCCATTCTTTGTTGCAGTTATAACATATTTTACCATTTTCACCTCCTTTTTCTCTTTTTATTTAAAAACCTCCTTTAGTATTTCATTTTTAATTTTCTCTCTTTTTTCCTTTTCTTTTTGTTCCTTTAATAATTTAGAAATATTCTGATCTGCTTTAATCTGATCTGTCCATGCCTTAACTTCTCCACATGTAAAATTCTTAATTTTTTCTACATCAAATTTTCCCATTTTAATATTTTTTTAAACCTTTTTTGTAATTTTTAATAATCCTTTTAATTTCTTCTTTTGTTTTGATTACTTCTCCTGTATCTAAACTAATGTATTCGTTTGGTCTCCTTTCAAAAATCCATCCTGTATCAATATATCTCTGGATTTCTTTTTTTGAAATTTTACCCATTTTAATATCCAAACATTAATTCCTGATCCCTTTTAGTTGTGTATTTTCCCTTTCTTCTTTTAATGTTTCTTTTTAGTGCTTTCTCTCTTTTTTTTTCTAAGTCATATTCTTGTCTTTTCATCTCTTTTTTTAAATTTTCAAGAGAAGTTCCTTTCTTTTTTCCTTCTATTTCGTCTAACCAATTCCATAAATGTTTATTCACCATTTTATCTTTTCCTCAAAACATAGAGTTTTCTCAAAACATCATTTTTATCTCTTCTACGAACTGGTTTATAACGAGGATTACCTATCTTTCTTGCACCTCTTCCTCTTTCCCATGGTTGTTTTGATCTTCTCTTCTGATCTAAATTTGTTCTTCCCATTATTTTTTACCTCCTTTTCATCTTGCTTTTTTCATAGATTTAATTACACCACAATGAACACATCTCATTTTTCCTTTTGGCAATCCAAATGTTTCAAAAGCATGTTCTCCACTATAAGAGTTCGGACATCCTAATTTGTAATTTTTTTTGGATTTTTCTCTGATCATTGTTTTTATAGCATCATGGAAAGATGATGATCCATCCATCTTATCCCATTTTTTAAGAATTTCTTTTCTCTCTTGTGGAGTTTCATTTGCATTCCAACCCATACTCTTTAAAATATTACTATCCAACTCTTTTAATCTTTTTTCACTAACCATCTTAATTTTTTAATCCTATCTTTGATCTCCTCCTTTTTCTCTCTTTTATTAAGGTTTCCAGAATTTCATCATAAGTTTCTCTTTTATATTTCTTACACCTATTCAATTCTTCTCTAATTGCCTTATCAATATTAATTGTTGTTCTGTTTGCCATGTATAATTGATGTATAACTACTATATAAACCTTTGGATATAAAAAATTCCTAAACTTTTATGGGTAATTACACCTTAAAGGTTAAAAAAACTTCTCAAATCGCTTTAAAATGCAAATTTGAATATAATAAAATCTATCGTCGGAAAAAAAAGAAGAAATAGGCCATTTAAGGCCTATAAAGAAAAAATTAAGGTTTTATGCATACTTTTATGCCGATCCTCCTGCAATTAGTCCTGATCCCCTAATAGCACTTATTATTATTACTACTAATAAGACCAAAACGACCATAGCACCAATTACCAAGAAAATCTCAAACCAGTCTGTTACACCAGATACTCCTGCAGTTGTGTCATTCATTACTTCTGTTGCTGTGTTTTCTGCATCATAATGATATGTATAACTCAAACTTACATCATCATATGTTGTTGCTGTTCCGTTTGTAACAACTCCAGCACTTGAAACACTTACATTTGCTGTTGGTACTGTAACATTATAAGCACCACTATCTTCATCCCAAACTGCTGTTATAACAAAACTACCTGCATTTAAAGCAGATGCACCAGATAATGTATCTCCAGTTGTATTGACAAAGATATTTGTCTCATTGGTAACTGTAACAGTTGTGTCATCAAAAGTTGCACTTCGTAATTCTCCTCCCATTAGAGAGAAAATCATCACTAAAAGGCCTATAACAAACAACATTGTTACAAGAGATAACAAAATGGTTAATCCTGCAACTCCGTTGTTTTTATTTTTAAATCTCATTTTGTGTTCAAAAGAGATTAATTCGGCCTTTTTATGCACTTCCACTTGCAATTAGTCCTGATCCTCTTATTGCTGATATAATTATAACCACCAATAGAACTAATACAACCATAGCACCGATTACAAGGAAGATTTCAAACCAATCAGTTACACCTGAAATACTTGTAGTGGTATCATTGATAACATCTTCTGCTGTTGCGTCTGTAGTTGCATCTTGTAATTCTCCACCCATAAGAGCAAAGACCATCACAAGAAGTCCAATTACAAACAACATTGTTACAAGAGATAACAAAATGGTTAATCCTGCAATTCCTTTATCTTGTCTGCCGAATTTCACTTTAATATTTAACCTCCTTTTAAATTATATATTTATATGGCCTAAGGCCATTTGTATGAAAAAATAAGGAAATTAATATTTAAAAAAGCATGTATATATTGGATACACTCTAATTTTTATCTTTCAAAAACAATATAACTGAGGATACAACTGTAATTCCTACTATTACTCCAAAATCTATTCCAGTAACAAGGCCTATTGTCCAGAATAATAATCCTAATACAAAGGTAATATAAGATGCAATTGCAAGACCTCCAACCCAATCATTTTTAGTTCTTACATATCCAAATAGAAATATTACAAATATTGCAATCATTAACATCCTTCCAAACCAGAAATTGCTAACTTCAGATAAATAGGGTAAAAAACTATCTAAACCTGCCGTTGCATTTACCGTTGTTGGTGAAGACCATGCCATTATATTTTCCTCCTATTCAATTCTATCATTTTTAATCCCCCTTTCTTAACAAACTCCAAATTGCTAAGATTATACTAATCACTAAAAGTCCTAAAATAATATTTGCAAATAATTCAGGAATTTTTAAAACATTTACCAGCACAGTTGCCAGTAATGTAAATGGAGCAGTAATCATACTAATCATATCCGTCACAACAGAAAACAAACTTGAAGGATCATCTACATCATCTACTTC
>JAGYOA010000058.1 GCA_018399355.1 Candidatus Woesearchaeota archaeon | reverse complement strand
GTGCATCACGGAATAAGCTGGAATGATTCGCTGAAGTATTTAACAGGATTAAATTATTCAAGAGTAAAATTTCTTATTGATAATGAGATTTCTCTTTATGCAGCACATCTTCCTTTAGACAAACACCCAAAACACGGCAATAATGCAGAGTTCTGCAGAATTTTCAACTTGAAGCATCTGCACGGCTTTGGCGATTATCATGGCCAAGTCATTGGTTTTGCAGGAGAGAAGGATACTTCATTAAATAATTTTGTAAAAGAGATTGAGAAAAACCTGAAAACAAAATGCACTGTTTTTGATTTTGGAAAAAAGCAGATCAAGAAGATAGCTGTGGTTTCCGGAAACAGCGGCGGAGAGATTACAAGGCAGGCAATTTCAAATGGTTTTGACTGCCTTGTCACAGGAGAGGCAGGCCATTCGTCTTATGTAACTGCAAGGGACAGCAATGTTAATATTATTGTTGCTGGCCATTACGCAACAGAAACATTGGGTGTTAAGGCCCTTATGAAAACAATAAAAGACAAGTTCAAGGTAGATGTTAAGTTTATTGACGCCCCCACAGGCGTTTAGTGATTTTTATTTTATATTCTGCAAATTGTGTCTTCTTTAATATAATTGGATTTAATTTTTAAGTTAAGGATGTCAATACTTTTATAAGGTTAATTTGTATATTACCCTAAACAATATTTTCCATTTTTAAGCGTTTTAAATTCTGCTGCTATTAGAATCATCTAACTTTACTCCTTTATTGATTAGTTTATTGAATAAAGAAAAGGGCACATTGCACATATCGTTTATATTCTTATCATGAAAGTCTATCCGATTAAAACCCGAGGTATCGAAGATATAATCACATGATGCGGCGTATAGGTCTCCATTATAATTGGATGCGCACTTAATCTCTGATTGTTCTCCTGCAATTAGTTTATTGTTAAATGTATCAAAAAGTTGGTTATAGCAGCAATCATACAGTTTTCCGTTTCCAGAAAAAAGATTTGTTATATTCTTATCCCTTTTTCCAATTATTTTGCCTGTTTTCGTTTCAAAGACAAAGTTATTTGAAGAGTCATACAATCTTTCGTTATGGGAGATCATATTCGAGTATCCTGCCCTTGCTGTAATTGCCTCATCTTTTAGTGTGTCATATATCTCATTGTATGAGCCGCAGTCATAAAGCCTTGATTTATTTGAAACAAGATGGGATATGCCTCCATTAAAATTTGAGTACCCCTTAGATCTTTTTGCAATTACCTTATTGCTCTTTGTTTCAAAAATTTCATCCTCTGTTGCATCATACATCCTGTTATCGTTAAACGCAAAACTTCTGATATTTTTTTTCCTTAGCGCGATTATTTCGCCAGTAAGTGTATTAAATATCACATTTTGATTTGAATCGTAAAGATTATTATTGTAGTAGAGTAATTTAATATCATAATTATAGGGTCTTAAGGCTATTAAGTATTTATCTTTGTCTTTCAAAGCATAAATACCATGGCCTGCAGATACTATTAATCCCTGTTCTTCCGGCTTATTTTTTTCTTTTGAAAAACAAGTATGTTTTTTCTTGTTTTTTTTCTTTATTTTGGTTATTAAATCCTCAATCATTAAACTAATCAAGAATAAGGTGTATTTTATTTTTTATTTAAGTTTAGGTAAATTTTCCGGAAAAATTTCGTTTATTATGAATAAACTTCAGTTTTTATGGAAAACAATCAGTAACTTTTAAATACCCAATAATGATTTCAATTGATTATGCACCAAGAAAATTTTGTTTCAGTGACTATTGTGCCAAGATATAATCATTTAATTGATACTTATAATGCCCTGGAAAACATGGGGTTTTCTCTGGCAAAAAATATCACAGAGGAAATAAAAGATGTTTCGGCCCTTAGCATAAACATTGCAAAAAGCAATATTTCAAAGCTGAATGAGCTTAAAGATATTGTTGACTTGATTGCTGTTTATTCTCTCAATAAAACAGAGCTTGACAAAACTTACAAAAAGATTTCTTCTGAAGATTTAAGGATAGAAAATGATTTTGTGATATATTCTCCTACGGCTGTTAAACATCCGGGAAAGATGTCTAATTCAGGAAAATCAGCTGCAGAATATTACTGGATTATAAAAAGGGATGATCCTGTGGAAGGGGAAAACCCGGTAAGTTTGCTTCTGCAGTTTATAAAACCAAATGCAAGCACATCCAGGCATTATCATATTAATACTATTGAGCATTTTCTGCCTTTGTTCGGAAAGACAATGATAACATGCCAGAAAATAACTGAAAGGCTTCCTTCAAAAGCCCAGGAGCTCATTTACGATGTTTTCAGCAAGGTGATGCCAAAGACAGCCCACCAGTTAAAAACACTTGATAAGCCGGCTGTTAATTTATTGTGCATGCAGCCTTATGACCCAGAGTTGAAAGACCATTTCTACAAGGATTGATTCTGTGCAGGATTTTCGGTATTTTTTGACCTAGAAAAAGGAAGCCCAGCATTTCTTTTTAGGTCATACTGGGGACTTGAATATTCTTCATAAGGGATACTAAATGTATAAATTTTTTAGTTTTTCTTTTTCTTGTTTCAAATTGAAATGTTTTGCTAATGTTTGGATTACTTCCTGAAAGGAGATTTCTTCTGATAAAAGAGGGATCATATCTTCATTCCACCTTTTATTCAGTTTTTTTGCTTTGCTAAACATTCTGATTATGTTGAATTCAATATTTGACTGCTTGCATTTTTCTTTAACAAGCTTTAAATTAATTGGTAGTTTTTGCTTAATTATTTTGTAAATATCAAAATGGTCTCTAGGCTTGTTCCTTCCAATTGCGGCTGCAAGTTTTTCTGCAATCATTTCTTCTTTTGACAAGGTATTAAATGAGAATTCAGGGATATTTTCATAGAAATGCTTTATTTTGTTGTTTTCTGGTTTTCTTAATAATTTTGCCCTTTCATTTAAATCAATAGAGATTGAACCTTTTTCTTTTGAAAATCCTGTGTAAGGAACAACCAAACGAACAAAGCCTTTAACATCCTTGTCTGGATTTATTTTGCCAAATAATTTTGATTCATTAAGTTTTTTTATTATTTCCTGTCTTGTTTCTTTTAGATTTGTAGTTAGTGTAAAATCAATGTCTTCGCTTAGTCTGGAATAATTCAAGAATATTTTCTGCAGTGCTGTTCCGCCCTTGAAGTATATTCCTTTGGTTTCTTTTAATAAATAGAGGATTATTGTTAGGTAATAATCTTTAAGCAGTATATTTCTGTTAAAGCCTGTTTCTGCAGCAATTATATTAAAATCATCCTGATTCAGATTCTTGATTTTATCCATTTTTTTGTGTCTTTTTTTGATTGTATCCTAAAAACATGATTTGCTATTTTTTTTTCAACAGCTGAATGTATTCTTTTTTTGGTTGTCCTCCTGAAAATAAAGGATGTGTTAAGGATATTGCACTTTCCCTGTCTTTTGGTTGTGTAGACTTCTATTTTCATTGGTATCTGGTCAGTAATCTGCCAATAGTTTGCAGCTGCCCATCCACCAATAAAGTAATCTTTTCCATCAAATATCTCGTCTGCAATAATAAACGGGTTGTCTGCCCAATTGCCTCTTTTTGCTTTTATTGGAATGAGGTAATATTTGTTTTTGTTCAGGCTTATTATTCTTTTTTTCTGGAGAAGCTTGTGTATTGTGTGGTTTAGCTGGCTTCTTTTCTTGAAATGGTGTGCAATGTTTTCTCTATTGAAATAGTATTTTTTCCTGAATTCAAGCTCTGAGATCAGTTCAATTTCCTTTTTTGAAAGTCCTTTCATTTTAACATTAGATGTTGTATTTTGCAATATATAATGTTAAGCTATATATAAACCTTTTGTTTTTCATCTGGAATTCTAAAGATTATGATTTTAGTTTGGTTGTTTTTCTTTTGTTTTCAGTTTTGTTTACATATATTTCATTTTCACTAAAATCCTCTATTGAATAAGATA
>JAGYOA010000057.1 GCA_018399355.1 Candidatus Woesearchaeota archaeon | reverse complement strand
AATTACTGTTTATTTGTTGAAGAAATAGTTCTTTATTTGTTGCTTTTTTTTCTATTACAATTAATGCAAGAAGCTTGTAAATTTGAAATGTCATTACTTCCTCCTTTACTAATAGGCATTATGTGGTCAACTTCTTCTGCCTTGCCTGTGCAACCTTCTCCTTTTATTTGGCATAGATTATTTGCTCTCTCAAATACTTGCTGTCTAATTTCTTCAGATATGTTTTCTCTATTAAAATATTTAATCGGTTGATAAGATGCAGGATGTATTGATAGATTGTCTACATTAGCAAATTCTTCATACAATAAATCTCCATTATCTAATTGAATTATGAAATAAGATTCTTCATATGGGGGAATAAAACCAATAGGTTTTTTTATTTTTTCTGTTTCTATTATCTTACCACTAAAAAAATATTCTTGTTTGTTTAATAATCTAAAAGTTATTTTTATTTTCTTTTCTTTGTAGAATATTATTTTTTGTCTGGAGGTAGAAGTATTGCATGGGTCTTCATAATATTTAGGTCTTTGAATTTGTTTATATCCTGATAGTTTTTCTAAATAGATATTGCCTAATTCATAACCTTTATTTTTAAGAAGTTCCAAACATTCCTGCTTTTGTTTCTCTGGATGTTGTTCTAATGTTGAAGTTCTTAAATAAATATCTGCTTTCATTTCTTATAATTCCTTCTTTTAATCCATAAAAAAATTTCAATACCTAATGCTAAAACGCCACAGACTCCTGAAATAATATAAGCATAGAAACTTTCAGGAGTCCCATCATTAGGATTATTAACTAATCCCATAACTGCTACAACAAATAAAATCATTTCTGCAATTTTTAGTTTAGTCATTTTCATATTTTGTTTTTTTATTCTGTTTTGATTAGATTTTATATATAATACATTTTTAATTTACTTTATTGGGCTCTGGATTGTGTTTTTTACTTACTTTTGGTGAATTTCTAAGAAAATCAGGGTTATTTTTGTTAATTTGATGATATATTTGATTAACTCGCTCTCTTGTGAGGTTAACATCCTTTGCAATATCAGCTTCTTTCTCTCCAATACTTTTCCTAATACAAATCTGCATATCTCTTGGGCTAATGTCTGGGTGTTGTTGGCTTTTCAATAGCTTATTATCCTTCTCCTGCTTTCTCATGGCTCTTGCTTCTGCTTTAGAATATAATTCATCTAAGAACTTATCCTTCTTGCCCTCATAGTCTTCCCATGTTTCTTTTGAGGGTTTTAGAGTATACATTCTATTAACATCCTTAACACCTCGTTTAAAATTATGAGTATAAGTTTTGCCTGTTGCTGGATTGGTTTGGATTTTATAACATTTAGAAAATACTAATTCTGCCTTCTTATAAATTTTAATGGTTTGAATATAAACATTACCCAACGCCCTCATGTGAGAATCAATTGAAGGATAGATTGGAGCATTAGCAAATAAAATTACTTTCTTTTTTCGTGCAGTATCTAATAACTTTGCAACATCTACATTTTCAGAAGACATCGCTCTCCTTCCTGGAAATAAAACACTAACTTCTTCTACAACTCCAGTGCATACTTTATCAGGTTTAGCATTCTTAACGAACTTTATTAAATCTAAAAAACTATCTAAAACATTATCTACTTTAAAATTATTTTCTCCTGTTAATTTCATTTGTGTTAATTCTGCAAGTCTTATGCAAGTTGAGGACTTCCCAGTGCCAGGAAGTCCACCAACTAACACTAATGAATACAATCCTTTTTTCCACCTATCAATAATATAGTTTACTACCAAATCTGCTTCAGGATGTTCTTTCAAATCTTCTGCTGTTTTTACTTTCATTTTAGAACGAAGTTTCTCCTTTGAAATATTCAATCTGGTGAATAAGTTCATTTAATTCTTGAAAAAGCATGTCTGCTATCTCCACCATACCATCCCAATAAGCATCCACATTATCCTCCCAACCATTTTCTATCCTAACGGTTTTAACACTCTGAGGATACTCTGAATCTGCTAAAATAAAATGTCCTTTCTGTGGCATATATAATCTTTTAGAAAAAACCCATTCAACATTCCCTGTTTGAGAGTTTATTCGTTTTCCGAGTCTTTCATGGTATGCGAATTTATTAAAAAGTTCTTTCTTTTTATTTTGATAATTAGTTACTAACTCTGATTTTTTCATTTTTATTTCAGGAGAAAGTAAATTCTTTAATGCTTCAACAGATGAAACAAATTCTTTTCGTGTATCTGTTATTATCTTGGGATGTGATTCCCCATTCTTATCAACAACATAAGTAGTATAACCTGGACGCATATCCTTGCTTCTTGCAACCAAACATCTTTCTACCTGAGAAGATGCTAAAACGGCTTTAGAAAACTCTGTCTTTCGAGAGTATTCACTCTCTTCCAAAACTTCATCGTTTCCTACATTTTCTTTGGTGTTATATTTCGACATTTTAATTCTTACTTCTTTACACTCTCTACACTTGAAACTTTCACAAGTGCAGGTTTTCCTGTTGAAAGTCTTTCATCAACAACATATAAATTTCCCTCTTCATCTAAATATTGTCCTGGTGTTGATGTTTCATTTAACATTCCTTTGGTTTCAATTGTCATTTTTTTAACCTCCTATTAAATTTATTATAAATCCATTTAATAAATCGGATTAACCGCCAGTTATTTAATCCCTGTTTCAGTTTGTTGCATATCATCCAAAATACCTCGATTTATATTCATCTCGTTGAACTTCTGCTGCTTTCTGCATCTTTAAAATCTTTATTCTTCCTACATTCAGGTTCCATTAATCTCCTTAATGCCTTAACAGCAGAAATCCATTCTTTTCTTGAATCAGGAACATATATCTTTTTTCCATCGGAAGTATAATTAAAATATCCTGCTTTCATTTCTTTACTTCTACATTCATCACATCTCATAACTTGTTGCTTAACAACTTCCGCTTTACTAAAATCCGACTTAGATGAATATTCTGCTTCTCCTATTTCCATCTTAATCTCCAAAAACCCTACTTATAAAGTTCTTTCTTTTTGGTTTTATATCTCCTCCATAACCCATATTATCTGACATACTTAAACTCTTAAATATTCTATTACTTTCTGAACCCTTTAAACTTCTTGAATAAATAATAAATGCTCTTTGCATTATCATCTCTGCGATTGTTTTCATTCTTGAAGTATCTGGAGAACCTTTATTTTCATAAACTTTAGTTTGATAATATTTTCCAGGAGAAACAAAACCAAATCTTTCTAAATTACATCTAAACTCTCTACCTACTGTATCAATAATTCCTTCCATTAAATAACCAAATTGTTGTTCAGTAATAATTCCCATAGTTGAAGCATTATTCATAATAGAAGTAAAAAAAGAAATGATCCATCCTCTTCCCTCATCGTTGATTAATGGTTCTCCGACTTTTTTCCAAATACCTTCTTCTTTTGAAAAGTATTCTCCTTTAAGAGCATGATTAAGATTATCTAATATTCTTTGAGGATCTATTTGTCCAACTATATTTTTTATATCTTCTTCTCCAGTATAAGAAGGAGCATAATTTATTGGTTGTGTTGGTTGTCTTTGTTCTTCCATTATTTAATATTTACAGACCCTCCTTGTAATGTTTGTGCTACTTCTTTTAATCCTATAACTACTTCTTGTAATCCTTGCCACATTATATATATAGCCAACATTACTATAAATATAAAGACAGTCATTTGTATAAAGTCTTTATATTTATCCCAAACATTATGAAAACTAAATCTTCTTTTTGCACTTTCCCTAAAATCTTCAACCCATGCAGTAGCATCTTGATTTATACAATTTAAATTAACTACAGGTATTTTTTTTCCTTTTGCAGTAGTTACATATCTAAAGCTATCAGGTAATACTGGTTCAAAGTCATCTATTCCTTTTTGTATTAAATATAATCTCCTACTTAATCCTACAAGGAAACGAGAATTTGGAGGAGGAATATCTATTGAACCTAATCCTTTTCTCTTTAATCTAAAAGAAGTAATCTTTCCACCATCTTTTGGTTTAACTGCAAAGAATCCTCCTTTTGCTTGAACTTCGTCTGTTATTTTTCCATCGCTTCTTGGTATCCATATAGTTACTGGAATATTATATTGTTTCTGTTGTTTTCTCCAAAATAAAAAAAATCCTACAATTCCAAGAGCAACTAATCCTCCAAGAATTTTAACCACTAAAGAAACAGTAGTTCCTACAATACCACTAAAAGAACCCATAATATTGCTTCCATAATCAGTTAAAGGATCAGCCATAATTAATTTAAAATAATAATATATTTAAACCTTTTAAAAATGTAACATATTGATACTTTATTTCTGTATACAGTTATAAGGTTTAAATAGTTGTATACATTTATTTCTGTAATGTTAAGAGATCTCCTT
>JAGYOA010000056.1 GCA_018399355.1 Candidatus Woesearchaeota archaeon | reverse complement strand
TGACAACATTGCTTTGGCTAGTTCTAAAGGGTTAAATAAAAAATTTAAAACAAAAAAAGATTATGAAAATGCATTATCTGTGCTTTTTTCTTACCTTAAAGAAAAAGAAGGACTGAATGATGAAGATATTCTCAATATAATTGAAAAGAAAGAAAAGCATGAAGATGTATTTATTCCTGTTTGTATTTTTAATGAAAGATTAAGTGTTCTTGAAACAGTTGTTAAATACCTAAAAGAAGATATACATCTTAAATACTGTGATATTGCTAAAATTCTTCATAGAAATGACCGCACAATATGGTCAACTTATTCAAACTCCAAGAAAAAATTTTCAGGTCATTTAAAGATAAAAAAATGTGAGCATTATGTTCCTGTTTCAATTTTCGGAAAAGAAAATTATTCTGTTTTTGAGCTTATTGTTTACTATATGAGGGATGAGCTTCATTTAAGATATTCAGAGATTGGATTGCTAATGCATCGTGACCAGAGGACTATCTGGACTATTTACAATAGGAAGAAAAGATGAGAAATACAAAGAAAAGGGGAAGAGAGAAAACCAAGCAAACTAGGTTGGGCCCTAAGAAAAAAGGCAGGAAGAATGTTGCTGAAAAGGATTATGAAAAGGTTGCTGAAAAATATAGGCCAATAATCCAAAAGGAAAAAGGAAGACTTAATGCCTTAAATAAGATTGAGCAATTCTTGATTCCAGCCATCCTTGTTTTTGTGATATTTTCAGTTTTGTTTTTCTATAAACCTTCTATAACAGGATTCTTTTCATTTGAGGATACAGAAGAGTATATTCACGAAGTAAATGAATTATTTGATAAAAACTCAACCTATATTTTTGTTCCTGAACTTCAAGGGGAAATAAAATCACTGAAGATTAATGGAAATGTTATTGGTGATGGAAGCGCAAAGGTTTACCTTGAAGCAGGAAATGAAAGCTATCTTGTTTTTGAATATCCTCAGAACAATAATGAAACAAACCAAATAACAGGAATGGTTGTTAAAGAACTGAGTGAAAATGAAACTAATGAAACAGCTGATTTAGATGATGCTGATGGAGAAACCGAGGAAACCTATGATAATGAAACACAAATAAATCAGAGTTCTGGTACAAATGAAACCATTGGTAATATTAGTGGAAGTGATGAAATTAATGAAACAAATGAAAGTATCAATGAAAGCAATGAATTAAATGAAACTGAAACTGTTTTGAATGATACAGATAGTTCAAATTTGACTAAGGAATTAAATGAATCAGTAAATGAAAGCTATTCCAAGAATGAATCATCTGAGAATATAATAAGGGCGCCTTCTGATTCTGAGATAGTTCTTGATTTGAATTATGCCGATGAGTCAGAATTTGATGCAAATAATGATGGGATTGAAACAAAAGAAGGAATAGTTGACTTTAAAATTGATGCAGTTTTTAACTGGGATGTTAATCACAATAATCTTTGCACAATCTGGGAATCTTACTCTGTGGATAATAAAACTTCTGTAAAGGTATGCTATGGTTCTGAAAGATGCTGTAATTTTGCAGGGCTTGAATCAAATTCAGAAAAATGGAATGAAACATTCTATTCTTATTACCAGAGATATGGGGCGACTGAAAACAATGAGATAAGTGCGCAGGTTGTTTATGCTGATTATAACACAAGTGAAGATAATCTTTATTCTGATATTTATTATTCCAACTGGCAAACCCTTAATGCTATTTTCATAGAGGAAGATAAAATCTTTGAATTCAGTGAGCAATGTATTGAAACATGCATGATAAGCCTAAACAGAACAGATTACAGGTTAAGGATTGAATTGAAGGATGCAAAATTGAATATTCAAGAGATTGTGTATAAAATAATCCCAAAACAGGAGGATGTTGCCTTATCCTTAATAAGGAATATACCTAATGTAACAATAGAAAAAAACAGCAATTCAGTGATTAATTTAAATGATTATTTTGAGTATTCCCATGGTGATTTGATTAACTACACTGTTTATGAAACAGAGGATATTTCATATTTAATAGAAGGGGATAATTTGAAAATAACTCCTGAAATTGGTTTTATTGGAACAAAGCACACATTCATAACTGCAAATGACTCCGAATCAATTGCTGTTTCAAATGTTTTTAAAATAGAAGTAGTTGAAAAAAATCTTACTCTGGAAGATGAAGCAATAATAAAAGAGATAAACAAGCCAGTAAAATGGAGAAAAGGCATTTTAAAAGAAAATTATGAAAATTTGAGCAAAGAAATGAATATTACTTTTGAATTGCCTGATTATGCCTTTAATGTTAATGTATTTGATAAGGAACTGGATGAAAAAATAAATGGTAGCTCAGTAAGTATAAAAGATAATGAAACAAATGAAAATAGTGTTGTTTTCAGGGACTTGATTGATGCAAAAGAGACAAAAGAGTATTATGTTGAATATGAGACACCAGGTCCTGTTTCTTATGAAGAGGAGATAAACCCTGCAAAAAAGAGGATAGTTGTAAGTTCTGAGATAAATTACACTAATGTTTTGGCCTACACAAATATAACTGAAATAACCTCTGATACAAGCAAGATAAAATTATATTGGATAAAGAATGAAACAAAAGAATTATTTGAAAATTTGAGTTATATTGATGAAAATAATAACTCATTGATTGATAAAATTGAATGGATTGTTCCTCATTTTTCAAACCAGACATTTGAGGTTGAGATTGATACAATTAGTGTTTATTCATATCCTTCTTCAAAAGAGAACTGGACAATTAGATTTAATGTGACTGGAATTTCAAATTTGTCTGTTAGTACTTCAAATGGAACTAGTTATGCAGAAGTTTTTAATGATGATAATTCAACAAAAGATGACCTTGAGATAGTTGAATTGAAATGCGGCAATGAAAGTATTTACAACAAGGATACTTTTGAGAATAGTTTTAATTTTTATTTTAAGCTAAAGAATGATTCCTTGTTTAAATTAAGTGAGACTATTGGAAAGAATCTCGAGATTGACTCTATTTTAGTGCAAGATTTTGAATGTAATTCAACATCAAACCTTACTTTAAGGTTAATCTCGCCTGGAGAACATTATTTAGAATTAGAATTTAAAGGGGTTAGGGTAGATACAAGCAACATTCCAACTGACTTGATAAAAACAGAGAATGTTTACTATAACTCAAACTGCCCTAAATGCGAAGAGGATTATCATTTGAATCCTGAAAGCTTTTGTATTATGACAAATCATTGGCAGGAAAAGGATGATTTCCAGGCAGAGATGAGTTTTAATATAGAATATGTAGATGAATTTGATTCTGCTTATTTATGCGCTTATAATCATTACAACTGGCATGGAGAATCCTCTATAAATTATATTGAAAAAATAAATGAAAGCAATCTTTCTATTGCGCCAGAGGAGTTTTTTATTAACGGCTCTTTTGTCAAAGTTAATGTTCCATCATGGAATGGATGGCAGTGCTTTAACATAACAAAGATTGCAAAAGAATCTTTTGAGAATAATGAGTCAAAACTGAATATAAGGTGGGTTGGAGAGGATATTAATGGAAGCAGAGGGCCATTTGCATGCTTCAGGGGGGATGCTCCTCTTGAAAGATGCGATGGCTATAATCCGTCTGGTGCATTGGACTGCAGACCATATTTGGATATAAGATGAAATCAATAATAAAAACAAAACCTGAATTTTTTGTTTTAATAGTTGAACTTATATTCATAATCAGTTGGATTCTAAATTTTATTGATGTTAATTGGCTTAAATTACTGAGTGTTTATTGCCTTGTAACCTTTTTCATATTAAAAGATATAAAATTATTATGGTTATTTTCCGAGATAGCTTCAATAAATCTTTACATTAAATACTACAGGTTTAAAGAATTATTAAATCAGGTAATGCATGGAAAAGGCAAGAGGATTGCAATAAAACTAATTTTGCTTTTTGATTACAGAATTCCAAAGATTGTTTATAGTTCATCATCTTTTTTAATCTTGAAGCTGCCTGAATATTCAGATATAGCGGTTAAGTCTTTAATAAAAATAATAAGATTATCATTTTCAATGATAATTGATTCTGTATTGTACTATATATCGAAGATAATATTATCAACAATATCTATGTTGTGGTCAATCAAAAAAATAATTTTTTATTTATTTGAATATTTGTCATTGGTTTATTTCAGCAAAAAAGCAGCATTAAGCAGGTTTTTGGGAATTACAGTATTTGTATTGATTATATTTTTCTTTTTTATTGGTGTAAAACCAGGAGAAGAGTCTATTAAGATAGTTGAAGGTTATGGTGAGGCTTGCACTTATGATAGTGACTGCGCGATATGTGAGTACTGTGATACTACATGTAAATATGTAGCAGATGGAAGTGAAGATACCACTAATGGATGTTATGATTATACTGGCTGCTCTGCAACAAGTGGTGATTATTGTAGGTGTGATGGGGGAGGAAGTTGTTTGAC
>JAGYOA010000055.1 GCA_018399355.1 Candidatus Woesearchaeota archaeon | reverse complement strand
AATTTATGTAGTAGTTTTGGTTTGTGTAGTAGTTTCGGGATAACAGAAATATACTCTAAAACCACAAAATATTTAAATAAGTTAAACAATTATAATAAAAATAGCACAAAAGAGGTATACAAATGGCAAAAAAAGAGAAAGACATACCAAAAGCAACAATAGCTGTTTTGCTTGTTCTTACAATCCTTGTTTCTGTTGTTGGAACATGGACTGTTCTTGAATCAATAAGCTCAAGAGAAAAACAGATTTTTTATGATGAAATAGGAATTTCTCAGGGAAGTGTAAATCTAAATATAGAAAAAACAAGAGACCCAATTCCTGACGATGCGAGTGTAATGCTCAATATTGAAAAACCAAACTAAGGAGGATGTAAAGAATGGAAGAAATATCAAACAAAACATTGGCGATATTGCTTATTTCAGCGATAGTTGTTTCTTTGGGAGGAACCTTAATCAGCTTAAACAGGCTTGCAAGTATAAGGTCTCCTATAACAGGTCTTGCAACAGGCGACACAGCAACAGTTGACCTGAATATAGCTGCATTAGCGCAGGTAAATTTTACAACTGATACTATTAACTGGGGAACAGGAACTGTTAATGCAGGTATGAGATGTGCTCTTAACAGCCACAGCGCATCATTAAATGATAATTGCACTGACTTCACTCCTCAAGAAAATGGATTAGTCCTGGAGAATATAGGAAACAAAAACCTAACATTGGCAATATATATGGGAAAAACAGCAGCAACTTTTATAGGTGGAAAAGATCCAGTTTATCAGTTTAATGTAAGCAACAGCGAATCAAATTCATGCGCTGCTGATTCATGGGAAGTAGTACAAGGACAATGGTATGACTCTGTAGTTCAGGCAAGCAACATTACAATATGCAATGAAACAGACGGTGGATTCAGATCAGGTGATGACAACGATGAATTAAGGTTTGACGTAAGGGTTGTTGTTCCAAGTGATGCAATAGGAGCAAAAGATGATGTGATAACAGCAGATGTTGTAGAGATATAATTTTAATATTATTTTTCTTTTATTTTAAATGGTTTTGAAATGGCAAAAAGCAAAAATGAAAAATTATTTTTCTTTTTTCTGATATTCTTATTTTTATTAAAGGATGCTTATGCAGTAGGTATTTATTTTCCCAATGACAAAGAAATTGATTTTCAGCCAGGGATTGAAAAAACATTTAATTTCAGGATAACAGAGTCAAGAAGGGATGTCGAGCTTTATGTTTCAGGGTACCTTTCTGAATATGCAGAAATCACAAAAAAAATCATTAAGGCAGACAGCAAAGAAAGAGATTTTCAGGTAAAAATAAAGCTGCCTGATGAAATTGAGATTCCAGGACATCATAAAATATTTGTAGGGGCTAGAGAGTTAATTGATCCTAACAATGTAGAGGGAAATATAGGAACTTCTTCCAATGTAAGAGTTTACATTCTTATTCATGTATTAAATCCTGGAAAGTATATTGAAACAAAACTTATAACATCTAATGTTAACATAAATGAAACAGCAGATTTTAAGATAGTTGCAAAAAATTTTGGTAAATTAGATATAGCAAGATTAAGCGCAAATATAGAAATATATGACCCTAATGAAAACAAGATTACGACCTTAAAAACACAGGAGATTTCAATAAAATCAAATGAAGAAAAAAGTCTTAATGCCAAGCTGGATACAGTTGGTTATCTTGGAGGGACTTATAATGCCATTGCAACAATAATTTATGATGAGTATTCAAAACAGGAAAAGGGAAGTTTCAAGATAGGAAGGCTGAATATTGAACTGATTAATTACACAAAAGAGCTTGAAAAAGACAAGATAAACAAAATTAATTTAATTGTTAAAAGTGATTGGGGAAACAAGATAAATAATGTTTACGGAGAAATAAGTGTAAAAGGAGAGATGATAAAAACTCCTAACATAGAGATTGAACCATGGGAAAGAAAAACATTAACATCTTATATTGACACAAATGGATGGGAAGAAGGAGAGCACAATGCCCAAATAGATATAAAATATGAAGGAATAACCACCTCTGAAAAAGTGAAGTTTATGGTTTTAAGCGCAAAGAAGCCCTTGCTTGAAATGCCTGCAAATTTAAGTATTGGTGTAATAACCTCTTTAATATTAATCTTAATAATCCTTGTAATAATCAATCTAGTAATTATATCAAAGAAACAGAAAGAAAAACAAGATAAACTTAAGAAGAATAATCCAAAAATAAATAAAAGAGTAACTGGTAAAAAAAGAAAAAAATGAATCTTTTAAGAATTTTATTGTTAATGTTAATCACTGCCATGCTTAGCATAGGCCTAACTACTACATTTTACTCTTTTTATGTTATACAGGGCACTATAGAAAAAGATATGAGTTTGATAATAGGAGAAAATCCAGGTTTTGATGCTGGAACAGAAACCATAACTTTTGGAAAGATAACAAAAGATGGGTCATGCAGGAGGGAAATGACCTTGTCAAATAAAAAAACCTACCCTATAAATATTAAGATTAGTACATCAGGAAATATATCTTCTTTTGTTATTGTATCAGACAATAATTTTATATTGCAACCTGGGGAAGAGAGAAAAATATACTTCACTGCAATTTCCCACCCAGGAGCAGAGTATGGAGAATATATGGGAAAGGCAAGTTTCATATTAAAGAGAATACTATAATTTTATTGAAAAGTCTTATAATTTATATTTTTTGATAATCAACAGCGAAAGCTTTATATATTATTTATGTTGATTATAAACAAACATGTTTTTTGATATAAAAGAAGAGCTAAAACAAATTAGATTTTTCTGCAATAGGGAAAGTGTATTAGATATAGTTATAACAGATTACTCAAACAAAGATAACCTAATCAAACTAAAAGCAATTATTCTTTTTAAAAACAATAAAAAAGAAAACAGCAAAATTGTAGTTGAAATTAAAAAAATACTAAACAGCAATCAAATAAATGCAGAAGTTTCTGATTTTTACATCGAATCTCTTTTTTATGATAAGATTCTTTTTGAATTGATTAATAAAGGTTTCAGTATAAAAAAGAATAATCTAATTTCTAAATCCTTAAAACAGGATATAATATTTTTAATAACTTATGACTTAACATCCCTAAATCATTCAAAAAAAACCCTTTTTGGATATGCATTAAAGGGAAGAAAAGATGAGAAGGGATTTCTTGGAAAGCTGAAAGGCAAGGCAGTAGGAAGAAACAATATTATTATTCCTTGTGATAAGCTTCAAGAAATAAGAGAATTTTTTCAGAGCTGGAAAGTTGATTACTCTGTTCAAAAATTTATGAGGATAAATGAATAAAAACAAAAAAATCCAGAAAAAGAAAAAAGGCAATACAAGAAAGAAAACATCAAATAATGTAATTGCTGCTCTTGCCTTATTGTTTATGTTCTCCTCTTTGTTTTTCAACTGGATTATTTATAATAATACTTCGACTGTTTCAAAAATAACAGGAAAGGCAACCAACCATGCATCAGTATCTCTTTGTATAGGGTCTCCTCCCCCTTATGTTACAATCATTCATCCTAATGGAGGAGAAGTCTTAAATGGATCAGTCTGGGTTAATGCAACTGCAACTGCTGCAGATTTTGATGAAGACATTAATGTGACATTTAGTTTCAACAGCTTTAATAATGAGATAGGAATGGACACAAATTACAGTGATATATACTATAACCTTAGCTGGGATACTACTGCTGTAAATGATGGAAACTGCAATCTCAAGATATTTGTAAGGTCTTATAGCAATAAATCAGAATGTGGTTTGGCTGGGACAGACAGCTCAGACTCTTATTTTTCAATAAATAACATAGACGAAGAGCCTTCATGGGAAAATTTCAAAAACAGTGTTACAACAAATTTTACTGAGTTTCATGATCCTTTAGTTTTAGGAGACTGGATAGCAATAGAAAATGCAACAGTAGGAATACCTGATGTTGGAATAATAAATTTCTCAGGAAAGACAATCAACTTTGACGATGCAGATTTAGACTCTCATCTTGAAATAAATGATAATTATATTGGTCTTGATGTAAATTTAAATGCCCTTCCTTGTTTAAACAGGGGAGCAATAATAACATTGTATAATATAAGATTTGTACAGCCAAAAATAATGAAAAATGATGAACTATGCGCTCCTCCTGAGTGTAATATAATAAGCTATTCAGACGATATATTAATATTTAATGTTAGTAACTTTAACTATAATTACTCCTCTGCTGAAAATACTACATTAAATCTTGATTTATGGGATGATGAGGACACCTCAATAAAATATATTAACCAACAGATAAATATTTATGGAAATCTAACTAATGGTATAGACAACAGTTCTGTGAATGGAAGCTCTGTGTTTTGCAACATAAGCTTTAATACCACAGGAACCCATAATCTCTCAAATGAAATGATTTTTAATGATACTTCTTTGCTTTACAGATATAATGTATCTTTCAGCGCTGTAAATGAGTTTGAGTATATTGTTTACTGTAAT
>JAGYOA010000054.1 GCA_018399355.1 Candidatus Woesearchaeota archaeon | reverse complement strand
AGTATACCAAAGAGTATACTAAATCAAAAGAAAATAAAAACCTGCTGAAATGCCTGAATTAAGGCACTACAGAGCTTGTATTGCCGTTTTAAAAACGAAAGTTATATAAATAACACAGTATTCTATTTTAATATAATAAAAAGGCTATATCTCTTTAATAAAGGCTGATTTTAGCTAATACAAAAATTAAATATGAAATAGAGGCAAAAAGAGGATTAAAATGAGCTCAGATTATAGTGCAACAAATATACAAGTTTTAGGCGGCCTAGAGGCAGTCAGGAAAAGACCAAGCATGTACATTGGTGATACTGGAGTGAGAGGACTTCACCACATGGTATATGAGGTTGTTGACAACGCAATAGATGAAGCCTTAGCTGGCATATGCACTGAAATAACAGTGATAATGCACAAAGACGACAAAATAACAGTTATTGACAACGGAAGGGGAATACCTGTTGATAATCATCCAAAATTCAACAAGCCTGCCCTTGAGATAGTTCTTACAAAGCTTCATGCTGGTGGAAAATTTGACAAAAATGCCTACAAGGTCAGCGGCGGCCTTCATGGTGTTGGAATCTCTGTTGTAAGTGCCTTATCAAAGGAATTTGAGGTTTATGTAAAAAGAGACGGCGGAATTTATTATCAGAAATATGCTTATGGAAAACCATTATGTGACCTGCAGCTTCAGGGAAAAACCGAAGAAACAGGAACAAAAGTAATTTTCCTTCCGGATGAAAAGATATTTGAAAATATTGAATTTAGTTTTGATATACTTTCAAGCAGAATGAGGGAGCTTGCCTTTCTTAATAAAGGCATTAAAATTAATATCAGAGATGAAAAAACAGAAAAAAGCTATAACTTATGTTATGAAGAAGGAATTAAGTCATTTGTTGAATACATCAACAAAAGCAAAAAAGGGCTTCATAATATTATATACTTTCAAAAAGAAAAAGATGATATTTTTGTCGAGGTTGCACTACAATACAATGATAGCTACCTTGAAACTGTTTTTTCTTTTGCAAACAGCATAAACACCATTGAAGGAGGAACACATCTTTCGGGATTTAAAACCGCATTAACAAGGGTCTTTAATTCGTATATTGAAAAGAACTTCAATAACTTAAAAGACATAAAATTAAGCAGCAATGATGTCAGGGAAGGATTGTCAGCAGTTATTTCTGTTAAAATAAAAGAGCCTCAGTTTGAAGGACAAACAAAAACAAAGCTGGGAAACTCTGAAGTTAAAGGAATAGTGGATTCAATAGTTAATACAGGAATGGCGACTTATCTTGAAGAAAACCCTTCTTCAGCAAGGGCAATAGTTGAAAAAATGGTAAATGCTGCAAGGGCAAGAGAAGCAGCCAGAAAAGCAAGAGAACTAACAAGAAGAAAGGGATTATTGAATGGTTCTTCCCTACCAGGAAAATTAGCAGACTGTTCTGAAAAAGACCCTGCCTTATCGGAAATTTACATTGTTGAAGGAGATTCAGCAGGAGGCTCTGCAAAACAAGGAAGGGATAGAAAATTCCAGGCAATACTTCCGCTGAAAGGAAAAATACTTAATGTTGAAAAGGCAAGGCTAAATAGAATAATTGCATCACAGGAAATAGCGACAATGATATCTGCGCTCGGCACAGGAATTGGCGATGATTTTGATATAACAAAGGCGCGCTACCATAAAATAATAATCATGACTGACGCTGATGTTGATGGAAATCACATAACCTGCCTTTTGCTTACTTTCTTTTACAGGTATATGAAACAGTTAATAGAATCAGGTTACATATACCTAGCAATGCCTCCACTTTATATGATAAAAAGCAAAGGCAGCATTAAATACGCTTATGACGACTCTGAAAAAGAAAAGATTACAAAAGAAATCCAGCAAAATTATTCAATACAGCGTTATAAAGGATTAGGAGAAATGAATCCGAGGCAGCTTTGGGAAACAACTATGAATCCTGCTAACAGGGTTCTAAAGCAGGTTACAATAGATGATGCATTGCTTGCAGATGATATGTTCAGTGTTTTAATGGGCAGTGAAGTAGAACCAAGAAGAAAGTTTATCAAAGAACATGCCTTAGAAGTAAAAAATTTAGATGTTTAATCATCTTTTTTTTTAGGCTCTTCCTGAAATTTTTCTGCGCACTCTTCAGAGCAAAACCTGTATATCTCACCGTCTATTTCTTTTTCAATAATAGACTCTGGTCCAAGCAGGACCTTTCCGCATTTCCTGCATTTTGCTCCCTGACCATCATCTTCTGCGCCCTCCATAAAACCCTGCTCCCAGGGCTCAATGGCATCATCCTCTACAAGAGATTCCCTTCCTTGTTCAGAATATACTCTTTCAATATCCTCTGATTCCTCAATTTCATCTCTCTTCATTTAATTATCCCCTATATTTTAATTATGAAACTTTTGGTATATTAAGTTTTTGGTTTTGGTTACGAAAGCTTTATAAATAAAACATTTTTCCTCAATTAACATCTATTTTTAATAAAATGGCAAAAGAAAAGAAGACTGCGAAACTCAAGAAAAAATGGTATAAGATAGTTGCTCCCTCAGAGTTTAATGAATCTCTTGTTGGTGAAACATTGTCTTATGACCCAAGATTGATTATTGGAAAAACAATAACTGTTAATCTAGCAAATTTAACAAATAACATAAAAAAGCAAAGCATAATAATAAAACTAAAAGTAACTGGATTAAAAGAAGAAAGAGCATTAACGCAGCCAGTAGCTTATAGCACTGTTCCAACTTTTATAAAAAGAATAATAAGAAGAGGTAGGGAAAACATACATGATTCTTTTTTATGCGCAACTGGAGATGAAAAAAAGATAAGGATAAAGCCATTGGTTATAACAGTGAATAAAGCAAAGGGTGTTGTAATCAAGTCCTTAATAAAAAGTTTTAGAAATGAGCTTAAAGATTATATAAGCAAAATAAGTTATAATGAGCTTGTAAATGAGCTTGTATCTCATAAGCTTCAGAATAGTATGAAAGGCAAGCTGAAGAAAATTTATCCCCTCAGAAGCTTTGAAATAAAGGAAATGAAGCTTATAACTCATGAAGAAAGAGAGCAAAAAACTGAGAAACAAATAGATAAAACAAAAGAGAAAAAAAAGGTAAAAGATAAGGATGATGTAAAAAAACAGGAAGATAATTCTGATGAAAAAAAAGAGAACAATAGCGCTAAAAAGAAAAAAGAAAAGAATAATTCTAATAAGCAAGAAAAACAAGTAAAAGACAAATAAGGTGATGATATTATGCCAAAACCAGTTATTGACTATAAAAAATGCAAAATGTCTATGACATGCATAGATGTTTGCCCTATGGATGTTTTTGAAAAAGAGAAAGACAAGGTTGTTGTTAAACATCCTGAGAAATGCATTGGATGCAGGGCATGTGAAGTTCAGTGCCCCCATGGCGCAATAAAAATCGAAGAATAATTCTTCAAATTTTTAATTTAATTTCTTTTAATACCTGCCTGTTCTATATAATTATTGTATATATCCTTTTTCATTGTTTTGGGATTATATTTTTCAGATTCTTTTTCAAAGATATTTACTGCATTTTCACAAAAATCACTAAGATTATTGAATTTAAATTTGGCTGCTTTTGCATCCTTTGATAAATTTACAATTGGGCTTTTGCTTATTCTCTCATAAGCATCAACAAACTTACCATTACAAACGATGGCTCTAACTACACTATTGTATTTTTTACCTTTGATAAGCTTGCTTGAATCAACAAACGGCTGTATTACAGATAACCCCTTTTCAAAGGAAAAATCACCAGCTTCAACCAAATCCCAAAAGTACTTAATTTTTATAATTCCTAAATTTTCTAAAAATATCTTAAAATCTGAAACATAGTCTATTGGTCCGCTTGTGCCTTTATATTCCTCTACTTCCTTCTTGTTCAGGATTCTTACACCCTTGCCGCATGAACCTATTATCGGTTTAATTACAAATTTATCATGTTTTTCAAGCAAATTACCCAAACCATGTTCATCTGTTGCTCCTAATCCAACAAGAACTGATTCAATTAAATTTTCTTTTAAATCTGTATCTTTCATTACAAAAAACTGAAAAAATTTGTTGTTTGCTATCTCCTGAGAAGTATAACTGTTTACAAATTCTTCATCAATAATCTCATTTTTTAAGTTCAAGACCACTGATTTCTGGCCATTATATATTGTGCTATAATAAGATTCCAGAGAACCAGCTAAGCTTTTAACCTGCTCACTGATCCAATTAACATCTGCTTTTCTGGAAGATAAAACCCTTGACAAGAATATCATCTTTGTTAATGAATTAAAAGTTTTAAACTTATCAGGGATTTTCTCTTTTATTGATTCCCATAAATATGGTGGGAAATTTTCTTTTTTGAGCTTATTTCTTAAATATTCGCCCTTGTTAACAGTTAGATTCTTCCCGTGCTTTTCTTCCAACATACTGCAAACTTTTTTTATTACTCTGTCATCTTTATAAATATATTCAAAGCCCTTCATTCCAGAATATATGCCATTAAATTCATTTATGACATACTTATCATCTTTAACAATAACATCAAGTCCCCACAAGCTGATTTTAACCACCCATTAACCCAATATTGTTATTTACTATGAAGTAGTATATAAAATTTTTGTTTTATATAATATTTGTAAAAGAAATTTAATAGTATATAGCCCCGCACGGATTAAGTACCTTCCATGGCTAATTTTTGGGACTAGTTGTTTCAAGTCCCAATAAAATAAAGATCACTCAACCGATAAACTGACCATTTTGTAACTTTCAGGGCATAATGTTTATTTTGATTTATAGATAAGGGCGTTTTATTCTTTCTTAAAACCT
>JAGYOA010000053.1 GCA_018399355.1 Candidatus Woesearchaeota archaeon | reverse complement strand
CAGTCAGAGATGATGAGGTTTCCACATTATAATATTATCGCCAAAGAGATTGAAAAAGAGATAAAGTCCGGAACAGATGGAATAATAATAACCCATGGAACGGATACAATGCATTACACAAGCGCTGCATTAAGGTTTATTTTAGAAGATTTGCCTGTTCCTATTATAATGGTTGGCTCTCAGAGAAGTTCAGATAGAGGTTCAACAGATGCTGCTGTTAACTTAATTTCTGCCTGTTATTTTATTGCAAATTCTGATTTTGCAGATGTTTCAATATGCATGCATGAAAATATGAGTGATGATTCTTGCTTAATACTGCCTGCATTAAAGACAAGAAAGATGCACACTTCAAGAAGGGATGCATTCAGGCCAATAAATTCAACACCCATTGCAAGGGTTAATTTCAATGAAAAGAATATCTCATTTATGAAAAAAGATTATGAAAAGAAAAATGATAAAAAATTAAAATTAAAATTGTTTAATGAAAAAATCAAGGTTGGAATTGTTAAAACCCATACAAACATGTTTGCTGAGGAATTTTTAGTTTATAAAAATTTTGACGGCCTTGTTGTTGAGGGAACAGGTCTTGGCCATCTCCCAAATGAAGAAATAGATGAGCATACAAAGGAGAACAAGAAAATATCTGATTCCTTGAAAAAAATGATAAAGGAAGGCCTTATAGTAGTCATGTCTTCCCAGACAATTTACGGCAGAATCCAGATGAATGTTTATACTCCTTTAAGAGAATTGCAGGAGATTGGAGTTTTAGGCCATTTAAGTGATATGACTCCTGAAACTTCTTTTATTAAATTGGCCTGGCTTTTAAGCAATCATAATAAAGATGAAGTAAAGCAGCTAATAACAAAAAACCTTAAGGGCGAAATTTCAGAAAGAATTCAGGACAGGACATTTCTAATATAAAATTAACAGATGTATAAAAGAAAACCTTTATTAATAATAAATACATTCATTGGCCTAAGGTGATGTATATGAAATACTTAAAACCAGTTTTATTAGTATTTGTAATTCTAGTTTTTTCAATGAGTGCTTTTGCACTGCCAGAAGATCTTGAAAATCCTGGCATGACCCCAGACAGTCCCTTCTATTTCCTGGATACAATGTTTGATGGCCTGCAATCTGCTGAGTCCCTTGCAAATGAGAAAGGGGCAGAAGTAGTGGCAATGGCCCAGGAAAACAAATTAAATGCCCTGGAAAAAGCCAGAGAAAGGTATGAAAATGCAATACAAAAAAGAATCAGGGAAGCAAATAATAGTGAGGAAAAAGCAGAAGAGGTTGCAAGGCAGACATCAAGACATATGGAAGTGTTAGCTGAAGTTTATGAAAAAGTTCCTGAACAAGCAAGGCAGGGCATTGAAAATGCCATGCAGAACAGTGCTGAAGGAAGAGAACGGGCTTTGAACAGATTAACTGAGAGAAACCGTGAGAGAGCTAATGAGGTTGCTCAGGAAACACTTACAGAAATGTTAGAGAATTCACCTGAACAGGCAAAACAAGGAATTCAAAGAGCATTACAGGCTGTTGGCAGTGAAATACCTTCCGATCAGTCAGGAGAAGCAGGACGATCTCCATCAGGTGATTCAGAAAACAAGCCAGAAGATGCAGGTTCTGATGATAAGGGTAAAGAAGGAGATAATTTCAGATTATTGGTCTCAGATGCACCAGCAGACATTGAGGATTTTGAATATTTGATTGTTGAGCTTTCAAAAACAAGGATATTCAAGATAGGAGGAGATGGAAAAGGCTTTGAAGAAAAAGACCTTGATGCATCAGTTGATTTAACTAAAGTAGTAGGAGAATCCTCTATGGAAGTGTTGTCAACAGAACTCGAGCCTGGAATGTACAATAAAATCGAACTTTATGTTGATTCTGTTGATGCTAAAGCAAATGGTGAAACAGCAAATGTCATGGTTCCAAGCGGAAAACTGCAAATAATAAAATCTTTTGAAGTAGTGGATGGACAAGTAACAACTTTTGTTTTTGATATAAATGTCGTGAAGAAAGGACAAAACAATGAGTACAATCTTTTACCAGTGATTTCAAAGAGCGGAGTTGTTGGTAAAGATATAGATGAAGATGAAGTTGAAGAAATAGAAGAAGAGGAAGAAGAATGCGAATCAGATGAAGATTGTGATGAAGGATATGAGTGCATAGACGGAGTTTGTGAAGAGATTGAAGAAGTAGAGTGTGAAACTGATTCTGAATGTGATGATGAATTATGGTGCAATGGCGCTGAGACATGTGTTGATAATACATGCCAGGCAGGAACTACAGTAAATTGTGATGACGGAATTGAATGCACAATAGACAGCTGTAATGAGGATACAGACTCATGTGACCATACAGCAGATAATAGTTTGTGTGATGATGGATTATGGTGCAACGGAGAAGAATACTGTAATGTTGCTTTAGATTGCCAGGCAGGAACTCCTCCAGACTGCGATGATGGCAGTGTTTGTACGATAGACAGCTGTAATGAAACAACTGATTCATGCGACCATATACCAGACGACAGTTTGTGTGAAGAAGGTTATGAATGTATAGATGGAGTATGCCAGGAAATACAATAAAGACTATAATCTTTTTCTTTTTTTTATTACTTAAATTTTGTTTAGCTTATTTTAAAGAAGATAAAAAAATTAAAACTAAGTTTTTTTAATGAGAAACTCAGGGCTGGGACTTAATCGCCTCAACAAGAATTAAATGACAAACCATTGTAATTTAATCTAATTCAATCCATAAGAATCAACAAAGTTTCTGATGGTCTTATAATCACTGAGATAATTATGTCCCTTATCTGTCAGCTCATAATGGTTCTTACCTTTCTTGTCCTCCTTTTCAACGATGAAGCTCTTGTCAATAAGTTCTCCAACGTATTCAACAAGCATCTGATGCGAAAGGTTTGATTTGTATAGGATATGGGTTTGCTTAACTACTCCTGCCTTTTCTCTTATGGAATACAATATGTCATGTATTATCTCAAGCCGATCACGCTTCTTATTCATTTTTCCTCATTTTTTCCGGACTAGGTAAAAATTAAGTAGTATCAATAGGTATGCAAAGAGTTCAAGGATTTGCCCTATTACATAGAACAGTTGATGATTCACAGGTATGAGAAAGTGGAAACTTCCAAACAATAAAAAGAGGAAGGCCAATGCTATTAACAGAGTTTTCTTCTGCCTGTTCTGCAAGTAGTTGTTGATGAAATGCCAGGACAAGAATACAAGATAGATTGATGAAAACAGGGAGAATGTATAAAGAATATTCACACTCAAAAAGATTCCAAAGAGAATTGTTATGAGCATAAGCCAGAAGATTCTTGTTTTGTCCGATTTAAAGGTCATAAAAGCAAGAATCACTAAACCAAGTGTCATGAAAAAGATATGGGCATACAACCCCATAGCATCAAACCTTGCGATAGATTGTATCTTAAAAATTCTGCTAATATTTTCATTTGCTTTAGATATTATCAGATAATTGAAAACTGATTGGATGAAGTAAGATATAGATATAAATGAGAAAGATATGCCAAAAAGCTTTATCTGATTTTGATAACTTATTCTGTATATCTTGAGTGCAAATAAAGCTACTGTTAAAGCTATTACTGCAAACAAGAGTTCCAAAACTACCTCATATCCAAAGAACCAGGATGGAGATAAATAAGTTAGTGACATTATATTATTTAGATTATGATTCCCTTTTTTAAAGTTTTGGTAGGTTTACTCAGATTTCTTATAAGATTTTTCTTTAAAATTATATTTAAACATTGTTCATATTCAATTCTCATAAACAAATCGGAGGTCGATAAACATGACAACATTTCAGGAATTATGGATAAAAGAACAGAGGGTTTCCTATTGGGAAAGGTTTGGTATTGTGCCAAGCATATATGATCTTAATAACAATATGGAGGTGAGAGCATGAACAACATACAAAACGACAAGTTGCTTCTAAGTGACTTATACCATTGGGAATTGGATATTAGTGGCAATATCCTGATTAAACCAAATGTGCACACTGCACATGCCTGGGGTGATGAAGATGATATATGGAGACCAAAACGGAAGATTGATGATTCCAAGAGAGGTAGAAAGCTACTTTTTGGGAGATTGAAGATAAGGAAATCCACGTAAGTGAGATTAAATGTAGGAGGTGAAAAAGGATTAAACAAAAAAGAAGTCTTTGTTGAATGAAAAGGATTGAGTTTGCATCACCAGGAGTTAGTGTTGAAAGCACCTTGAACAATGGATGCTATGGTTATATGAGTGGAACATCAATGGCAACACCACATGTAAGCGGATTAGCTGCTAAATTATGGCAGGGAACAGCGCAGGAAACAAGAGATTATCTTAGAACTGTGATAAAGGATATTTATTCAACAGGTTATGACACTGCAACAGGATATGGGTTGCCTATTGCTGAAGCAGTACCAGAATGCTCTTCAGATGCAGATTGTTTTTCAGGAGAGATATGTTGTGACAGTAAATGTATAATACCTTCATGCAGTTATGATACAGATTGTGATGATAACAATGCATGCACTACAGATAGTTGTAATTATGCTGGAACATGTGATGCTTACTGCATTTATGAAGATGTAACTGCCTGCCAGAACGATGATGGATGCTGTCCAGCAGGGTGTGATTACACTGATGACAATGACTGTGCATCAACAGTATGTGGAAACGGAATATGTGAGTTAGGAGAAGATTGCTTTAGCTGTCTATCTGATTGTGCATGCTTAGGAAGAAACTGCGAGAGAGCATGTTGTGGAGATGGCATCGAGCAAGAGATGGACTCAAAAAAGTGCCAAGTGTATTAATTAATTTTTCTTAAAGTTTTTA
>JAGYOA010000052.1 GCA_018399355.1 Candidatus Woesearchaeota archaeon | reverse complement strand
ATACAGGAGTTATATCTTTGAATACCATATCAATAAACCTTTGTAACTATTTTAAATAATTGTATAATACAATTTTTAGGTTTAAATAATTTATTATTTTAGCAGTTCTAAGATTTTCATTTTACATAGCAAGTTTTTTATATCTCATTTATAACCACAGTTAAATGGGTTATTACATAGAAATAAGGTATTTTGGTAAGGCTAAGAAGCAGATAAAAGGGCTTATAAATGAAGTTGATAATAAATTTAACTTAAAAAAATATCACAAAGTTCCTCATATTACTTTAATACAACCATTCGCAACAAATAAACAAAAATTGTTAGTTTCAGATTTCAAAAAAATATGTTCAAAACAAAAATTAATGAAATTCACTGTTGATGGAATTGGCGTTTTTCCTTTTTTTGTAGTGTTCTTAAAAGTTAAACCAAATAAAGAATTAGTTGAATTTAGAAAAAAATTATTGAACAAAATCAAATCTTATTGTAGGGTTAATGATATAAACAGACCTTATAAATTACATACAACAATAGCACTAAGAATGGGTTTAATTAAATTTTTTAGAATATGGTTTTATTTAAAACAAAAGCCAAGAATTATTTTTACTAATAATATAATGAGAGTTACTTTATTAAAAGAAGGAAAAATATTATATGAATATGATTTCTTAAGTAGAAGATTGCTAAACAGAAAACAAGCAAAGAGCAGTAAGATTTTATCAAAAACCTTTAAAAAATTGAAAAATAATTAATTTTTTGTCTTATTTATGTGTGGAAGGATTAAAAACCAAAACTTTATATATAACGGTTGAACTATAATTTTAAAAAATGGTGACTATATTTGAGAAGTTTATAAAAAAGTTCTTGAAGAATCTTTTTAAAAAGAAGAAGCACATAAAGCTCGGGCTATATGGCCCTCCAAACGCGGGAAAAACCACTTTGGCAAACAAACTCTGTGAGGACTGGCTTGGCGAGGATATGGGTAAAGTTACAAATATGCCTCACGAAACAAGAGAAATCCAGATAAAAGAGCAGGTTCATATAAAAAGCGGCAATAAAGAGATTTCTTTTAACCTTGTTGACACTCCAGGCATTGCAACAAAGATAGACTATGAGGAATTCCTTAAGTTTGGAATGAGCGAAAAAAAGGCAAAAGAAAGGGCAAAAGAAGCAACAAAGGGAGTTATAGACGCAATAAAATGGCTTGACAATATGGATGCAGTTGTTGTTGTTTTAGACGCAACAAAAGACCCATACTCCCAGGTTAATATAACAATAATAGGCAATCTTCAGGCGAGAAATATTCCTGTTTTGATTGTGGGAAATAAAATTGACTTAAAAAAATCAAAAATGAAAAAGGTTGAGGCAGCATTTCCTCAATATCATGTAGTGGGAATATCTGCGAAAAACGGAAACAACATAGACGAGTTTTATGAATCTCTTTTCAAGGTGGTAGGATAATGTTGACTTTGCAATTTATTCCCTACGGTGAGATTGAAAGCCTGAGTTCAGTAGGAAGGATAAGAAAGCTGCTTAACATAGCAAAAGAAAACAAGATAGTTCTTTTAGAAGGAAGGCTTAGAAAAGAAGAGGAAGGAGAGCTCATAAAAGCAACTATGGAAGAAATCAACAAAGATTTCAAAGGAATAGAGCTCTCAGTAATCTATCCTGAAAATAAAAAAGCAGATGTTTTCAAGAAGATGAAAATCGGATTGATAAATGTGCTTCTTGGAGACAGGCAGGGATTAACAATTATAGGTCCTGCATCAGTTGTTCGCGAGATAAAGAAAGACCCTGATAAAATACAGCTCTTTACAGAAGATAATAATAACGGAAACGGAACAAAAAGAAAAAGGAGGAGAAAGAATCCTAGCTGAAAATGCCCCACCAATGCGTAAGATGCGGAAAGCTTTATGAAGACGGGGCAGAGGAAATTCTAAAAGGATGCTCTTGCGGTGGCAGGTTGTTTTTTTACATAAACAAAAAGAAGCTTGAGGAGCAGCAAAAAATAGTCCATGAATTAACTCAAAAAGAAAAAAAAGAGATAGAAAAAGATGTCTTTGATTTAATAGGGGAAGAAAGAGATAAGGAAAACCCCGTTGTTCTTGACCTTGAGTCAATAAAGGTTTTAAAGCCGGGCAAATATGAGCTTGACCTTGTGCATTTGTTCAAGAAAAGACCTCTTATATACAAGCTAGAGGAAGGAAAATACCTTATTGATATTCCTGAAAGCTTTAAGAAAGAAGATTAATTTAATAATGATTTATAAATTTCCTGCATTCTTTTTGCCATTATCTCTGTTGAAAATTTTTCTGAGGTTTTTAATGCCTCTTCAGACATGCTTTTTCTTAAATTATCATCGTCAAGGATTTTTGTTATCTTACTGCTAAAATCTTTTACAGAGTTTTTTGCAAGGAATCCATTTTTTCCATTGATGATATCATTGGCCCCTGAAGACTCAACAGCCACAACAGGCTTTCCTGAGGCCATTGCTTCAACTAAAACTAATCCCTGGGTTTCATTTGGCGAGCTGAAAACAAACAAATCAGCAGCATCATAATAATCCTGTATTGATTTTGAAAACCCCGCAAGTATAACCTTTTTTTCAAGTTTCATCTTTTTTATAATGCGTTTTAAATGCATCTTTTTTAGGCCCTTTCCGACAATAACAAGGCATACATCTTCTCTTTTTTTTGCAATTAAATCAAACGAGTTTATAAGCAGGTCAATATTTTTTTCCTTTGCAATCCTTCCTGCATAAAGAAGTATCTTTTTATTTAAACTAATCTTATGCTTTTTTCTTATTTTTGATCCATTTCCTGTTTTGAATCTTTCAAGGTTTATTCCAGTTGGAACAACATCTATTCTTGTATTGATTCCCTGTTTAAGGATTATTTTTTTTATGCTTTCAGAAGGTGAAATAACACAGTCGCATTTGTTTGCATAGTTTTTAATTATCTTTTTTGTTACAGCTTTTGTGATTCTTTGCTCAAACGGAATGTAAATGCTGTAATTTTCATATTGGGAATGATAGGTAAAAATATGCGGCTTGGTGTAGAGCTCTGCAAAAAAAGAGCCGAACCAGCCCATTATAACAGGATGATGAGAGTGGATTACATCAAGGCTTTTTATTGTTTTTATTGACTTTCCAAAGCTTGGAAGCATAAGGTCAAATTCATTGTTTTTTTCAAATTTTATTGAGCCTATCCTGATTATCCCTTTTTCTTTGTCTTTATACCCTAAATGACTGAATGTAAAAACATAAACCTCATGGCCAAGATTTTCAAGCCCCTCTTTTAATGAGCATATTGAATTTACTACTCCTGTTGTAGTTGGTTTGTAATAGTTTGTAAACATGCCTATTTTCAATTAATCACCTTCAATCTTAATTTTTTTGCAATGCTTATTAAGTTGTCTTTGTTTAATAATAGCTGGCTTTTATCATTCATTGCATTTGCCCATGTTGTTATGTTTTTTATGTAATCTCCTATTGACTTCATTGTTGCAAGTGAATGAACCTTCTTATTGATTCCATTATAGACAACATTTGTCAAGCTTCCATGGAGCTTTATATTTTCTTCTTTGAAATATTTTTTCAGCATATCTCCCCATCCTTGTATTCCGACTATATCCGGACCTATTGCACCGTGCCTTGCAAATATTACTTTTTTTGGAACATCAAAATCCTTAACCATTTTTTTTAAATGATTATCTGCTATTTTTATTGTTTTTTCATCAGGCCATGGAACCCAGTAAGGAATGTGCCTTGAAAGTCCTGACGCAGTGGGTGAGTGGGCCCAGAAAGTCCCTATTGAATATCCTTTTGAGCCGCCGCTCTTTTTATTTCTTTCATACCACAAATAAGCGCTTAACAAGCTTAACTCATTTATGTTCTTTGTTTCAATCTCAATAAAATTAAAATTATTTTTCTTGCAGTATTCTTTTGTGTCTTTGTCTAATCCAATAGGGGTTCCCCATTCTGACTCGGGCCTTTTTTCTGTTTTATATTTTAGTTTCCATCCTCCTTTATGAGATTGGTTGCTTTTTTTCATCCATTCATCTATTCTTTTTGAGCCTTTAACATACTCATTAAAACTTATTCCCCCATAACCACCCAGCTGAAACCTTATGTTTTTCTTTATATTGTACTGCTCCCACTT
This sequence comes from Candidatus Woesearchaeota archaeon, assembly GCA_018399355.1. Taxonomy (GTDB): domain Archaea; phylum Nanobdellota; class Nanobdellia; order Woesearchaeales; family CG1-02-33-12; genus M55A3. The sequence goes on along the minus strand of JAGYOA010000052.1, from coordinate 791 downwards.
TTCTTTATTATCAATGAAAATTATTGTTCCGTTTTTCTTTAGAAACCTTTTTATGAACTTGTTGTATACATTTGGAAGCTTTTTGAACTTTATCCTGTTTATAAGATACCATTTTATTGTTGACCTGTCATGAACAACATCATCATGTATCACAATGTCTATATTCTTATTTTTCTTAAGGATTCTTTCAGCTAGTTCTGTTCCTTCCTTGGCATACTTCTCAATATCATCAGGCCTTATTGGATTAAACAACCTTAATTCAATAACCATTGTGTGTACTGGCAATAAAGGAGCGTTCATTGCATTTGCCAGGTCTGCTGCTCCGCCTGAGCCTGGCCCGATTATAATATAATCAAATTTTTTATCTCCCAGAATATCATAGCATTTTATTACATTTTCAGCTAACTTATTTACATCTGCCTTCTCTCCCATTCTTTCTGTGTAAAATACATGTGGAGATGGTTTAAAGTAGTGCCAAAGGTATTTGTAGGTTGATTGGGCCCTTATATCAGTGAGGGCAGCTGCAACTGCTGTTGTAAAGAATGAGGAGCTTTCTATTGCTATTCTTGGATATATGGTTTTCATAGCATTATTTTTATTTGATTAATATAAAAAGGTTTTCCTGTTTTTAACAGAAAACTATATAAATCATGCTCTTACTACCAAAAACATCGCCTCGGTGGCTTAGTGGCTATAGCGGCGGACTTGTAATCCGCAGGTCGGGGGTTCAACACAGCTGGTTACGCTCAGCTGGCACGCAAAGGTGGGCGTTGAATTAAAATTCAAGCCCA
>JAGYOA010000051.1 GCA_018399355.1 Candidatus Woesearchaeota archaeon | reverse complement strand
GGCATTACTATACCTATTATAAAGATTTTATTTTGCTTACTCCCACTCAAGAAAACATAAATAAGTTCTTGCAAAGTAAAAATAATAATAATGTTGTGAGAGCATTTATGAACAGTTTTTTTGAGTATCTAAGGTCAGAAAAAATTGATCATAATTTTGTATTACCTCCTGCAAAGAAAAGAAAAAGTAAAAAGAGAATTGTGAGAAATTTATCGCAACAGCAAATAGATCAAATAAGGAAAGTATCCTATAAAAGAAAATTAAGAGACGGCCTTATTTTTGATATAATCTACTATGGTGCATTAAGAAGGAAAGAGATAATACCTATTAAAATAGGTGATTTTGGATGGAGTGATTGGCTTAAAGATCCATCAAAGTATTGCACACTTAAAATACTTGGAAAGGGTGCAAAAGAGAGAGAAGTTCTAATTCCTCCAGAAGTAATGAAAATTCTCTTAAATTTATACTTAGAAAAAGGGATAATAAATGCAAAAATGAGTAAAGATAGAATATTATATACTTTAAACTCAAATAACTCCTTTGTCTTTAGAGATCTTTATGAAAGGGATATACACCGTAGAATAAGAAAAAACTCATTACAAGCCATAGGAATAGCAATACGGCCACATGAGTTAAGACATACCAGAGCAACAGAAATGGAAAATAAGAATATTAATATAAGGGATATTCAACATTATCTTGGCCATACAAGACCTCAAATAACAGAAATCTATTTACATACAACACAAAAAAAATCAATTAAGAATATAAGAGGTATTTTAGATAAATAATAAGATAATCACCAAAATATTTAAAAAGGAACTAAATCTAATCTAAGAACAATAATTTGATCTCTTTTATTAAAACAAGGATGGAAATCTGTTCCTCACAATAAGGGAGGAGTACTTCCATCCTTAGAAGTTGTTGTATAACAATAAAAAAATTAAACTTAATAAATGCTTGGATACAAGATTTATGCTACTTTAGATATTCTCAAACTTTCTACTTCTTTTTTTGTCTTTGGAGAAGTTACCATTACCTTTCTAAAGTAAATCTTTTTTCCGACGACATCTTTTGGTGATTTAATTCCTACATTCTTAATGAAATTAGAATTTGTCACATTAAGAGAAAACTTTGACTTAATTCCATTATGTTCAAGAATTAAAATTGGCCTATCATTTTCAGTATCTAATTCTGTTGAAATACAAACAAATGGTTGATTTTCTCCATCAACATCTTCTGCATTTAAGAAATTAGATCCCAAAAATCCATCCCAACTATCTAACTTTCCGTTCGTTTCATTTCCTATCATTTTCCTTTTTACCTCCTTTCATTTATTTTCCTTTCCTGTGGTTAAACCACATGAATATTAATTAATTACTCTTTAAATACCTATGGATTATTCCATCCCAAACCATTATTACAATAACATATCTGATTAGTTTTATTTGCAAAAAACTCAATTGGATCTGCTAAACACATTGCACTCTCACTTTTTATCCAAACAACAATAAAAATGCATGTGGCAATAACTACCAGTATCAATACAACATACAAAATTGAAAAAAACTTACTTTTATCCATTTTAGTTTCTTAACCTCATTAATTCTTTTCTCTCCTGCATTCTCTTTATTTCTGCACTCTTAATTCTCTGTCTTTCCATTTCATGCTCATGATGGATTTTTTCGCTATCTCTTTGATATTTTAATCCTTCCATCCATCTCTCATGTTTTTCCTTATCTAAATCTCCTTGAAGTTTTAAAAGTTCCTCCTTCTCATTAAAAGTATCACTTCTTTTTTTCTTTGTCTTCATCTTCTCCACATAACTTCTTTCTAAGATCAATTAATACTTGTGCATTAACTTTATTCACATCAACTAATTCCTTTAAAATTAGTAGAAGTTCTCTCCTAAAAATTCCATTATTCTGTAAAACTCCAACTTCTCCATTGACTACTTCTTCCTGACTTGGCTTTTTATCCGATTTTTCTTTCACTTCTTTTTCTTCTGGAACTTTCTCCTCATCTTCGTCATCTTCTTCGTCATCTTCTTCTATCTCTTCTTCGTCTTCTTCTAATTCTTTCTCTGGATCTTCTTTTTTCTTTAATTTTCCCATTAGTTTATTAAGATCATCACTTACCATTTTTATTACCTCCTTTCACCTTTTTTGTTCGTAAATATAACTTCATTTGTTCATAAATATAACACATTTCTTTAACTTTATTCATATCTAACTTATGATCCACTAATAATGAAAGACCAACATCTCCAACAGAATATCCCTTATCGTGATACTCTGATAATAATCTTACATCATCTTCTTTATATTTCTTTTTAAACAACTTATATTTAATATCATACTTTAAATTTGGAAATTTCTTTTTTGCAAAAAAGTAAATCCAATATCCTATACCCAAAAAAATTCCTACTATCAAGATCATTACGAACAATGCTTGGAAGAAACCCATTTCTTAAAACCTCCTATAATAAACATAAATGCAGGAACAACTCCTGAATTTCCAGAAGTTTGTCTTTGTTCTTCTAATTGTACTATTTTATCCATTAAAACACTTGTTTTATCTACAATATCACTCCATTGATAGAATATAACAACCATTGCAATTGCAATTACAAGGTAAAAAACAACATTCATAATCATTTGTCCATATTTATCCCAAAAACCCTTTTTATCCTTAAAACGAAGATCCATTAATTCTCCGATTGCAATTCTCGTTGCCCTCATATCTTGATTTATATACTTAACTCCTGCTTGTTTCAATTGTTTATCAATATCTCCCAAACCAAAATTGATCCATTCTCCGTCTTCTCTCTCAAAATGAGGATATTCATTTGGTGCAGTTTGTATTGTTGCAGGAGGAATAAATTTCTTTATTTTTCTAACATACCATAATTTATCTCCTGAATTTCCTATTTTGTAGTCCTTTGCCTTATAAACTGCAATTCTTATTGGAGTTCCACCAATTTTTTTATAAAGAGGAATTGAATATTTATACTTTTTATTATTAACATACATAAAAAGAGCAACACCAACAAGGCCAAAAATTAAAACTGTTAGAAAGAAAATAAGAAGTACATTTCCAATTGATCCTAAACCAATATCAAAACTTCCGAAGGTATTTGCTAAACTAATATCGGCCATTATTTCTTATTTTCTCCGTTTAATTTGAAATAGTTATAAACTGCAAGAAATAGAGATCCAAAACTTATGAAAATAATATATCCCAATCCCATTTTCACATCAATTGCAGAAATAAGAAAACTAAATCCCAGAACAAATAATACAACAAGATCAAAAACTCTTAAAGGAAGAAAATACTTAGGTTTTTTCATTTTTGGTTAATCCTTTTCAACTTAGTTACATGCCCACAACGACGACATACAATAGAGTTATCTTTAATTCTGAAATATGTAAAAGTTGATCCACAATTTTCACATTTAAATTTCTCAATTCCCTTTGGTCTCTCATCACTCCCTTTTTCAACCATATTAATCACACACACACTATATTTATAAATCTTTTGTTTTTATTTAATTTACTACTAAATTCTTAAATTTGTCAGTCATTTGTTTTGCAATTGGCATAATTCTCTCCTGCATTCCATTAACAACTGCCTCTGCCTTTTCTCTCGCTTTCTCTTCAAAATGTACTCTCCAACAATTAAAATGAAAATATTTCATATCTCTAACTTCTTTCCCTTTATGAGTTCCTAAACTAACATAAAAATCTTCCTCAAGATCTATTGACTTTTTACATCTTTCACATTCTGCTGTTCTTTTCGCCATTTTCTTCTTTGTTTATCCTCCTTTATGAATTTTATTGTATTTTTATGTATTCTTAAATTTTCTCTCTTCAACCATTCTTTCTTTGCCATACTTTAAAAAAACCCAATTATTTTCCATAATCCCAAAACACATAGTCCAACAAGGATCAGTTTTTCATACCACTTATCAAAATACCATGCTTGTCTTAGATTATTTCCCAACTCTTTGAATAAAGTTTTCTTATTACCCTCAGAGAGGCCCTTTATATTCATCAATTCGCCCATTTTAAACCTCCTTTTTAAACTCCCATCAATTGAAATTTAATATCTCTCAAAATCTTTCTTAATCTTGAGGTCTCTTCTCGGTATTTCATGAGAAGATCCACCAATTCATCTTTTTTCATCTCATAAAAATTTATTTTTGTTTTATTCATTATGCAACTCCCCCTATGATTATTAGGGTAATATAAACAAATAAAAGACATGGAATAAAAGGCCTTTCCTTATCATTTCCCATCCTCCATTGCCAAATAAGAGTATAAACAAATTGAAATAATGAAAATATACCCACAAAAACCAAAAATAAATTCATTGATGGAATTAATAAACCGATCAGAGCCATAATTTTAATATCTGCCATTCCAAATTCTAAACCATTCCACTCATAAATTAAATCCTTTATAACCCATGCAAATAATCCTGCCAAAATACCAAATTGTAAGTTTTCTATTCTCAAAACAGCAACGATAAACAAAAATCCAGTTAAAAGAACTGATGGAACTGCTTTATATTTTATATCTAAGAAACTTGCTACTATAAGAACTCCTAATATCACAAAGATTAACCAACCTATCATTTCAATTTATGAAAATATTGCAAGTATTATTCCAAATATAAAAAGTGTTCCGTAGATCATTCCTGCAAATGCCAACTGAACTAATATGCTACACTTCATAAAACTCCAGAAATTCACTTCTTGATATTTGTTATTTATTTTTAATTCCATTATTTTTAGGCCTCCACCATTTTATTATTAAAATTGTAAAAATAAAACCAATTATTGCATTAATCAAACCTGCAAGTAAAGACCCATTATAAGCATAAATAATTGGATAACCAAAACCAAAATATCCAATAAAAAAACCCATTCCTAATAGTTTATTTTCTTCCATTTTCCTGATCCTCCCTTTTTATTTCTTCTACTAACTTCTCTGCATATTCTTTTTTTCTCTCTTTTCTAACAGATGCAAAAAAGAAAATTATAGAAATAATTGCAATAATTACTCCCATTACAACAATAACATCAAGCCATGTTGAAGTTCCAACATCCAAACTACTTACTAAAGTTTCATTCATTTTTTCTTCTTTCTTCTCCTTTTTATTTCCTTCATCCTGCATTCTGGGCAAGTATCATAATTTGTTCCTCTGTCGTATGCTCTTCCACATTTTTTACAATATCTAACATAAATGTTCATTTTTGGCTTTTCTCCTTTAATTCTGGAATACAATATTCTTCTAATTT
>JAGYOA010000050.1 GCA_018399355.1 Candidatus Woesearchaeota archaeon | reverse complement strand
TTTTGTACTCTCCGGTGCAGCTGTTTTCCATTTTAACTTCAAAATCATCTATATTTATTGATTTTTTGAAAACAGGACAGTCTAAAACAAAAGTTTCGTATTCTCCTCCTTCTGCAGCAACATTTATTTTGTTTTTTTCATAAATCTTGTTAAGGTCATTAATACAGTCTTTATCAATAACTCTTCCTAGCCATTCCTTATTAAGCCCGTCAGCAGCAATTCCTGTAATTATGACCTTGAATTTTTCTTTAATCAACTGGTGAAGATACTCTTCTTGGTTAATTTTCCATAATGGATTTATTGATTCAAGATTTAGTTCATCACAGATCTTTTTTACTCTTTCTGCTTGATAATTTGATGCAAGTGCTCCAGATACAACTCCTTCAATATCATAGTTTGATTTTGCTTGGCTAATCGCATCCTTTAAATCATCTAATTCTTTTTCCTTTATTCCGGAAGACTCAAAGAAAATTACAGGCATTTCCATTGCTTCTGCTTGCTTTTTTGCAAAATCAATGTTTGGAATGTGAAACATGTAAGAATCATTTCTTTTTGACTTTATTGTAACCAGGCAGCATATTTCATGATTGTTTTTTATTGCCTTATAAGCTGCAAAAACACTGTCTTTTCCGCCAGAAAAAAGACAAGCAACTCTCATTTTTAGCTTTGTCCACCATCAACCTTTTCAATACTGAGAATTCCTTTATCGGCCCTTATTACAAGATCATCTTTTTCATCAAATTTTGTTATTTTGGTTATAAGTTCTGGAAGCAAAATCCTGTTTCCTCTGAAGTCAAGATTGATTATTATTTCTTTTATTTCATCACCTGCTGACCTTATTCCAAGGTCTTCAAATACCTTTGATGCATCCCTCACCTTTCCTTTTTCTTTTCTTTCTTTTGTTTTTTTGTAAAGGAATTTTGCAATTTCTTCTGCAACATTAACGCCTGTTGTATTGGTTGCGCCCTGAAGTCCTGGAGAAAGATTTGCTTCTATGACCATTGGGCCTAAATTTGTCTGAAGTATATCCACTGCGCAAATATCTGAATTAAGCACTCTTGCTGTTTTCACTGCAATTTTTTTTGTTTTTTCATCAAGAACGCATTTAACGCCAACTCCTCCCATGTGGATGTTTGCCCTTTTCTCTCCTTTTGTTGCTTTTCTTTGGTAGCTTGCAACAACCTTATTCCCTACAACTATTGCTCTTGTATCTGTGCTGTTTGTTTCAATGTATTCCTGTACAACAACTTGAACTTTTAATGGTCCTATTGCATCAAGAAGAGAGCTTGCATTTGGAAATGACTCTGCAAACATAACTCCCTTTCCTCCTGTTCCTTTCGGCAGCTTTATTATTATTGGATAGTTTACTTTTCTGAGTATTTCTTTTGCCGCAGTTATTGTTGGAGCAAAATACGCAGTAGGCATAGGTATCTTATTTTTCTGCAAAACAAGTTGTGTTAAAAACTTATCATGGACAATATCAAATGCCTCTGGTGATATAGGCATATAGCACTTATCAAACAATGCAGTTGTTATTGCTGTCAAGGTTAAGGCATACCTGAAAGAGCCTTTTGCATAAATGCAGTCATAACCTTCAAGCAGCTTTTCATTATGATATATTTTTATATCGTTTTTTGCTGCCCTGACTTCTATTTCTTTTATATTTATGCTGTCAACTTTATCGAAATATTTTTTCATTGCTTCAATAGTCCATTTAGAACTTTCGCTTTCCAAACTTATGATTGCTGCTTTCATTGAATTGATGTTTAATTGTTTTGTTTATATAATTTTTGGTGCTGTCTTTATTAAAGAAATTTAATAAGTGGGCTCGGAGGGATTCGAACCCCCGACCTATCGGTTAAGAGCCGATTGCTACTATTGCCCAATATTTCTTGTGAAATATTTTCCAGGCTGAGCTACGAGCCCGCGTTTTTTGGAAACTTTAGTTCATTTAAAAGCTTTTGCCTTAGAACTAAAAAATTTTAAGATTGCCTGTTATGTTATCTATTCTTTCTTCTTTATCAGGTCCAATTCCTAAACAAGTGATTGTTCCCGGAGCAATATGAGTTTTTCCAGCATCAGTTATTAAAGCTGTCTTAAGACCCATATCTTTTGCTTGCTGATTGTATTTCATAAGCTCATCTTTATCTTTCACTTTTAAAACCACTTTTTTCATTCCTTGATTTCTCCAATTTTTAACAATATCTTTATCAGACCTTAAAACTGATTCAACAGACGCATGGGCTGCCTGCGCCGCCATCTTCCCTTTATCAAGTTTAAGGTCATGCCTTATTAAAATAACCTGTTTATATTCCATAACTGGAAACTATTTGTTTTTTGTTTTTATAGTTTTGCATTTCAAAAACCTTTAAATAATAAATGCAAATAAAATAAAATATGAAGATAATTAAAATACCCTTTTCAGCAGGAGGGCTTGGAAAAACAAATGGTACAGAGCTTGCTCCTAGTAAAATTGTTGAAGAATTGAGGAAAATATCAATTAACCAAGGAGGAATCAAATTAGATTTTAATGTTGAGACTGTTAATGTTAATAATTGCAACATAAGCGAAACAAACGAAAACATTTACAATTATATCATCCAGAATGATGAAATGCCCATAATCCTAGGAGGGGATCATTCAATAACATATCCCTGCTTTAAGGCATTTTCAAAGCAGTTTGATAATCCAGGGATTATTGTATTTGATGCCCACCCCGACTGTGAGAATAATTTCAGCCCCCCAACACATGAGGATTATTTAAGGGTTTTAATAGAAGAAAAGTATTTAAGAAAAAGCAATATTATAATTGTGGGATTGAGAAGATGGGATACAAAAGAATATGATTACCTTAAGAAAAACAAGATAAAATTCTTTTCAATGAAAGAGATTATATCAGAGGGATTAACAGAGGTTTCAGAAGCCTTGATGTCTGCAGCGCTTAACTTTGGATCTTTGTATATTTCACTGGATATTGATGTTCTGGATCCTGCTTTTGCGCCTGGAACTGGCTATTTAGAGCCATTTGGAATGAATACACAGGATTTAATGTTTTTTTTAAGACGTTTAAGCAATTTAAGGAACTTAAAAGCCTTTGATTTGGTTGAAATAAACCCGAAAAAGGATATAAATGATATAACTGTGAAAACAGGGGCAATGATTATCTCTGAGCTGTTTAAAACGAATAATTTTTAAAAAAATTTCAGATAAATTTATAAAGAGTTCATTACTACCATAAGGGAAGTGGTTTACATGGGAAGAATAAAGACAAAGTTGATTAAAGGAGTTACAAACAAACTAGTAGATTTGCATAGACAGGACTTTAAAGAGGATTTTAGTGAGAATAAGAAATTAGTTTGTAAGTTTGCAGACATAAAATCAGCAAAAATAAGAAATGTTGTTGCTGGTTATGTTACAAGGCTAATGAAAACCAAAAAAGACATTTAATATTCATCAGATGATGAGGAGGGACTAAGATGGCAGAAGACAACACAATTTTCATTGGAGAAAAACCATTTATGAACTATGTTACAGCGATAGTTATGCAGTTTACAACAAAGAATGCAAAAGACATAACAATAAAAGCCCGTGGTAAGTTTATTTCAAGGGCAGTTGACGTATCAGAGGTTGCATCAAAGAGATTCTTAAATGACCAGGTTCAATTAGGGAACATAAAGATTGATTCAGAGGAATTCACAAACAAAGAAGGAAAACAGGTAAGAGTTTCAACAATTGAGATAACCTTGGAGAAGAAATAATTCTGGTGGTAAAAATGCTTAAAGGAATATATGATAAAATCAAGCGTTCAGTCCACGAATACCTCAAACTGAGAAATAAGAGGAATGGCTCTTATATTTGGGTTGGAGACGGAGAAAACCCTTTTCGATAAGATTTCTTTTTAATTTTTAATAACTTTTTTAAATACGCAACTTATTTAGTTCTATGGGCCTGTAGCATAACCTGGATACTTGTGCTAAACAAGACTTTGGCCTTGCCAAAGAGTGCAACCGGCTTCGGACCGGTTAATCAGGGTTCGAATCCCTGCAGGCTCATTATTGCAATATAATAAGCTTTATATAATTCAAATTTAATAAAATCAAAAAGGAGGCATGATAACATGGTTGGGTTAGCAGAGTTTTTTGCAACATTCTGGGGAAAGGTCTCTCTTGTTGCCGGCGGACTATTTGGGATAGCTGTAATTGCATTTATAGTTAATGCTACTGTGGCTTATTACAGGAACAAAATTTTAAAGAAGATTCTTGAGACAGAAAAGAAAAACAATACATTGCTTAAGCAGATAAAGCAGGAATTAAAAATCAAAAAATAAACCTTTTAAAATGGAAGAATTGGTGAAATTAAGGAAATTTTATGAGCTTAAGAAGGTTTACAGGCAGAATTCTGTTGGAAAAAGAAAAGAAAGCTCTGCAGAGCATACTTGGAGCTGTCTTATCTTAGCTGATTATTTTTTAAGTATAATGAAAACAAAAATTGACAGGCTAAAGGTTTATGAACTTCTTATGTACCACGATGTTGTAGAAATTTATGCTGGAGACACCCCCATACATAAAAAAGAACAGAAAAAAAGCCAAAAACAAAGAGAATTGGATTCACTAAATAGACTAAAACACGAAGTTCCAAAAATCTTAAAAACAAAATTTATAGATTTGGTTAATGAGTACGAGGAAAATAAAACAAAAGAAGCAAAATTTGCAAAGGCAATTGACAAGCTTGATGCACAAATGCATGAATTAGATTATAAAAAAGACTGGAAAGGATGGACTGAGAAACTTTTAAGAGAACTAATACAATATCACTTCACTGAATTTCCTGAATTAAACAAGGGTTTTGAAGGATTAATAACTTATGCAAAAGAAAACGGATATTTTAATCAAAGAAGATGGATATAATTGATAAGCATTTCAAAAAATTGAGCTGCAAGAAAAAAGTCTTTCTTTTTTTTATTGTTATCATTTATTTTTTAGTTGGATTGATTGCTTACTTAAATAAACTAACCTCAATTTTTGAAAGCTTTTTGATATTTGCAATTGGCTTGATTTATTCTGATGTTTTAAGATTAAATTACAGAATACAAGAGCTTGAGAAGAAAAATATCAAACACAAATCAAAATCCCGAAAAGTTTATAAACAAAAACATTAAATTAATTTAAAAAGGGGTGATTTTATGTATGAGTATATAATTGACTTAAAAAATTTCTTGATTGTTTTTTCATTGTTTTATGTTTATTTTGCGTTTGCTCTTGGTAGTCTTGCTTTAAGATATGGTTATAAATTCCACTGGATTGCCTGGATACCTATAATAAACCTTTTTCTTTTTCCTGTTATTGCCAAGAAAAAATGGTATTATGGTTTTGTTTTTTTAATACCTTTAATAAGCTGGATACTTTTTGCAACACAGAAGGCAATATATAATATTATTGCTATTTTCGGAATTTCAGTTACAGCCGCTTTCTTCATATACTTCCTTTGGCTTATATGTGAAAGAAGAAATATTCATGGCGCTTACAGCTTGATAACTTTAGGAATGTTTCCTATTTCTCCGATAATATTTGTTATTTCTATGGTTGGAGTTCTTGTGCTTTTGGGAATTTTAGCTTGGGGAAAGGAAAAAAATATTTTTAATATAGAACAAGAATTGAGGAAAAT
>JAGYOA010000005.1 GCA_018399355.1 Candidatus Woesearchaeota archaeon | reverse complement strand
GAAAATTTCCCTAAATTTGCTTCGCAAACTTCAGTTAATCGCCGAGTTAATTTTTGTTATCAAATATATCTGAGTCAAAAAAAGCCTGGTTTACATTGACATACTGTCCAACCATTCTTATTACCTGTTGTCTTAATGTGTACTTAACTCCATACATAAAATCTTTATTTGCCAACTCGGCCAAATGTTCAATATTTTTCCTTGAATTTTTATATACTTTTTTTATCTCCTCATTCTGGTCACGTATGAACTTAGGCACATTAACATTTAAACTTTTTTCTAGATTATTAGCTTCATCAAACATTTCATTAGATTTTTTACATATACCCTCTATATCTTCGTCATATACCTTTCTTTCCATAGAAGGGCATTTTGAGTAAACCAATTTTTCTGTTATTTGTTTTGAGTCACTAAGAAGAGTTCCTAATGCATAGCTTAGTTTTTTTAGACTGTAATGATTAGGTATTTTTGCGTTTTTTATACTATTAGTTCCGAGTAAATAGTTATAGAATATATTCATTGATTTTATATATCCATCTTTCAGGTTTTTTATATTGTTTAGCTGACTTTGATCCATGTATTTAAGAATCAATATTAATTTATAAGCTTTTCTATTTTGTAATTACTAAGAAGTCATAACATTATCTATAAGAGATATTTTTTTGCAATTGTTTATTTTTCTTTAACTTCGTATAGAGAGCTTATCATTACTTGTTCTGGCTTGAAATATCCATAAATAGGATTTGTGTATTTTTCATTTCCAGTATATTTTTCTTTCCTCTCATCTGCTTCTTTTTTACATACCTTTGGATTTTTCCCAATAAAAACATCATCTATGGATAAAGGCAAGTCCTGTAGCTGAATTCCATCTTCAAACTTGTGTACAACGTAACCCATAATCTGTTTTTTTAGGTTATCTTTTTCATAAGGAACAACTTTGAGAATTTTAGTAAGTTTACTTTGTTCATTTTCTTTAATCTCTCTGTTTCTTGCATCTTTTAGGTTATTGTATTCTATTATTGAATAATCTCCAATAGCTATATTTCCAATCACCAATATGTAAGGGTTGCTTATGTTTGGTTTGCTTTCTTCTGATAAAAAATGATCTATTCCGCTTCTAAATTCTCCTGTTGAAGTTCCACCGCCCATTTTATTATCCTCTATTGAAATTTATTTAATTGATTTTCTCCCATCTCACGCCTTCTTTTGTGTCTTTAATGATTATCCCTTTTTCTTTTAGTTCATCTCTTATTTTGTCTGCCTCAGCCCAGTCTTTATTCTTTCTTGCTTCCTGTCTTTTTTCAATCAGCTGTTTTATCTCTTTGCTTAATTCCTCTTTTTCTTGTTTTTTTAATATTCCAAGAACAGAATCAAACTTATTCATTAATGAAATTACATTTTCAGCATCTTTGCTGCTCATTTTATTATTCATGATCAACTTGTTTATCTCCTTTACAAAATCAAAAACAGCAGATAATGTAATTGAAACATTAAAGTCATCGTCCATAGCATCCTCAAAGTCATTTCTTGCTTTTTCTATTATTTCAGCAACTTTTGGATTATTGGATTGTCCATTGAATTCATCAAGCTTTTCCATGAACTCTTCAAGGCGCTTTATTGCATTGTCAGCTGCCTCCAAAGTTTCAAAAGTAAAGTTAAGCTTCTGCCTGTAATGCGTTGCCATTAAAACATACCTTATTGCCATTGGATTATACTTTTTTTCAAGAAGATCTCTTAATGTGTAGAAATTTCCAAGGCTCTTGCTCATCTTTTTATTTTCAACTAACAAATGCTCATTATGAAGCCAGTATTTTACAAATTCTTTTCCAGTTGCTGCCTCACTCTGGGCTATCTCATTTTCATGATGAGGAAATATTAAATCAACTCCCCCTGTATGGATATCAAAACTCTCTCCTAAATATTTCATGCTCATTGCAGAGCACTCAATGTGCCATCCCGGGCGGCCTTTTCCTAATTCTGTTTCCCAGAAAACATCACCATCATTTTCATCCCAGAATTTCCAAAGCGCAAAATCATGGGCATTATCCTTGTCATACTCATCGTTTGCAACCCTTGCCCCTGCTTTTAATTCATCTATTTTCAAATGGGATAATTTTCCATAATCCTTAAATTTTTTTATGTTAAAATAAATAGCATCCTCTGCTTTGTAAGCATATCCTTTATCAAGAAGATTCTTAACCAAATTAACCATTTCTTTTATATGCTCTGTTGCCCTTGGATAGATATCAACATTTTCAACATTCAGTGTTTCTAAATCCTCAAAGAAATATTTTGTATACCTTTCTGTAAACTCTTTTAATGTTACTCCTTCTTTCCTTGAATCCCTTATAGTCTTATCATCTACATCAGTTATGTTCATTACATGCTTTAATTTATAGCCTTTATATTTAAGGTATCTTCTAACTAAGTCTGAGAAAATCATGGCCCTGAAATTACCTATGTGGGCGAAGTTATATACTGTAGGGCCGCAGCTGTACATATTTACCTGGCCTTTCTCAATCTCCTTAAACTCTTCTTTCTTCCTTTTCAGTGTGTTATAAACTTTAAATACCATCTTATTTGGCCTTTTATTAATAATATATATTCTTTTTGTTTATCTTTTTTTACATATAAACATACAGTGGTCTTCCTCAAAAGGTTCAAGATTCCTGTAATCAACTATCGTAAACTCGTTTTCAATCTTTGCTCTTATTTCCTCAAAGACTTTTTTTGGCTTTTTTGTCACATCAACGCTTCTTGCCTTTACACTTAAAAGACCAAAACCGCTGCTCTTAAGAAATTTCTTGCAGTTCTTAATGAATATTTCTGCCTGGTTTTTCTGGGCTATATCCTGAAATACACAATCAGCAGTTTTTACATATTTTTCAAAACTTTCAGTGTTGTTTGCATCTGCCATTATTGGCATTATATTGCTTCTTTGTTCTGAAACAAAAACCATCTGCCTCATAACTCTTGGGGCAAAATCAAGTGCAAAAACAAATCCCTGTTTTCCAACTATATCAGATATATGGGATGCAGTTGTTCCTGATGCACATCCAAGATAAAGAACAATTGAGCCAGGTTTTATTCCTATCTGAGATGCGCCTTTCATTATTGCAGCTGCTAATTTACTTTTTCTCGGGTTCCACTCTCTATATTCAATACTTTTTTCTTTTACAAGCTGCTCATCATAAACCTTTTTCCCCGGAGCAAGATTTACTGTGAAAAGTTTTCTCTTTCCTTTTTCTGATTCATATATTCCTTTTAATTGCCTGTGTTCTTTTATCATTTTTAAACCTTTTTTCAAGCTGTTTTCTTAACTTGTCTCCAATAAACTTTCCTTTAAAGAAATCAACTTTTAATGCTATTGAAAGTTTATCAGCTAAAGCTCTTGCAACTCTGCCCTTATCAGAGCTTTTTGCATGCATAACCATGCTGTGCTCATGCAATATACCATATTTCGGAGATTTTGCTCCTGTCTTTAAATGCCTGAACATGGCCTGTTCTGCTCCTAAAAGCTGGACTGTTGATGCAGGAAATTTTGCAAGCCTTTCAAAGCCTCCTGCAAAGCTAATCAGCTTAGCTCCTATCTGATGTCCTGTTAATTCATAAAAATTAGGGTATGTTTTTTTTATAACAGATTCAAGATAATCTGACTGGTTTTTTCTTAATGAATACAATGATTGTATTCTTTTTGCAAGCTCCATAATCGGCTTTACATCAGCTTCACTTAATTCTGCCCCCATACTGTCTTTGCTGATAATATTGATTTCCTTGAGAAGTTCAGTTTTTTTCTTTTTTAATATCAGCTCGACAAATTTTTCATTATCTCTCACTTTTTTTGAGAATTCAGGAAGATAAAGCTCATACCATTCCCTTAATCTTTTTATTAAGGTATTTGCAACCCTGTCTATCTCATCAAGGTTGTTTACTGCCTGTATAACAAGTATATCCTGCTTCACAGATTTTTTTATTTTATTTCTTGATAGTACAATTCCAGCCTTTCTCATAAGTGTGTAAAAATCAGGAATCTCAGAGATTCTTTCACTTATATCATGAAAATTATAATCATTTGATGTTTCTACAAGATTTTTTTGTTTTTCCCCCAAGTAAATAATCTTGTGGCCGTGCTTTTCTATTAAAGCTTTTTCCTCATCAAGCCATTCATCATTTTCAAGCTTTTCTGCATTCTTAACTATGTTATTTTCATTAAACAAAACCCTGTCTATTATTCTAAGGTTAGTATTAAATACAAAGCTTCCAATAATATTTGAGTAAATATAAAGCACCATAATTTTAAAGATAAGGCCGGAACTTTTAAAGGTTTTGATTGATTTAGATAAATATTTAAAAGGCATAAGCTATTTATGATAAGTGGCACCCTTAATAATCAGTATTATCAATAAATTAAAAAATTGAATAAATCCTCAAAAGCTTTTTATACCTTGTTGTAACCCCTTTATACATGAAAGCAGTTATTCTTTTGAGTTATGGCATAGACAGCCCTGTTGCAGCTTATTTAATGCAGGAGAAAGTCCTAGAGCTGATTGGTGTTAATTTTTTTACAACCGATCATAAAGATATTGAAATAATAGCAAAAAAGATTGGAATAAAAAAAGTCCATTATATTGATCATAAGAATATTTTAAGCCAGATAAAAAACAACACTCATCCAAAATATACATGCATATTATGCAAAAGGATGATGTACAGGATTGCTGAAAAAATAGCAGAAAAAGAAAATGCTAAATTTATTGTAACAGGAGAAAATCTTGGTCAGGTGGCTTCCCAGACTTTGGATAATCTTGCAGTCCTTGAAGAGGCAGTTGAAATTCCAGTGCTGAGGCCTTTGCTTTGCCTTGATAAGGAAGAAATAGTAAGCATAGCCAAAGAAATAGAAACTTACAATTTAGCTAAAAATATAAAATGCCCATTTGTTCCCACAAGGCCTGTAACAAAGGCAGATTTAATAAAAACAAAACAACAAGAAACGAAGATCAATATTAAAAAATTAATTTAATTATATAAAAACATCTATTTTTGTTTTAAAGTTTCAAATTATATATTTCTTATTACAGAAATCTTTAAATAAGAGTTATAATTTTAAGATAACCTTGGATACAACAGATTGTATCTTTTGAACTCTTAATATGCAATATATTGTATTTACTGTGAAATAACAAAAAACAGAAAAGGCCTAATAAAACCTAAAAATCCAATCAAGGGTTTAATAAAACCGTAAAAAGCAAATGAAATGCCCATACTGCAGCAGCACAGACACAAAGGTAACAAACAAGCGCAATATTGAAGATGGCACTATAAGAAGAAGAAGAGAGTGCCTTAAATGCAACAGAAGATTTACAACATATGAAAGGCCTGAAATAGAAATAATAGTTGTCAAAAAAGATAACAGAAGAGAGGATTATGACAGGAAAAAGCTTATGGATGGGATTGTAAAAGCATGTGAAAAAAGGCCCATAAGCAGGGAAAAAATAGAGAAGATTGTTAATTGTATCGAGGAAAATTTAAGAAGGAAGGGAAAGGAAGTCAACAGCACAGTCATAGGAAAATTAGCTATGAACCAATTGAAAAGGCTTGATAAGGTTGCATATGTAAGATTTGCATCTGTTTACAAGGATTTTCAAGATATAACAGATTTTAGCGACCTTTTCAAGGATATAAACACTCCTTTGAAGAGGTTAAACAAAAATAAGAGGGATTAGTTGAAAATGGTGTCAAAAGTAAGAAAAAGAGATGGTAGAGTTGTTAAGTTCAAAAAAGAAAAGATTGCAAATGCAATATGGAATGCTGCTAAGTCAGTTGGCGGAAAAGACAAAACCAAGGCAAAAGAACTCACTGAAAATATTGTTGATTATCTAAATAAAAAATTTGAAAAAAAGATCCCTCAAGTTGAGGAAATCCAGGACATTGTTGAAAAAATTCTTATTGAGGAAGGGCATGCGAAAACAGCCAAGGCATACATCCTTTACAGAAAAAGCCATCAGGAATTAAGAGATGTTAAGGCAATATTTGACACAATAGAGGTTGTTGAGGATTATGTTGGAGAGCGTGACTGGGCTGTAAAAGAAAATTCAAACATGGGCTTCTCATTACAGGGACTCAATAATTATATTGTTGAAAAAATAATAAAGAATTACTGGCTTAACAGAATTTATCCTGAGGCCATAAGAAAAGCACACATTACTGGAAAGATACACATCCATGACCTTGGCACATTAGGGGCTTATTGCGTTGGCTGGGACCTTAAAGACCTTTTATTAACAGGGTTCAAGGGCGTTCCTGGAAAGGTCGAGTGCGGGCCTGCAAAGCATTTGAAAACAGCACTTGGCCAGATTGTCAACTTCTTTTATACATTACAGGGTGAGACTGCAGGAGCTCAGGCATTCTCCAATTTTGATACATTGCTTGCTCCTTTTATAAAATATGATAATCTCAATTATAAGCAGGTTAAGCAATGCATGCAGGAGTTCTGCTTTAACATGGCTGTTCCAACAAGAGTTGGTTTTCAGACTCCATTTACAAATATAACCCTTGACCTTACTGTTCCGAGTTATATGAAAAATGAGCCAGTTATTGTAGGTGGGAAACCACAAGAAGAAACATATGGTGATTTTCAGAATGAAATGAAAATGATAAACAGGGCATTCGCTGAGATAATGTGTGAAGGCGATGCTTTAGGAAGAATCTTTACATTTCCCATTCCAACATATAATATAACAAAGGATTTTGACTGGGACAATCCTGAATATGACCCCATATGGGAAATGACTGCAAAATATGGGATACCTTATTTTTCTAATTTTATAAACTCAGACATGAATCCAGAGGACGCAAGAAGCATGTGCTGCAGATTAAGGCTTGACCAGACCGAATTAAGGAAAAGAGGAGGGGGATTGTTTGGCTCAAATCCATTAACAGGAAGCATAGGGGTTGTTACAATAAATCTTCCAAGGCTAGGTTTTACATCTGTAAATGAAGAGGAATTTTTTGAAAAGCTTGAAGAGCTTATGGACCTTGCAAAAGAAAGTCTGGAAATAAAAAGAAAGGCATTGGAAAATTTTACCAAAAAAGGACTATATCCTTACTCTAAGTTTTATTTAAGAAGCGTTTACCAGGGCTTCGGAGAGTACTGGAAAAATCATTTTTGCACAATTGGTTTATTAGGAATGAATGAGGCAATTACCAACTTTATTCCAGGTGAAGATATCACAACAGAAAAAGGAAGAAAATTTGCCTTAAAAATTCTTGATTTCATGAGAGATATTATTCAGGAATACCAAAAAGAAACAGGAAGCATATACAACTTAGAGGCAACACCAGCTGAGGGAACAACTTACAGATTTGCAAGAGGAGACAAAAAAAGGTTTGGAAAAATTAGGGTTGCAAACGAGGAGAGTTATAAAAAAGGGGCTAAGCCATACTATACTAACTCCAGCCAACTTCCTGTGAATTTTACAGATGACTTGTTTTATGCCTTGGAGCTGCAAGATCCACTGCAAGTGAAGTATACAGGAGGCACAGTGTTTCACTCTTTTATAGGGGAAAAACTAGAGAAGGAAGGAGTAAAAAAATTAGTAAAGGCAATTGCTGAAAATTTTAGGCTGCCCTATTTTACTATATCACCAACATTTTCAATATGCCCTATTCACGGATATATTCCAGGGGAACACGAATACTGTCCAAAGTGCGAGTTGATATCTGATGAGGAATTTAAAAAAATAAAGGAGGTTGTAAAATGAAAACAAAATGCGAAGTTTATTCAAGAGTTGTTGGCTACTTGAGGCCTGTTGAGCAGTGGAATGAAGGCAAATCAGAGGAATTCAAAGATAGAAAAAATTTTGAGGTAGGAGAGGTTTAAAATCATAAAATGAAAATATCAGGATTGCAAAAATTAACTTTGATTGATTATCCAGGAAAGATAGCATGTACTATTTTTCTTTCCGGATGTGATTTCAAATGTGGTTTTTGTCATAATCCTGAGCTTGTTTTTTCAAATGGGCAGAAAGGGATTTACAGCGAAAAAGACATTCTTAATTTTTTGGATAAAAGAAAAAAATATCTTGAAGGAGTATGTATCACAGGAGGTGAACCCCTTATGAATCCTGATTTGAAAGAACTTATTGAAAAAATAAAAAATAAGGGGTTTTTGGTGAAGGTGGATACCAACGGCTCTTTCCCTGAGCACCTTAAACAACTTATTGATAGCAACGTTGTTGACTTTATTGCAATGGATATAAAATCAGATAAAGATGACTACGGCATTCTTGCGGGAGTTGAAGTGGATATAACAAATATTGAGGAAACCATAAAAATAATATCTGGTTCAGGAAGAGACTATGAATTCAGGACAACAGTGATAAGAGGGTATCATGATTCTGAAAAAATCAAAAAAATAGGTAAATGGATTAATAAATTAGCTGAAAAACCAAAAAAATATTATATACAGAATTTTATTCCAAGAGAGGGCAAGCTTGTTGATGAGAAGTTTGAGAGAATAAGGCCTTTTGAGGATGGAGAGCTTGAAGAAATGAAAAAAGCAGCAATGCCTTATTTTGATAAAGTTGAGGTAAGGGCTTAGGTGATAATAAATGAATAAAATAATAGCTTTGGTTGGAATGACTGGCTCAGGAAAAAGCATTGTTTCTGATTACTTGGCGAAGAATAATTTTAATTATTTAAGGTTTGGCCAGATTACTATGGATATAATAAAAGAGAAAAATCTAGAGCCTACTGAGGAAAATGAAAGGAAAATAAGGGAAAACATAAGAAAAGAAAATGGTATGGGAGGTTATGCAATACTCAACCTGCCTAAAATTGAAAAATTGATTAGAGAGGGGAATGTTGTTGTTGATGGGCTTTACAGTTGGGCAGAATATAAAATATTAAAAGAAAAATTCCAGGATAAACTGATTGTAGTTGCAGTCTACACATCACCAAATGTAAGATATGATAGGTTAGTCAATAGAAATATAGATAAGGAAGATAAAAACTTAAAAAATAGGCCAATGACTTATGAGCAGGCAAAATCTAGGGATTATGCAGAAATTGAAAACTCAGACAAGGGTGGCCCAATAGCAATGGCAGATTTTACAATAATAAATGAAAGCACTATTGAAGAGCTTTATAAGAAAGTGGAGGATGTTTTAGATGGAATCAGAAAAGACTGAATATAAGAGGCCAACATGGGACGAGTATTTCATGAAAATGGCATCCCTGGTTGCTGAGAGAAGTACTTGTTTAAGACATCATGTAGGAGCAGTCATAGTAAAAGAGAAGAGGGCTTTAACCACTGGATATAACGGGGCTGCAAAAGGGATGAAAGACTGTACAGAGCTAGGCTGTTTGAGGAATGAGCTTGGAATTGAGTCAGGAACAAGGCATGAAGTATGCAGGGCAATTCATGCAGAGCAAAATGCAATAATACAGGCAGGAGTCCATGGAACAAACATATATGGTTCAACTTTATACTGTACACATACACCCTGCATGATCTGCGCAAAAATGATAGTAAATGCAGGGATAAAAAAAGTTGTAAGTTATCATGACTATGCAGATGAAGATGCAAGAAACTTTCTTAAAGAAGCAAGAATTGAAATTGTAAAAGTTAAGAGGCCAAGTAATACTATTACTTTTAAAGACTAAAATTAGAAAATTTTATTAATAAACCTATTTTCTTTTTTTTATGCTTACTGAGAAAGATTATGAAAAGATAAGGCAGGAACTTGATAACTGCAGGAGACCGATGTTCTTTTTTGATGATGATCCAGACGGTTTATGCTCATTTTTACTTTTTTACAGATATGTAAAAGAAGGAAAAGGCGTTGTTGTTAAGAGCAGCCCAGAACTAAAGCCGATGTTTCTGAAAACAGTTGAAGACTATAAACCTGATAAGATTTTTATACTTGACAAGCCTATGGTAAATCCTGATTTCATTGAAAAAATTGATGTTCCGATCATTTGGGTTGACCATCACGAAATAAAGGAAAACACAGGAACAAAATACTTTAACTCAAGGGATAATGGCTTTGGAGAGCCGACATCCTGCATATGCTACCGTGTTGTAAAGCAGGACTTGTGGATAGCAATGTGCGGTTCAGTTGGCGACTGGTATCTTCCTGATTTCAAAAAAGAATTTTCCGAGAATTATCCTGATTTACTACTTAATAAAATAAAAAAGCCGGAGAAGGCATTATATGAGACAAAACTTGGAGAGATTATAAGAATTTTCTCGTTCATATTAAAGGGAAAAACATCAGAGGTTATGAAATGCGTTAAAATATTGACTAGGATAAAAGACCCATACGAGCTTCTCGAAGGGAAGACAGCCCAGGCAGCATTCATAATTAAAAGGTACAAAAAAATAGAGGAAAATTACAACAAACTTTTAGATGATGCAATAAAATCAAAAAACAAAAGCAAGATACTTCTTTTTACATACTCAAATAAGATGAGTTTTACAGGTGATTTGTCAAATGAGCTTCTTTACAGGTTTCCAAAAAAACTTACTATTGTTGCAAGGGAAAAAGATGGAGAGATGAAATGCAGCCTTAGGGCATCAAAAAATATTTCTGTTTCAAAAATAGTTGAAAAAGCTTTATTGAATGTTAACGGATATGGAGGAGGACATGAGCACGCATGCGGAGCCTGCATAAAAAAAGAAGATTTTAGCAAGTTTGTTGAAAATATAAAAAAAGAAATATAATCTGAATTAATTTTGCTTAGATAATCTTATTTCTTCTTTGGTGCTTTCTTTGCTTTCTTCTTAGCCATTAGGTGCCCACCTCTTTAGATTGAATTTTTGATTAATGTAAAAACTTGTTTATTAACCTTTCTTTTTTAGAAATACAGCGACGATATTTTTTAAAATTTTTCATTAATTTCTGTGCCTTTGGCCCTTGTAATACTCATTAACCATATTAAGGGTGCTGCATTCTTCAGGAGATCTTTCCTGTCTTAATTTTATGACCCTTGGAAATCTCAGGGCATATCCTGAGCTGTAAGTTGAGCTTTTTTGAATTTCTTCATAGCTTACTTCCACAACTACCTGCGGCTTTACCCTGACTTCCCGTCCGGAATGGCTTGTTATTATTGGCCTTAGCTCTTCTGTAAGCTGCTGAAATGATACTCCAAGGTCTGCTTTTTCCTTTATTCCAGTGCCCACTTTTCCAATTTCAAGAAGGTTATTATCTTCATCAATGCATGCAAGCGTAAATGAGCTGAGCCAGTTTGAGCGCTTTCCCTCACCCCATTCTGCAGCAACAATAACCAGGTCAAGTGTGTCCATAACCGGTTTATATTTTACCATATGACCAACCCTTGCCCCGGGTTTGTATGGGCTGTCTAATTTTTTGAACATCACTCCTTCATTGCCTTGGTTTAATGATTCATTGTAAAAATTAACTGCCTTTTTTTCATCTGATGTCACGAGGTTTTTAACAAATACAATCTTCCTCTCACTTTGATTGATTATCTTTTCAGCTAGTTCCCTTCTCTTGTTAAAAGGAGTCTTTACCATACTTTCTTTGTTGTAATAAATTACATCAAAGACATTAAGCTCAACTGGAAACTTTTTTGCCATGCTTTCAATATCATACTTTCTCTTTATGCGCTGTGAGATGCTTTGGAAAGGAAGATATTTTTTTGTTTTCGGGCTGAATCCGACTGCCTCTGAGTCAAGAATAAAAGAATCTCCATTAACATACTTATTAACATATTCAACTACTTCAGGAAACTGTTTTGTTACATCTTCAAGGCGCCTTGTAAACAGCCTTACTTCTTTGTTTTTTTTATGCACCTGAAGCCTGAATCCGTCTAATTTATACTCAATTTCGGCTGGTTTTCCAACCCTTTCAAAGGCCTCTTTTACATCTTTTACCTTAAGTGCCAACATGACTTTTACAGGCCTTCCAGGACTGAGGCTTATATTTTCCAGTCCTTTCATTAAGTTTTCTTTTGCTGCTTCTGCAACTACAGCAAAATCATTTGATACATCATATGCTTCCTGAACAGAATTAATAAAATAATTGTAAATCTTTCTTGCAGTATTTTCATCTTCAGAAAAAACAAAATCATATTTTTTTAGTTCTGCTTTTTCAATATCCTCTATACTGTTTGCATCAAGAGTATTTTTCTCATTAAAATTCTCAATCTCATTTTTGAAGTTAGGTTCTATTTTATTTCCGCACTCAAGGCATTTTTTTGTTTTTGGCATGTATTTTTTGCATTTTCCGCATTTAAAGAATATTCCAACTACTTTTGGAAAAAAGGCCCAGGTGATTGAATCCCTTAGAGAGCCGGCTCCAACACCTAACCTTAGCTCATCAAGGACATTCTTTACAATATACTTTGCTTCAATTGGTTTTGCAGATGTTAAAAGCTCTGATATTAGGCTGATTTTTTGGTCAACTGAACCAAGCCCTTCCAGAGTTGCAAGTTTTCTAAGATTTTCAAAAACCTTTTTTACCTCTAATTCGCTTGAGAAAAGGGTTGACTGTTTTTTTTGTTTTACAAGATTTTCTGCTGTTTTTCCTAAATCTCCTGTTTTTCTCCAATCATTTTCTATTTCTTTGTTTGTAATGCCTGTTGCAACACTTATTGCCTTAAGGACTGTTTTTGAGGCGACTCCAATCTTCCTTTCATCCCATGCAGGAAAAACCTTTCCCTGCAAGAGAAGTATTATCTCTGAAAGATCATGTTTTGGGGTCTTTTTCAGTAATTCTGAGATTTTGTAAGTCTTTTCAAGCCTCTTTGTTGTGGAGTTAAGGTCTTCATATACCTCCACTAATTCAGAATATTTCATATTTTAAAATAATTCAACTTGATTTAAATAATTTTTGAAATAAACGATAATTTTATTAATATAAAGCTAATATTAAGAGATATGGACGCAATAGAATGTATCATGACACGAAGAAGCGTAAGAAACTACCTTGATGTTCCTGTTGAATGGGATAAAATAGGAACAATTCTTGATACAGGAAGGTTTGCTCCAAGTTCTGGGAATATACAAGATGTTAAGTTTGTGGTTGTTAAGGATGAAGGAAGCAGAAAAGCCATTGCAGATGCATGCTTAAGGCAGTACTGGATGTCAAAAGCCCCTATTCACATAGTTGTTTGTTCCGAGGTTAAAAAAAGCATAGGCTTTTACGGAATAAGAGGGGAACGCCTTTACTCAATACAAAACTGCGCTGCTTCTATTGAAAATATGATGCTTGCTGCAAACTCTCTAGGGTTGGGAACATGCTGGGTAGGCGCATTTGATGAAAATGTTGTATCAAGGGTTTTAGGAATCCCTGATTATATAAGGCCCCAGGCAATCATAACTATTGGTTATTATCACGAAGCTCCAAAACCTCCTCAAAGGTTTCCTCTTACAACTGTTGCTTTCCTTGAAAAATATGGAAACAGGGTTGGAGATTCAGCAGCTGTTATGCGTGACTACAGCTTAATCACAGAAAGGTATGTCAAACAGGGCCAAAAAGCAACAGGAAACGCTGCAGGAAAGGCCGCTGATTTTATAGGTCAGAAAGGACAGAGCATAGCAGAAAAATTAAAAAAGAAATTCAAGAAATAATACGGAATAAACATATCTAATTTTTGTATTCTTTAAAAGAATTTTCTGTTATATTAAATCTATTGTATTTCCTTTTTAATTCTTTAAAAACTTCTAATTTGCTTTCAACAGTTGGGTCTTTCTCTTTTTCAAAATCTCTTATGTTATTTTCTATCTCTTCCTTTGATCCCTTTATTAATTCATACCTTAACTTTATAAGCATATTATCTTTTGAATGGTAGATAAGATTGTTTACTTCTCTTAAAAAATAAAGATTATGATAAAGCCTGCTGATTCTGTCAGATATATCTCCTTCTCTGACCCTTCTTGTATTATCAATAGAGTCAGCAAGTTTTACAACAACAGGAGAAAAATAAAATCTCTTTTCCTCTTCTTCATTAAGTGTCAAACTTTTTATCTTATTTTTTGCATTATCTTTGAAACATCCATTACATAATCTTTTTGCATACCTCTTATATGGTTCATTAACACGTCTTGTAAGTAACCTAACATGATATTTTGTTAACTTCGCCTCTTGCTCACTTATTTTTTCTTTTCCTTCTGACTTATATGATTTCAGAAGAAGATTATATATTTCATCATATTCAGGCGCAGATTTTATTTCATTATCTAATCTTTTTATTTCTTGAGCTAATATTTCTGTCTTTTTATCTGGTTTGTTTTTATATGTGTTTTTTATCTTATCATATTCTTCTATGAGCTTATTCCTTTTTTTTATTCTCCAGTCTCTAAGATCTTCAACTATATCATGCAGAAAACCTAGCCTCATTTGGTAGTCATTAGCTCCAAATTCTTTTAATATTTCAACGGTTCTGTATGTATGTACAAAGATATAAGCATCCTTTAATTTTTCTCCGCCTATTCTCTGCTTTTTTGTCTGGTTTAGTTTTCGCTGTGAATAATTAAATATCTCTATGTAATCTTTGCCAAACACCTTAGATATAAGAGTATTATTAATATCCTTGAGTTTCTCTTTTTTTTCCTTGCCATACTTTTCAAGAAACAAATCCAATGTTTTTTTTCTTCTACCCTTTTTTAATATTTGGTTGTTTCTGTAAGCAGGTAGATTTTTTGCATCTTTTATTGTTGAATTATCTTTATAAATTATCTCATTAATAACATTGTTCGGATTAATTCTTCTGCCCAATCTAGCAAGGTCGAGACCTATATTCCTAAGATTCTTTTTATCATTTAGCAGATCTTCAATAGATCTTTCTTTTATTTTAGTGGCATTGCCCATCTTCTATATAGTACATAGCTTTTTGTTTATAAAGTTTTCTAAATTGACTACTATAAAGTAAATAAATTATTATATATAATAGGAAGGTTATTTTACAATTGTATAAATAATATTGAATCCGGAAAATAATGTTTTTATTTCAATAAAGATTTATATAGAAAGGATTTTTCTTTTTTTTGATGATAGCAAAAGATGAACTAACAGAGCTTTTATTTCCCCATTCAGCTGTCAGAAAAATACAAGATTCAATGGTTATGGATGTAAAAGATGCAGTCAGAAACAAAAAAAGCATGGTGATACATGCCCCAACAGGAATAGGAAAAACAGCAGGGGTTCTTGCACCTTGTTTGTCATATGCACTGAAAAATGATTTAACAGTATTCTTTCTTACAAACAGACACACACAGCATCTTATAGCAGTGAATACCTTAAAAAAAATAAAAGAAAAACACAGCAAAGAAATACTGGTTGCAGACATAATCGGAAAGAAATGGATGTGTCTTGTCCCAGGAGTTGAAAATCTTTACAACAATGACTTTATTGAATACTGCAAGACAATGAAAGAAGACAACAAGTGCGAGTTTTATTCAAATACAAAAAACAAGTCCAAGCTAAGCATTAAGGCCAATAAAGTTTTTTCTGAGATAAAACACCAGTCTCCATGCAACATGGAAAAGGTAAAGGAGATATGCTCTTTAAACAAGCTTTGCGCTTATGAAATGTCAACAGAACTTGCAAAAAAAGCAAATGTGATAATAACTGATTATTATTACTTGTTCCATCCTGATATAAGGCAAAGCTTTTTCAGTAAAACAAACAAAGAGCTGGAAAAATCAATTATAATAATAGATGAAGGACATAACCTTGCTTCAAGAGTCCGAGATTTAATGACATCAAGACTTTCAACAGTAATGTTAAGAAGGTCTGCAAGCGAGGCAAAAAAATTCAAATACAGCGAAGCAGGAAATATCATAACTGAAATAAGGAATATTCTTGAGAATTTTACAAAAGACTTGGGTATTGGTGAAGAGAAACTAATTGAAAAAGAAGATTTTATCAATAAAGTAAATCAAATAGGTGATTATGATGAAATTATCTCTGATTTTGAGTTTATCGGAGATGCTGTTAGGGAGACAAAAAAGCAAAGTAACATCGGCTCTCTTTCAAAATTTCTTTCTGCATGGAAAGGAGATGACAATGGTTTTGTAAGGATAATAGAAAAAACATATAAATCAGTTATACTTTCATATAGGTGCCTTGATCCTTCATTGGTTACAAAGGACGTTCTTGATAATGCCTACTCATCAATAATAATGTCAGGCACATTAACGCCTACTGATATGTACAAGGACCTTTTAAGCTTTCCAAAAAACTCAATTGAGAAAACATACAAGAGTCCATTTCCTGATAAAAACAAACTTACTCTTATTATTCCTGAAACTACAACCAAATATTCAATGAGAAGCGACAGTCAGTTTAGAAGAATGGCAAGAATATGCGCAGACATAGTAAATGATGTACCGGGAAGCTCTGCATTATTTTTTCCAAGCTATAAAGTGAGGGATATGGTGAATCATTATTTCTCAAAACTATGTAAAAAAACAACATTCCTTGAAAAATCCAACTTAACAAAACAGGAAAAAGAAGAAATGCTCGAAAGATTTAAGGAATATAAAAAAGATGGAGCATGCCTGCTAAGCGTTACATCAGGGTCTTTTGGCGAGGGAATTGACTTGCCTGGAGTTTTAAAGTCAGTTGTTGTTGTTGGAATACCTTTGCCGAAACCAGATCTGGAAGCAAAAGCATTAATAAATTATTATAACAACAAGTTTGGCAAGGGAATGGAATACGGATACATCTTTCCTGCATTTAACAAGGCATTGCAAAGCGCAGGGCGCTGCATAAGGTCATCAAAGGACAGGGGAATCCTTATATTTCTCGACCAGAGATATGTATGGCCAATGTATTCAAAATGTTTTCCTTCTGACTGGGATATCAAGGTTACAAAGGATTACACTACACAGATAGATAATTTTTTCTCTGAAAAATAAATGTTATAAAAACTACTCCAGTATACAAAAACGTAACATTTATATACTAGTATGATATATTACTTTCCAAATGGTCATATTATTTGACTTGTTTAATATTCCAGAGGATATTTTTGAGGTGATATTTGCCACCAAGCAGCAAATAGTAGTTGCTAAACTGCTTATCAACCACATAAAAGAAAACGGCGGTGAGATAGGCAAATCCGAAATGTCGCTTTTTGCAACAAAGCTGCATGATGGAGAACTCGTCGCAGAGATAGAAGACCCATCTTTTAAGGGAAAAAAGGTCAAGCTTTCATACAACAAAAGGCAGTTTTACGACAGAATATTAACTCCTATGAAAAGCATGGGCATAATAAACTACAACCTTTACAAAAAGACATACAAGCTTTCAGATCAATTCCAGAAAGAGATGACAAACATTGGCGCAATGTGGATGGAAGAAGTAAAAAAGCCGCCAAGACAATCAAAAATCACATTCAATTAAGGCTCCCTGCCTTATTCTTGGACTACCCCCCAAACCCACAAGGGAGCCTTTTTTTTATTTAGAAAGTTTTTTATTGAATCATTTTTTCTTGTTTTCTTATGAAAAATATAACAGAAGAGCAGGCAATCAAACTCTTAAAGAAATATTCTAATAGTGAAGAAAGCTTTAATACAGTATTAAACCATTCTAAAGCAGTCCAAAAGGCAGCATTAAGTATTGCTGAAGATGTTAAGAAAGAACATAATATTAATTTAAATATTATAAAAATAGGATCCTTGCTTCATGATATTGGAAGGTTTAAGTGTAATAAGAAAGATTCAATAAGGCATGGTGTTGTTGGAGGAGAAATTTTAAGAAAAGAAAACCTTCCTGAATATGCAGAAATAGCAGAAAGGCACGTTGGCGTTGGAATAACAATAAAAGATATAAAACAGCAAAAGCTTGACCTTCCTTTAAAGAATCTTGTTCCTGAAACAAAAGAGCAAAAAATAATAACTTATGCTGATAACCTTGTTTTTGGCGAAAGAATAGGAAACATAAATGAGGTTATTGAGAGATACAGGAAAGAGCTTGGAGAAGATTATGCTGAAAGGATTAAAAAAAGTCATAACGAGATAGAGAAGCTTAGAGGAAAAAACAATTTTTTATAATCATGGGCTCATGGTCTAGCGGCTATGACGCCACCTTCACAGGGTGGATGTCCCCGGTTCAAAACAGCTGGTTACGCTCAGCTGGCACGCAAGGGCGGGCATTGAATTAAAAATTCAAGCCCACCAAGCTCGCTAGCGCTCGCAGGCTGATGAAAGTCCGGGTGGGCCCACTACAGCTTCTTGCTAAGCTGGTACACAGGTCCGGCATAAAGCCGGACTCGCTCACTTCGTTCGCATTAAAATAAAAACCCTAACCTAAAAAATGAAAAGGTTTATAAGTTTGAAAATCAATATCTTTATGGGGTAAAATGTACGACCAATGCGAGTCTTGCGGCAAATTGATTTCGTCTGCTGAGGATTGTAAGCTTTTTTTAGACAATGACGGGAACATACGTGTTTACTGCGTTGAATGCAGCACAAGGCACATAAGATGATATGTTTTATACAACGATTTTATTACACTGCTGATGACTTGATAGGCTTAGTTCTAACTATTCAATAAAAAGGTTTAAATAATATACAAAAAAATAGTTGTTCATGCTAACAGACAAAGAAGCAAAGAAATGGTTCAGGAAGGTTGCAAGTGAAGAACCTGATAAATATTATGCTACTGAGGTTCTTAAAAAAGAGGGTTTTACAAGGCATGAATGCGAAAAATGCGGCAAATATTTTTGGTCAACAGACAAAAACAGAAAGTTTTGCGGTGACCCTGCATGCTCTGGCGGCTTTAGATTTTTTGAAGATAATCCCTGTAAGGAAAAACTAAGTTACCTTGGTGTTTGGCAAAAATTCTCAAAGATGTTTAAAGATTTAGGTTATACTCCAATAAAGCGTTATCCTGTTGTTGCAAGATGGCGCTCTGACATGGATTTTGTTATTGCAAGCATAACTGATTTCCAGCCATATGTTGTTTCAGGGGAAGTCAGCCCTCCTGCTAATCCATTAGTTGTTCCTCAGTTTTGCTTAAGGTTTGGTGATATTGACAATGTAGGAATAACAGGCAGCCATATGACTTGCTTTAACATGATAGGCCAGCATATGTTCGTTCCTCCTGATGAATGGGACCAGAACAAGGTTTTTAGACATATAAAAAAATGGATTAATGAAGGATTGGGAATTCCTGATTCAGAGATTACTTTTCATGAAGATGCATGGGCCGGCGGAGGAAATTTTGGGCCTTGCATGGAATACTTCTGCCGCGGTGTAGAACTTGGAAACCAGGTTTATATGCTCTATGAGCAGACAGAGGATGAGCCAAAAGAGCTTTCATTGAAAGTTTTGGATATGGGAATGGGAATGGAACGCTGCGCATGGTTCAGTCAGGGCACTCCAACAATATATGATGCAACATTTCCATATGTTATGAAGAAGCTTATTGAAAAAACAAATATAAAATACAACAAAGAGATAATTAAAAAATATGTTCCTTATGCAGGATTCCTGAATATAGATGAAGTGGAAGATATAAACAAGACATGGAAAGTTGTTGCTGAAAAAGTAGGATTAAGTATTGATGAACTAAAAAAAGTTGTCCTTCCTATGGCAGCGCTTTACTCAATTGCAGAACATGCACGCGGTTTATTGATTGCATTAAGCGATGGAGCACTACCTTCAAATGTTGGTGGGGGATATAACCTAAGGATGCTTGTACGCCGATCTTTTTCCTTTATTGATAAATACAATTGGGATATTGATCTTGCAGAAGTCTGCAAATGGCATGCAGAAGAGTTGAAAGATGAGTTTCCAGAACTAAGCAAAAACATTAATTCTGTTAAAAAAATTATCGAAGTTGAAAAAGAGAAATATGAAAATACTAAAGAAAAATCAAAAAAGATAATTGAAAAGTTAATAAAAGGAAAAATAACAGATGAAAATCTTCTGCAGCTTTATGACAGCCAGGGAATTGACCCTGAGATTATTAAAGAAGAAGCATTAAAGCTCGGGAAACAGGTAAAGGTTCCGGATAATTTCTATTCAAAAATATCAGAATTGTACACTAAAAAAGAGAAAAAAATTAAAGAAAAGAAAAAAGAATTAGACTTAAAAGATATTCCTGAGACAGAAGCACTTTATTTTGATGATTACAAAAAAACAGAATTTAATGCAAAAGTTCTGAAAGTAATTGATAAGAATGTTATTTTAGATAAAACAGCGTTTTATCCAACTTCAGGAGGACAAGATCACGACAACGGAAAAATAAATTCAGTTCAGGTTGTTGATGTTTCCAAGCAGGGAAATGTTATTGTTCATATTGTTTCTGAAAAACCAGGTTTTAAAGAGGGAGAGGAGATTAAAGGAGAGATAGATATTGAAAGAAGAATGCAGCTTACTCATCATCATACTGCAACACACATCATAAATGAAGCAGCAAGAGAGGTCTTAGGCCAGCATGTAAACCAGGCAGGAGCTAAAAAAACAGTTGAAAAAGCACATCTTGATTTAACCCACTATCAAAGCATTTCAAATAATGAACTTAAAAAAATTGAAAAACTTGCAAATGATATAGTTAATAAAAAGATACCAATAAAAACAAGCTTTATGCCTAGGAGCGAAGCAGAGAAAAAATATGGAATGAATATTTATCAGGGAGGAGCAGTTCCCGGAAAGATAATAAGAATTGTTGAAATACAAGGATTGGATGTCGAGGCATGCGCAGGAACGCACTTGAAAAATACATCTGAAATTGGAAAAATAAAGATACTGCGTTCAATAAAAATACAAGATGGTGTTGTAAGGATAGAATTTGTTGCGGGCAAAAAAGCAGAAAAAGAGGTTGGAAAAACAAAGGAAACATTGGATGAGCTTTCAAAACTTCTTAAGGTTAATGAAAAACAGATTCCTGCAAGAGTAGAGGAGATATTCATTAAATGGAAAAAGGCAAAAAAAGCAGTGAAAAAGAAAAAACCAGTTGAAAAGTCCGAATTAGAACTTAATTCAAAAGAAGAATTTCAAGGAGATGTAATCGCAAAATCCACTGAAATCCTTAAGACGCAGCCAGAGCATCTTGTAAAAACAGTTAAAAGATTTCTTAATGAGCTTGAATCATTCAAAAAGAAGATTAATTAGTCATTTCTTTTAATAATATCATATCTATTAAATTATTCTGCTTTTGTTGATAATCAACATTTAATACCTTTTGTTTCTTTTGTTGATAATCAACAAATAGACTATTTATAATGTTTTTTGTTGATAATCAACTAAAACCTTGCTAAAAGAAATTACTCAGCTTTTTTTGGTTTTTCATCTCTTTAAGAATAATGCTGTTTTTAAGAATCTTGTTTGCATCATAGCCGAATTTCTTTTTTATTAGCGCTTCAGTGTATTTCAGCATAAGCTCTTTTGAAGAAAATTCTATTGGTTTGTTGTTCATGGCCTTTCTTGCTGCTTCTCTTACTACCCAGACTCCTAAGGGAACAGCATAATCTCCTGTGATAAATCTTAATGCAAGAACAGCTGACTGTCTTTTCATATTTGCAAGCTTTTCAGCTATTGCCAATCTTGCAGCATAATATCCTCCTGCGCAGTTCTCTGCATATGTTTTCCTCCCATGATATGGCTCATAATCTGTCATGAAATTAACGTTTTCATCAACATTCCAGCTTGTCTTGGGCATGTATGTTTCAAAAAGTTCATAGCTCCATGGCTCTGGAAAACACAGGATAAGATAATAATTCCCAAGGTAAGAACCAAAAAATGCAAGGTATTCTCCTGTTTTGAAATCCTTTATCTCAGAGATAAGCTGTTTTGCAACCATGTCGTCTGTTGCAGTTATGCTCCATCTGGTCGGAACTAGTTTGCGGTCTTTTTTTATTCCTATATTGCCGATGCTGAGAAGCTTTGTGAGAAAATTTTCATCAAAATTTTTTTTATGAAGATATAGAATTGCTTTTTGCGCTTTTAAGTCAGTGTCATAAACAACCCTTTCAACCTGCCTCGGTATTTTCGGGTTAGAGGTTATATTTGCTTTTTCCAGTTTTGCATTAGGGCCCATTGGAGCATTGTATGAATCCATTTTTAAGCTGAATTTCGGCCTTTCCTGGACAGAAATCTCAACATCAACCGGTTTTGAGGCCATTCCAATCTCCTGGCTTAGCTCAAGGAATTTTTGCTTTTTCCTTATATTCATCCTGAACCTTGAGTTTATTAGGGCAGACCTTAAGTCAACTATCCTAGGTATTTGAAAATTATGCTCTGCCCAGTATTTTGGGGCATCATATAATTCTGCTTTTTCCTCTACTTTGGCCGGACTTAAGATCCCCACATTGACATCTGGATAACCATAATGACCAACAAAAGGTGCAGGGCTTGAGCTGCTGAAATCATTGCTTTCAAGCATTTCCTGGACTTTAAAGGCCGCATTGCTCTTTGCGTATATCGGACAGAATTTTCTTCCGCAGAAGCCCCGGCCCTTGCATTTAAGGCATAATGGCTGCATAAGAAAAAAGAAGCAACTAATTCATTTAAAGCTTTCGAATAAAAGAAAATTTTATAAAACAACCAATAGTTCTTAGTTTATTGCAGCCCCGTGGTGTAGTGGCCAATCATTCAAGCCTTTGGAGCTTGAGACCGCGGTTCGAATCCGCGCGGGGCTATACTTTTTTGGAGATTAAATGATAGATGAATTCATTTCTATAAATGAGAACATACCTTCTTCTGAAATGGACTTTAAAATAGAGTATATTGAATTATTTCCAGAAATTGAAAAATCATTCAAAAGGCTCCTAAGTTTCAAAAAGTTAAATACAATATCAAAAAATAAAAAAGAACTATCCAAAGAGGGAAACAATCTTTATTTTAAATCTCCTGGATTAGTAAATGTGCTTCTTAATTACAAAATATGTATGGAGAATGGAATTGTCCTAAACCCAAGAAAATATGCAGAATTTTCACAAAAAGATTCTGTTGCATATAATAAAGATAAAATAGAGCAATCCCATAATTTGTATCTTGAGTCAATATTATTATTAAAATGTATTTATTCATTAAAAGATAAATCAATTGAATATTTAAACGATTTCAAGAAAAAAATACCAAAAGAATTACATAATCTCACATATGCTTCTGAAAAAGACAAATATACCTGGATGGCATCCTATCCAAAAAGAGTAAAGAATTTGGCAGATAATATTAAAAAAGAATCTAAGATTGATTTGATAATTGGATCTGCACATGGCTCAATAATGCCTGCAACACTCTTATCCAATATGATAAATTCGGATTTATATTTTATACGTTTTTCTAAATTTAAGAGAAATGACAATAACCCAATAGTCTCAGAGTCAGATGAAGAATACTTATCAGATTATAAAGAAAAAAGTATATTATTTTTTGATGAGGATCTTGCCTCTGGAAAAACATTGCAGAATCTAAAAAATAAATTTTCACCTAAATTTTCGAATTATCATACAGCTGCAGTAATAAGGCATTATCTAGCTTATAACCCTGATTTTGTTGCAGAAAATTGGTTTGATTAAAAACACAAAAATATTTTGCATATTCCCGAAAGCTTTTTAAATAAGAATGTTTTACTTTTTTGCATCGAGAGATAATCCGGTTTAGGCTGGGTTATGCTGGAGACAAGAACTTTTTCTTGTTCAGGTCTCTTGAGGAGGAATAAAATGGCAAGAATGTACTCAGGAAGTAAAGGAAAGTCTGGCTCAACAAAGCCGTCAAAAAAAACAAATTTAAGCTGGATAAGATACAAGCCAAAAGAGCTTGAGATTCTTATATCAAAATTAGCCAAAGAAGGAAAAACACCAAGCCAGATTGGGCTTTATTTAAGAGATGTTTATGGAATTCCAGATATCAAAAGCATTTGCGGAAGAAAAATATCAAAGATACTTGAGGAAAAAAACCTTCTTTCAAATATTCCTGAAGATCTTATGGCCTTAATCAAAAGGAGCATTGCCTTAAGAAAGCATCTTGAAACAAATAAGCATGACATGCCTTCAAAAAGAGGGCTTGAGCTTACAGAAGCAAAGATAAGAAAACTTGTGAAATACTACAAAAATTCAAAGAAGCTTGACAATGAATGGAAGTACGATCCTGATAAGATTAGGCTTTTAATAGAGTAAATTTATAGTGACTGTGGTAAAATTGAAGAGGTATGATAGTTTTAAGCACTCAATAAAAGAGGCGGTTGAGAAATTTAAAGAGGTCAGCAGGGATGAGAAAATAAGAATCATTTCTCACCTTGATGCTGACGGCATTACAGCCTGCTCTATACTAATTCATGCCTTAAACCTTGAAAACAGAAGATACTCTGTTTCTATAACACAGCAGCTTAATTCAGGGTTTCTTTCAGAAATATCAAAAGAAGACTACAACTGCTTTTTCTTTACAGACATAGGCTCTGGAAAGCTTGAAGATATAAAAAATATACTTCACGACAAAAAAATATTCATACTTGACCACCACGAACCCGAGGATGCAGACATCAAAAGCAACATAGTCCATGTTAACCCTCACTTTTTTAATATTGATGGAACAAGTGAGATATCAGGAGCAGGAGTTGTATATCTTTTTGCAAAACAGTTAAATCCAAAAAACCAGGATATGGCCCACATAGCTGTTATAGGTGCTATTGGAGATATGCAGGCAAACAATGGCTTTTCAAAACTTAACCAGGATATAGTGAATGATGCTATTAATCAAAAAAAGCTTAAGGTGATAAAAGGCCTTAAAGTTTTTGGAGCTCAGACCAAGCCTTTGTACAAATTGCTGCAGTACTGTAATGATCCCTGCATTCCAGGAGTCACTGGCTCTGAAAGCAATGCAATACAGTTTTTGCAGCAGCTTGGAATTAATCCAAAATATGGGAATGAATGGAAAAAGCTTGTCCATCTAACAGATGAAGAAAGAAAAAAACTCGCTTCGGGAATAATAATGAAAAGGCTTAATGAAAAAAACCCTGAAGATATATTCTGTGATGTTTATATCCTCTGTAATGAGGAAAAAGAATGTGCTTTAAGGGATGCCAAGGAGTTTTCAACACTGCTTAATGCATGCGGAAGGCTTGGAAAGGCATCATTGGGAATAGGTGCCTGCCTTAATGATGAAAAAATAAAGAAAAAGGCAATAAGCACAATGCAGAAATACAAAAGAGAGATAGTAAAAACAATGAAATGGTATGAACAGAACCAGGATTCAGAGGACATAATAAGAGAAGAAGGAGTAATTATAATAAATGCAAAAGATAATATAAGACCAACCATGATTGGAACATTGGCATCTATAATCTCTTTATCAAACGAATTTCAAACAACAACTTTTATTTTATCAATGGCAAGATTGCTGAATGGAAAAACAAAAGTAAGCCTTAGAATTTCAGATAAAGAAGCAAACATAAATCTTATGAATCTGATTTCTCAGATTGTCAGCAAGTCAGATGGCGAGGCAGGAGGACATTTAGGGGCAGCAGGAGCAGTAATACCCACTGAAAGTGAAGAGGAATTCATTGATATTGCCAGAAAAACCTTTGATGAAACAATAAAAAAAGTTACTCCTTAAACTCAACATCATCTATTATTCCATCAGAATCAAGGTCTATTCCCTCAACAACCCTTGCCTTTATCTTGTTATTATGAATGTTTCCTTTTTCTATTTCCTTGAAATACTTAAGGAAGGCTATTATGGCTGCCCTTGTGCCTGAGTAACGCTTACCTGCAACAAGAATTATTCTTTTATTTTTGTTAAAAGGGCTTTTAAAATTTACAATTAACCCAATTTCATCATTGGGATAACCTTTTTTTGATATTGTAGACATCACACTCCAATGGTTTTTTTCATCAAAAAAAATAGGAAGCTTGCTGTTTATTTGATTAGTTATCCTGTTTACCACCGGTCCACCCATAAGTATAAGATTATTCTGCAAATCCTCTTTTCTTACCTCTGTGTCCAATCTTACATTAAGGCTTGGCACATAGTTAAGGAAGGTTCCAAGGAATAATGCAAAATCAATGCCATAATAGCCGTCCCTTGACCTTGCTTTTTCAGGCCCATGCGGGTCAGGAGATCCGACTATGATCATTGCATCAAGCTGACCATTTTTCATAAAAGGGTCAAGGAATTCAGAAGTGTTTTTCGGGATTATGTCCTGGGCCTGCTCAAATTCCTTGAGTTTTATAACAAATGCAGGCTTTTCTACAGTGTAATATTTTGCCACCGCACCCTGCATGAGCTCTTTTTTTACAACCTTTATTATCCCTGATTTTTCCAGGTTTTTTATGTGGTAATAAATTTTCTGCTCATGAACCTTTAGCTCTTTTGAAATTTCTATGGGGTACATTGGCTTTTTTACCAGAAGCTTAACTATACTTAAAGCTAAATCTGAACTGAAATTCCTTGCATCCTTTACGGTTATTTCCTTTACAGGCAGGGATTTTATCTGGTTTTTATCTTTTTTTACAACAAACATCTTATTAAAAATATTATTTTAATTCTATTACAAAAGAAATCATAATGATTATTTAAATCTTGCTAAAATATAAAAATAAAAATTAAAGAAGGTTTTTTATTTTTTCAATATTTTCAGCAACTTCATTGCCTTTCTTTGTTAAATTCAAAAGTTTTAGCCTTCCCTGTTTGTCAAAATTTATAAGACCTGCTTTTTGCATTTCCTGCAGTATCTTTACAACATGAGAATAAGTGCAGTCTATGTTCTTTGCAAGAGAAGAAGCATATATCTCGTTCTTTGCATTTTTCAGCTCAACCAGCATCATGGCCGGCTTTTCCCTAAAAAATACGTTAAATATCTCTTTGTTCTGCATTATGGACCCCCATCACCAATACTTAATGGGTATATCCATAACTATATTTAAACATTTATATGTTTTAATATATACTTAGCAGAACATCTTTCTTTAATTTGAAATTTTTGATTTCATTCCTTTTCCCACAATACTTTTTTGTCTCCTGAGTAAACTCCAAGTCTTGTCATCTGCCTGAACTGGAAATCTGAGATTATTAAGAAGTCAATCTTGAAATTATGCTTTTTTTCAATCTCTTTTGAAATCTCATCAATCTTGCCTGATGAATCATCTCTTCCTATTAAAAGAAGGCTTGCACCCTTGCTTGTTTTCTTTCCGTGCAAAATAACAGAATCTATGCTTTTGATATTTTTAACTTCACTAACAAAAAAGTCTATAGGGCTTACTTCACTTTTGATTACTCTGGAAAGGTTTTTTGTTTTTTCATTTTCCTGAATCTGATAAACCTTGAACTTTGATACTTTTATTTCTTTTATAATCTCTGCATCCTTAAGCCTTTTAAGTATGCGATAAGTTGTTGCAGGGCTTACACTTGCTTCACGGCTTATTTCTCTTAGGTAGAACTGTCTGCTTTTATCACTTAAGAAAATATCAAGAATCCTTATTATTTTTTTATCAAACAACTGCTTTAATATATCCATATCAGCCATTTAATTTAAGATATAAGAGCAATATATAAATCTTTTCATTTTTGAAACAATGTTTCATTTATGAATTTAAAACCTTTCAATAGCTTCTTTTTCTGCAAAATGAAGCTTTCCAGGGATTATTAAGCAGTGCATTGGTTTTCCAAAATTTTGTTTAATAAGATCTATGACCTTTCCATATTTTATACATGGTTGTTGAGATCCAAGCCTTGCGCAGGCTATACAAATAGTATTTTTTGTTAAAACCTTTTCTTTCCTCTTCTGTTCTATTTCAAGAAGGTATTTTAAGGCATTATTAACAGTCATAAATCTTTTTTCTTCTGGCCTTAAATCAAGAAGAACTAAAGTGTGCAGTCCAATTTTCTTGTTTTCTTTAATGACATCATAGGGTGTTTCAGGACGCCATTTTTCCTCAGGAAAAGGGATGCTTGTTGTTTTTCCGAATTTGTAAACCTGCAGGCCAGTGATTCCCACAGCAGAAAAAACAGAAGCATTATGAATAACAAAACACTTTATTTTTTTTTGTTTTGCCCTCATCATAAGG
The DNA here is from genome assembly GCA_018399355.1 of Candidatus Woesearchaeota archaeon. Taxonomy (GTDB): domain Archaea; phylum Nanobdellota; class Nanobdellia; order Woesearchaeales; family CG1-02-33-12; genus M55A3. The sequence continues at coordinate 2,980 of JAGYOA010000005.1, read as the reverse complement.
TCAATATGGGTTGTTGCTGACATAGGGTCTCCAACAACAAGAAATGCAGTGTCATTATTTAAAGCATCTTTGAGTATTGTTGTCTCTGCTTTTTTTTCAACAATTTCTCTTGAAGCAGGAATTATCTTTTTTTTGTAAAATTTTTCAAGTTCTTTAATGCTGCATGATAAAACGCTTGTATAGTTTTCCAAATACACTTTTTTGCATTTGCTTAATGCTTCAATTCCTTTTACTGAGACATCTTTCTCGTCGTAAAGTCCTAATCCTATAAAGTATAAAGCCATGATAAAAAAGAACATAATGCAGTATAAAAATCTTTTTAATTTCCAAACGAAACAAAGCACTATAACTACAATGTATATTTTTAATGTTGAAAATGTTTAAATAGAAGTTAGGTTATTAATATAAGTACTTGTTGGCGCAAGTACTAACTATTCTTGTTGTATCGTGAGTTGATATATTTTTTGGTCTGAAAAGTTTAATGTGTTTTTGGCGCAACTAACTAAACTTTTTCTAAAAGGGGTAAAACAAAGCTATGATATAAATATTGTGGTTTTAGAATATTTATATTGTAAACTATGTTTTTAAAACATACAAAAAAAAGGGGGTTAAAACAAAATGGACTTCATCGTAGAAAACGCATTAAAAAACAACACAACAGACAAGAATTTCCAGGGAATTGAGGTGAACCAGGCCAACATAAAAGTGTTTGGATCGGGCGGCGCAGGAAACAACATGGTTTCTTGGCTTTATAAAAAAGGAATAAAAGGCGCTGAGATTATAGCTGCCAACACAGACCAACAACATTTAGATATTACTGAGGCAGATAGGAAGATACTGATCGGAAAGGATATAACAAGAGGCTTGGGATGTGGAGGATTTCCACAAAAAGGTTCAGAAGCAGCAAAGGAGTCCATTCAGGATATTAAAGATTCATTAAAAGGAGTTGATATGTCATTTGTATGCGCAGGAATGGGTGGAGGAACTGGAACAGGATCAGCTCCAGTTATTGCAAAGGTTGCTAGGGAATTAGGTTCTATAGTAATTGGTACAGTAACTATGCCTTTCAAAATTGAAAGGGCAAGAGTAGACAAAGCAGAGTTCGGACTGCAGCAGCTTAGGGAGGTTACTGATACTGTTATAGTTATTGATAATAATCGCCTTGTTGAGATTGCAGGGAACCTTCCAGTCAAGCAGGCCTTTGCAGTTGCAAATGAGCTTATTGCAACAATGATAAAAGGAATTGTAGAGACAATAGCTGTTCCTTCGCTCGTTAACCTTGACTATGCAGATGTCAAGGCAATTATGACAAATGGAGATGTTGCAGCAATAGGAGTTGGCTCATCAAATACAAACAAGAGAGTGGAAGAAGCAGTGCATTCAGCATTGAGCAACCCCTTGTTAGATATAAGCTATAAGGGAGCAACTGGTGCTTTAATACATATATCAGGAGGTCCTGATATGACTCTTGATGAAGTAACAAGGGTTGGAGAGCTTGTAACAGAGTCAATGGATCAGGATGCAAATGTTATCTGGGGAGCAAGAATCAGCGAAGATATGAAGGGAAAGCTTAGTGTTATGACAATAATGACAGGAGTTAAATCACCTTGGATACTTGGCAAGCACCAGGAAGAAGAAACAGCGGTTAATATGCAAGAGGTAAATGATGAACTCGGCATTGAAATCGTTCAATAATGGTCACCATTTGGTGTCTTTTTTCTTTTGCCTTCATTTTAATCACCCCCAATCTTAAAATTGAAGGCAAAGATTTTTTTCTTCATTGCAGAAATGCAATGAAGTTTTTATTTTTTTAAAATTAAGAAAGAATTTCTTTAAGCTCTTTTTTATAATCAAGCTTTAAATTATGTTTGTTGAAAAACCTGCATATGTTTTTTACATCTCTTTCCAACAATTCCATGGAATTTGCCTGCCTTATCATAGTTGAATGGGAAAGGTCAATAAACACAGGCTCTTCATCAAAGTTCAAGATATTGAATTCAGATAAGTCTCCATGAACAAATCCTATCTTGTAAAAATTCCTAATGTATTTCTTTATCTTTAAATAAAATTTCTTCTTGTTTTTTGGAATATGGTCTTTAAGCTTTAAGGCCGGTTGGTTTTTTCCTATAAATTCCATTATTAAAATATTTTTCATGAATACAAAAGGTGTCGGAACCCTTATTTTTGCTTCTCTTGCCCTGAAAAGATTCCTGTATTCTCTTTGAACCCAGGCGAATATAACCTTTCTTCTCTGATTTTTAAGGTTAAGGAATCTTGGATCATTCCTTATATAACTGTACATCCTATTAAAGTCAGCAGTCTCAAGGCGGTAGATCTTTAGAACAACAGGGCCGTCTTTCCCTTTTGCAGAAAAAACATTTGCTTCCTTTCCTATTGAAATAGGGCTTAGTGAATCTTCTTCAAAAAATCCCTTTGATGAAAGCTCAAAAAGATTTCTAACAGCAAAATTATCAAATACATTTCCATAGGTTTTAAATTTCTCTTTTGCTGTTTTGGCCATGCAAAAAAAGATTATTAATGGATTTATATAGTTGTTGTTATTTATAATAATAAAGAATTCAGATTAAAAAATAAAAAAGAAAGATTTATTCTTCCCAATTTTTAACAAGTTCTTCAAGTCCAACTTTTTTTTCAAGTTTTATCTGAAATTCTTGCAAATGTATTTGAAATTCTATTTTATTGTATTCAGCTTGAAATGGCCTGCTCCTCATTGTATGTCCATCAAATGTCATTCTTTTTGGATGTTCATATGTTGCTACCTTACCATTTGGATGATAAAAAGCAAAAAGACTTACTATCCTTTGGTCATCAAACCAATCTCCTCCATCGCCATAAGCTACTTCTGTATAACCTTCTTCAACTTTTTTTTCAAAAATCTCTTTTTCTCCATACATTTTAAGTTTGCTAAATTCTTCTGGTTTTGGCATTTTATTTTCCTCCTATAATTATTATAAATATT
>JAGYOA010000049.1 GCA_018399355.1 Candidatus Woesearchaeota archaeon | reverse complement strand
GAGTTTATCAAGAGTTTGTTCCAGATACAGCAAAGAGCAGAAGGTTAGCGAGAGAATCTCAGTTTCAATTCACGGGAAGTGTTCAAGAAATAGATGAAGGAAAAACACAAAAAGAAGTTTTTTATAAAGGAGGAAAAGAAACAGGAAGAATTGTTTATGATAAGAAAGGAGATCCTTACGCTCAAACAAAAACTCCTGTTAAATATACTTTTAAAAAACCAATTCCAAAAGGAGAAGAAATTAGAGAAGTTAAATTTACAGAAGGGGGAGCTGAATTATCAACTTCACGAATGATTGAGCAAGAAGTTTCTAAACCCATTATTCCAACAATGCCCTCGAGAGAAGAAGTTATTGCAGAGGGAGGAGGAATTTTTCTTACAAAAAAAGAATCAGAAGAATTAGGAATTACTACAACTACAACAGAAGGAGGAACTCCATCTGCATCACAAAGAACAATTCAGGTTGCAGAGTATATGATTGGAGGAGAAGAAGCTGTTGGAAAATCAGGAACAGTTTATATTCCAAGAGAGGTATCAAAAAAGAGTGGAGAGGTTTCTGCATTAGTAAAACCTTTTGATTATAAAAAATTTGGAAGTAGTGTCAAGAGTGTTGCTGTTGATACTTTTACAGCAGGAAAAGAAATTAAAGATATTATTGTTTCTCCGAAGAGAGATGCTAAGTTTTTTTCTTATTTAGAAGTTGGAGATAAAAAAATTGTAAAAGGATTTAGTGTTGAAAAAGGAACAAAAGCATATGACATCACAAACATAATTGAACAAACAAAAATATCAAGAGCAGGAAGGAGTTGGGCTGAAGCACAAGTTCCAAAAGATGTAAAAGGTGTAATTAATCTTGGTTCAACTTTAGCATTAGCAACAGGTGTAGGTTTTGGAATAAAAACTGCTGGAACAGCAGGGAAATTATATTTACCTGCGAAAGTTTATTCAGTTGGAAAAGGTGTTGCTATTGTTGGAGGAGTAACATTAGCAGGTGCTTATGCTTACAATGTAAAAAAAGGGATAGAACAAGCAACCACAATAGAAGAGAAAGCGAGTGTTGTTGGAAAAGCAACACAGACATTTTATTTAATGGGTGCAGGAATAAAAGCAGGTTCTTATTTATCCTCAAAAGTATATAAACCTTTTCCATTAAAATTTTTTACAAAGTCAGAATTAAACATAGTAAAAGGAAAAGAAAAAGATTTTTATAATGCTACTAAAGAAAGAATAAAAGTTCTTAAATTAGTTGGTTCTTCTGGAAAGAAAGAATATTTAAAATTATATACTCGACCAAAAGGTAGAGTTATTAAAAAAGAATATTTGGGTAGAGGAGAGTTTAATTTAAAAATAATAGAATTAAGAGATGTCGGAAGATTTACCCAAAAACCAAAAGTTTTTAAAGGAGAAGGAAAGTTCACAGAAAAATCTTATTCTGAAATATTAAAGATAAATAAAAAATATTTGAGGAAGATAGATCTTAATTTACAAACAAGAAAAGGAGAAATGAAACTTTTAAAAATAGGTAAAGGAGGAAAAATAAAAGAAGTTGGAATTAGAAAAATTGGAACAGATGATTCTCTTGGAGGAATATTAAAAAAACAAAAAATTAAACAAGTTGAAAAAGTAGATTTAAAAAAAGATCTAAATATCTATGAGGTTATTTCAAAAGGTAAAAAGGCAATTAGATATGAACAACAAGGAACAGGAAAACCAATTACTCATATTGGAAAATATAAAGAACTTCCTTCTATAAAAGGAGTAAAAAAAACAGAGGTGGATATTTTAAAAAGAGAAGATTTACAAAAAGGAGTTTTCTCTTTAACTAAACAAAAATATTCATTTAAATATATTGTTCAAGCAAGTGCAAGAAAAGGAAGAGTTCAATTAAAAAGTGGAAAAAAATATCTTGATGTTAGAGCAAGAGTTCCACAAACAATCGAGTCTGGAAAACCAAGAGAGATAGATGTTTCATTGAGAATATCTAAAGGAACAAAAAGTGCTGATATTAAAAAAATAAGTCCAACGATAAGAACATCAATAGAACAAAGAGTTGGAAGAGAGTTCATTCAAATTTATACAAAACCAAAAATAAAAACATTGAAAATTCCAAAAAAAGTAGAAAAATTGAGAAGGGAAATAATTAATAGAGAGATTAAGAAAATGCAAGAAGTTAATAGAGTTTATACAAAACAAAGAAGAACACCTACAATAAAAAAAGAAGTCCCAGAATCTGCAAGAGGAATTCTTGTTTCATTAAGAAAAATTAAACAGAAAGTTTTTGTAGAACCTGCAACAAAATATGTGAAAAGATTTAAACCTCCTATTCAAGAAGTTAAATCCCCTAACATAAAATATATTAAAGGGAAAGGTGTTGGAATGAAAACAGCATTGGGAATAGCATCAATTTTAGGTTTTACATCAGTTTCAAAACAATTAACAAGTCAGAGAAATATACAAAGAGAATTAAACCAACAAAGAACAAGACAGATAACAGAAACAAGACAGGTATCTCAAACAAAACAAATATTTAAAACAAGACAAGCACAAAAACTATCTTCAAAACAAATAATGAAAATGGCTTCTGTTCCAACAGTTCCAAAAACACCAATAACAACAACAAAAATTTATAGTCCTATTAAACCAATAATTCCAACAACTTCCTTATACTTCCCTTTAACAAAAGTTAAAACAAGAAGATTAGGAGTTAGTAAAAAAGAATTAAAAGGAGAAGATATTAAAATTCTTGCACAAGGTTTTACAGAGAAAGCTTTGGGAATGAAAATCTTAAGGGGGATATAATTTTTAAATATAAAAATGAACACACTATATGATGAAACAACAAATCCAAATAGGGGGAACTATGAATATATTGACGAGCCTAATTATAATGCTCCAACCTTTTTTAGAAATGAGGATCAAGAAAATTTAATTAGATGGCAATTAGATATTCATGAAGAACTTGAAAGAATTGAACACTTATTAAGAAAGCACATTCCAAAGTCAGATAAAAAAGGAAGAATTTATTTTGTTGCTCCAGAAGAGAAAGACCAGATTCTTAATGAAACAGGAATTAATGAGATTTTAAATTTACTTGCATGGTATTTAAATAAAAATATTTTATTATCTAATTTTAAAGAAGAGGAGATAAGAATAAGATGCAAACAATTTCATGATTATTTAACAGATTTTATATTTAATAATTACCAGAAATTTGGTTTGAATACTAAAGAAAAAATGAAACATTATCCTATGATTGTAATGAATATAACTAATACAGTTGAAGCTTCTTATAATCGAGCTTTATCAGGAGGAGAAAGAAACTCATTAAGAACAGCAAGAAGTGTTGTTCAAAGTGAGCCTCTTGGAATGGGTAATATGGGAATGGGAAATTATGGTGGAGGATTAAATCAAACACAAAAGAAATTTTCATTATTTAAACCAACCTCGTGGATAAAATAAATTGAAAAAAAAAAATTTAATTAGCTTTGTATTTTTATTTATTCTTAGTTTGGCTTTTATTTCTTCTGTTCCTCCTGTAACAACAGTCCAAAATTATCCAGAAGGATATATCATTACTCAAGAACAACAAGAAATTTTAAAGTTAAATGAGGATCACTGCTATAACTTTTTTCTTTCTAATAATACTAATGGTGTAAGCATTACAAATGAAACATCTAATTGCACTTTCTTTTTCTTTAATGATACAGGAAGGTTGGTTTTTACTTATGATGCAGAATATAAAATAAATAGATGGAATGTTTGTATATTAGGTTCTAACTTTTCATATGCAGGACAATATCCTTATGGAGTTTATTGTCAAAATGGGGGAGCAGGAGGAACATTAGCAGGAACTTTTTTAGTAACAGCAGGAGGAAAATCTCCTTCAGTTTCACAAGCAGTAATGTATGGAATAATTTTATTTATTCTTTTAGTTCTTTTCTTAGGTAGTTTCTTTTGGTTTAATAGTATTGAATGGGGAAATTACACAACCAGCGAAGGAGTGATTGTTGAAGTAACAAGAAATAGAACAAAGAAAACTGCACTTTTCTTTTTATCCTATTTATTAATGATATTGCTTTTGTTTGTAGGAAGAAGTATGGCTATGAACTTTATGTTCTTAGATGACACACCTGTTTTCTTTGATGTGTTCTTTTGGATTTTATTAGTTTCAATAGCACCAATAACAATAGCTGTTATTGCAATAATAATTCTTACAACAATCGCAGATACTAAATTACAGGAGGCAATCTTCAGAGGATTAGAGATTAAAAAATGAGAGTAAGAGATGCAAGAATAAGAGTAGATAAGAAATTTAAAGAGTATATTGAGAAACTACAAAGTAAGTTAGCATTGAAAGGAATAATGGTTTCGCAAAGAAGAATCACACTTGCACTAACAAGAGTTAAAGGACAAGAAGAATTATTGCTTAACTCAAATTGGTTAGATGAAGAAATAAAGAGAACAAGAATATGAATAAAAAAGCTTCAATTATGGATGGAATAGTTTGGATAATAATTGCATTTGTAACTCTGTTTGTATTCGCAGGATTATATTATTTTCACACACAAGTTTATGAAGGATTAAGTGGAGTTGGAAGTGTAGGGGAATTAAATATAACAAATATAACAGAAACTGTATTTGAGCCTGTAACAAGAGATATGGCAAGTGGATTAAATATCATTGCTTTCTTAATTCTTGCAGGAGGAGCATTTAGCATTTTAGTCCATAACTTTTTAGTAAGAGAACATCCTGCATGGTTTATTGTTTATATTCTAATGACAATTCTTGCAATTATTGTAAGTGTTTATATTAGTAATGAATATATGTCCCTGTTGAGTAACGAAGTTTTTGGTGAAACATTATCAGAATTTACAATGGGAAACTTTATAATGCAATATCTTCCATATTGGAGTGCAGTTATAGGAATACTTGGAGGAGTGTTTTTATTTATAGGTGCATTAAGAGATAGAGAGTTAGGAGGGGGGTTTATATGAGAAAAAGCTATCTTATTTTGAGTATACTTATACTACTAATCTTTGTGAACTTAGGTTACCTTAGTGCAGGACTTTACAAAGATGTTCAGGATACTCAAACAATTACAATTAAAGATAAATATTGGATAGATGTTTTTGGTTGGTTTAGTGATGATGTTGCTGAATTAAAATTAATAACTCCTATTAATAATAAAGTTCCAAGAGGTTATCAGAAAGTTGCTGAATACGAAATTAATTCTTTAACTGATTTAAAAATATTAGTTTCTCAAATGGATTTATATGATAAAAAGAATAATATGCAAGAGATTAATAGGGATATTGATTATAAAATAAAAGGAACTAAACAAGTTGGAGTTAATGATTATGAAACTATTTGTAAAGAAGTTTATAATGAAAGTTCTAAAAATAATACTGAAGTATGCACACAGAAATTAATAGGTTCTCATTTTGAAGATAGAGTTGATTGGATTAATTTAAATAAATTTGATTTTAAAAGTGGAGAAAAAATAATTGTTGGACTTTTTACAGATGTTCAAAAAGGAGATAAAGTTGAATGGATACCTACATTTCAAGTTGATGATAAAGAAGAAGTTAGAATTGAGGAATGGGCAGATTGGACAGAGGATTTGAACACTAGTTTAGTTTCTTATTATAAATTAGATGAAACAACAGGAGATGTTGTAGA
>JAGYOA010000048.1 GCA_018399355.1 Candidatus Woesearchaeota archaeon | reverse complement strand
TCATATTTGCATTTAATTTCATTTTTAATAATAATTTTATATTTTTTTAAATTAAAATTTTTAATTTTGGATTAAGGCAGCCATGTCTTGTGATTTTTTAATTTATCAGGAAGGTATTTATCCATGACGAAGTTAAGGCCACCCACGGCCAATGCCTGCTGTTCTGCCCTGACTTTCATATCATTAAGCTGCTTTATTGCCTTCTGCCATTCCTTGTGGTGGTGAACAAAAGGGTCATTCTTCATAGCATCCTTTCCTCTCTTTATATCAACATCTTTTAATTTATGAGTCGGCAATTTATAATCTATTATATCCTGTGGAGTAAGGCCTATAAACTGAGCTTTAGGCACGCAGAAAAACTTATTGATGTGGGCGGCATTTCCGCTTCCGACTTTTAAAGTCCTGTAAATGTTCATAAAACCATAAAAGTCACAGTCTGTAAAAACATAAACAGGAAGATTATGCTCATCACTTAAGCGCCTTATGAAACGCCTGCATGCTCTTGAAGGAACACCTTTAAGGGAAACAAGCAAACAATTAGCCTTTTCCCAGTACTTGTGCTTAACCAGTCTTTGAAACATACCTGCTGTCTCAATCGCAAGAATAAATTTTGCATCTGTCTGAAACTCAAGGTCCTCAACCTGATTGGGAATATTGTAAGCTCCTGAAACAAACTTTGTACAATCAACAGTATTTGTTTTTCCTGTTTCAATATCTTTTTCAATTATCTTAAGCTTTCCTGTAACTGCCCCTCCATCTTCCTCAGGAACAAATCCCATTTTTTCCCTTTGCGCTAAAAGCATTGCCTCAACATCATCCATTGTTGAGTCTGATTCGGGCTGGTCATTGAATTTTGCATCGCCCCAGTTTTTTGAAACATAATAAACCTCTCTTTTGGTTGCAAGGTCTTTGCTTTCAACAAGCTGCTTTGACAAAACCATCATCCTAAGGCTCTGGGCAAATGTTTTTATTGTTGATGCAGTAAGCGTCCTTGTTTTTTTCTTTCCCAAGAGCTTGAAATAACCCTCATTATCATCATAACTAACATTACTAAGAGAACGCAGTGGAACATCAAGGTTTGGCTGCTCTTTCTTTTTTATTTTTTTGTATATTTGCTCAGCAACGCCTTTTATCTTGAGATTAATATCATTACTCATCATAATCACCCTCATCTTTTTTCAAAGCAAACTCTTCATCAAAATCCTCATTTTTTGTTTTGTCAAATCCAATATCATCAAGCTTTCCTCTTTTTTTCTCGAGGATTTCTTTTAAAATCTCTTCAACCTTTTTTTCCTCTATTTCATCAAAGCCAATTAATTCCTTTAATGTTTCTCCAACATGAGAGATATATTTTTCTATGTAACCTCTTTTCTTCATTTCAAAGCCAACGCGCTTTTTCTTTTTCACATAAGAGCCAAGTTTTCTTCCAGCTTCCTGCAAAGCTAATTTTATTTCCTTTATAATTTCAGGATAATGCGCTATTGCCTCCTTACTTTCTGAGGTAAAAGGAACCCATACAGAAGATATATGGACAAGAATTGTTAATGGAGCCATTGGAAGAGAGCCGTTGCTTTGCTGTAATCCATAGTTTCTCCATGCTGTTGAAACAACTGACTTGAACATTGCGCATGCGCTTTGCTGATACAACAAAGGAACCCTGTTTGCAAACCTCAGTAAATTTGCTGTCTTATCTCCTGGCTGCTCTCCTCCGTAAGCCAAGCCAACCTCAATAACAAAAGGGTTTCCGCTGTAAACGCTTGGCGGCCTTGTCACAGAGCAGTAAAATTCTGCATTTATCTCTTTTCTCAATCCTTTCTCAACAAGCTCCTGGCCTATTGGAGAAATGCAGTCAGTTGGAGGAGATATTATCTTTGTCTGCTTTATTCCTTTGAGAAGCTTTTCAGCCATTTCCATGGAAAGGCTTCCTGGTTTTGTTTTTGGAAGAAGAAATGCATTTTCGCATATCTGTTTTGCAGTTCCCGCTCCAACTCTTGAAAATTCATTAGTGAGAAAGCTTTGAAGTGTTTTTGCATCAGTGAGCTTTAGCATCTTCATCATCCTTCCCAGCTCAACTCCATAAGGATGAGGCTTTATTTCTTTTGGCTGTTTTGGAAGCTTTTCTGAAACCCTTGCAAAAATCTTCTGCTCTGCCTTGGGATTTGTGTATATTATAGTTGCATGAGGATTTACAATTGCTGTCTGTTTTATATATTCATCAATGCTTTGACCTCCCTTAAGATAAGAAGCCTCAATATCAATCTCAATTTTTGTGCCATGGTCTTTTTCCCATTCAACAACCTGCTCTTTGACAATTTCTGGCTTGTTTTTCTGTGTGTCTATATGAAGCTCATAGTAATGCGCAGGGTCATCTTTTGATATCTTGGATATTATCTTTGCAGGTCTTCCTGTTGTAAGCTGCCCATACATAACAGAAGCTGAGATTCCTATTCCCTGCTGTCCTCTGCTCTGGCTGAGCTTAAAGAACTTGCTTCCGTAAAGAAGTTTTGCAAATATTTTAGGGATTTGTTTTTTTACTATGCCAGGCCCGTTATCTTCGACAACAACCCTAAAGCGGTCATTTTCCATGTCAATTGCCTGAATGTTTATCTCAGGAAGAATTTCTGCTTCCTCGCATGCATCAAGAGAGTTGTCAACAGCTTCCTTTATTGTAGTTAATAATGCCTTTCTTTTATTGTCAAAGCCGAGAAGATGTCTGTTTCTGCTAAAAAACTCAGCAACCGAGATATCACGCTGCTTTTTTGCAAGCTCATGGGCTTTTGCTGTTTTTTCTTCAACTAAATCCGGATTTTTTTCTGTAAGTTCATTAAGCTCTGTCTGTCTTATCATACTATCATCTCTTTTTTTATTTCATATCCATTTCCTGGGTTTTAATTTCTCTCCTCCTTTTTTCAAGCCATTTATAAACGCTTGAGTGAGGGCTTCCGTTAAGCAATGATTCAACTGCCCTTTTTGCATTAGCAACGTTGTCAGCAATTCCGATTATTCCTATTGTTTTTCCATAAACGCATATGTATGTTTCAGTGAGAATTTCAACTGTTTTCCTGCTTTTCCCTTCTGCCCCTATAACCCTTCCCTTTAGTCTTATCTCCTGTTTTTTTGAATTGATAAACTCCTTGATACTTATTATCTCAAGGGTATAATCTTGCTTAAGCAAAAGAAGGGCTATATCAGGGTTGAATCCTCGGCCTATTGCCTTGACAACCTCTCTTGAGTTGTAAAGGCCTATTGCATCATTGCCCTCTATGAAGACGTCTCCTTCATTAGAGTCTATTCTCAGTTTTACCTTTGTCTCAGACTCTATCTGTTTTTTTGTTTCACCGTCTTTGCCTATAAGAACTGCTATTCTCTCTTTAGGTATTTTTGTTTCATAGATGTATTCTGCCATGTTAAAAGCGAATTTCAGTTTATTTTTAAATGTTTATATACTATGATAGTCATTCTCTTATGATTTTAGTCTGCTTAATCTTGCTTAAAAAATACTGCAGACAGTCAAGAGCGCAGAAATTTGCCTTTTTTCTTAAATCTCGGGGCCCAAAAATCAATGTATAATGGCCAGTTATATGGGGGTTTAATGCCCTTCCGCAGACAACGCATATTGAGTTATTGTTGCTTTCTATATCATCTATCTTCTGTTTTATTATATCCTTTATTAAATTGCCTTGATTGTTTTCTAAATCTTTTTTTAAGTTAATCAAATCCTCATGTCCAAGGCTGTTCATCATCTCTTTTAATTTTTCCATATTCTTACCTCTTTTTTGTTTTTTTGGATTCTTCAACTCTTACAAGCCAGATATTCTTTTTAGGGTCAAAACAAAAAACAACATCATGTTTCTTGCTTAAATCAAAACTAAAAAGCATAGGCATAGGAATAGTTGTTTCATAGCTTGACCCTCTTTTGTACAGCTTTCTTCTTATTTCATGCATTTTATACTTATTTATTTACTTATTTATGACTATATTATATTACTTATATTTATACTTATATTTAAATTTTTGCTTTTTTCTTTAAAAATATATTTTGTTTTTTACCAAAAAGTTTAAAAAGAAAGAGTATAACATAAGGGAATATGCCATTTTTTGGCTAAAAAACAAGTAGAGGAATAAAAAAATGGAAGGAAAAGTTAAGTGGTACAACATAAAAAAAGGATATGGGTTTATACAAGGAGAAGATGGACAGGATTACTTTGTTCATCATACAGGCATTGAGCAGGGAGCTCGCCTTAACGAAAACACAGAAGTTGAATTTGAGGCTGCTGAAACAGACAAGGGAAGGCAGGCAAGAAATGTTGTGTTAAAAGGACAGTCAGGCGAAAAGAGCAAGAAAGAGCCTGTACAGGAAAAAGATTATGAAGACAAGGAGCCTGAACAAAGCCCAGAAGATGATGTTGATACTTCAGATTTTGGAAATGATGATTCAGAAGCTGAAAAAAATTTATAATCAATTAACTGTTTAGGTTAACACTAAATTTATTTTCATTTTTTTTCTAATCAAAAATTATAAATAGCAGGGCATAAAACAACTAAAAAAGAGGCATTGACAATGATTCCTAATTTAAACAGCTACAAAAAGATTATCGGAAGTGAAAAAATAAAAGCAATAAGGCAAAGCGCAGAAAATCTCCAGGACAAGCATGTTGTTCATATTAATGCAACATCTATGGGGGGAGGAGTTGCTGAGATTCTTAACTCACTGGTTTTTCTTATGAATGATATTGGGATAGACACTGGATGGAGGGTTATTCTTGGAAGCCACTCTTTTTTTAATGTTACCAAAAAATTCCATAACTTTCTTCAGGGAAAAAAGGGAAAGGTAACTGCAAACAGAAAAAACATATACCTTGAATACTGCAAAAGAAATGCATTGATAAACCACATAAAATCCCACGATGCTGTTATTGTTCATGACCCTCAGCCATTAGGAATGATTGCAAACTATGAAAAGAAAAACAACTGGATATGGAGATGCCACATTGACCTCTCAAACCCGAATGATGATGCCTTGAATTTTTTATTGCCTTACATAAAAATGTATGATGGAGTTATAGTATCATCAAAAAAGTTCAAGATTAAATCCATTAAAAAGCCGCAGATTATTATTCATCCAAGCATAGACCCTATTTCTGCTAAAAACAAGGAAATAAACAACATGAAATCAAAAAGAATTCTTTCAAACATGGGAATTGATACAGACAAGCCAATCATAACACAAATAGGAAGATTTGACCCATGGAAAGGCCATATAGGAATTATAAAAATGTTTAAGAAAATTAAGGAAAAGATGGACTGCCAACTTATATTCATGGGTGATATGGCAGGGGATGACCCTGAGGGCCCGATACTTTATCACAAGATAAGGCAGATTGCAGAAAAAGATGGAGATATAGTCACTATAACACAAAATAATGACCTGCTTGTTAATGTTCTTCAGAAAGAGTCTGCTTTTGTATTCCAGAATTCAATAAGAGAGGGTTTTGGTCTTACAGTGGCAGAGGCTCTCTGGAAAAAAACCCCGGTTATAGGAACCCCTGCAGGAGGAATCCCATTGCAGATAATAAACGGAAAAACAGGGTATATAATCAAAGACTGCAAAGAAGGTGTAAAAAAGGCAGTTAATCTGATTGAGGATAAGAAGTTAAGGGAAAAGATGGGAAAAGCAGGGCATGAGCATATAAAGAAAAATTTCCTTATCACAAGACATCTCCAAGATTATATAAATCTTTTAAACAAGATGTATCCACCCTCAAATATTTAATTTCTCTTTATTTTAGAATAGAATAATTTTTCTGTTTTTATCAGTAAACTTTTTAAATGGAGTATAACCACCTTATCTTAATTCGATCCGCGCCGGTGGTCTAA
>JAGYOA010000047.1 GCA_018399355.1 Candidatus Woesearchaeota archaeon | reverse complement strand
GACTTTTTTAAAAGCTCCCTCTTAATAAATTTCTTTTACGAAGTAAAAGGCAATATGTGCGTAGCACCTAGACTCCCTCTTTTGCTTCTTTTTCTAAAAGAAGAATGAGATTTAGACTAGTGAAAACCTAATTGCATATAACTAGGAATCAATAGAAATTTTTATTTTTGGATTTGTTGTTTCTATTTCTGCATTATCAACAAAATCAATTTCCTCGGCCTTTGTTGTGGCCTTAACAGCCTCAAGAACTTTCTCAATACTTTCTTTATTATCACAGCTTATTGAAAGCTTCTTGATTGGCTTGTTTAATGATAAATTATTTTCAGACTTATATTTTCTTACAGCAGCTATAACACTTACTGCATCATCTCCTGCTTTTTCAATATCTTCATAAACAAATTTTTCATCGTATTTTGGCCACTCAGAAATATGTATGCTCTTCAATCCTTCAATATCTGCAAAGTAAAGATGATATATCTCTTCTGTAATGTGAGGCATTATAGGAGCCATTAACTTTAATATTGCAAGATTAACTTTATATAAAGTATATTTTGCAGACTCGACTGCTTTATTTTCATAGCTTTCAGAATTGTAAAGCCTGTCCTTGACCATCTCAAGATAATTATCACAAAATTCTCTCCAGAAGAACTTTTCTGTCTCTGCTTTTGTTCTTGAGAAATCATATTCTAAAAATGAGTCAGTACACCCTTTAACCAGCTTGTTAAGTTTTGAAAGTATCCATTTATCAATATTTTCAAGCTCAACTTCTTTTGGTTTATAATCTTCAAGATTCATAATAACAAATTTTGATGCGTTCCACATCTTGGTTATCATCTTCTTTCCAGACATAAGTTCTTTTTCCTGATACGGAATGTCTGAGCCAAGCTTTGCTGATGCTGCCCAAAACCGCATTGCATCTGTTCCATGCTTTTCAAGAACAACCTTTGGCTCAACTATATTGCCCTTGCTCTTGCTCATCTTCTTTCCTTTTGGGTCAAGAGCATGCCCATTCACCATAACATCTTTCCATGGCAGCTTATCCTCGTGCAAGAGCATCTTAACAACTGTGTTAAAGAGCCAGAATGTTATTATATCATGTCCGTTGCTTCTCAAGCACATAGGAGTCATCTTATTAAAAAATTTATCATCCTCTCTCCATTTGGTTGCAATCATGGGTGTTAAGCTTGATGTAGCCCATGTATCAAAAACATCTTTTTCAGGGATTAATTTTTCATGTCCGCATTTAGGGCACTTGCTTACTGGCGGCTTATCCACAGTAGGATCAATTGGCAAATCCTCTTCTTTTGCAAGAATAACTTCCTCACATTTTTCGCAATACCATACAGGAATCTGTACTCCGTAAAAGCGCTGTCTTGATAAACACCAGTCCCACTGCAATCCATTAATCCAGTTATCATACCTTACTTTCATATGCTTTGGATACCAGTTAAGTTTGTTTCCAAACTCCAAAAGCTTGTCTTTAATATCAAGGTATTTCAAAAACCATTGTTTTGTAACCAAGAATTCAACTTCTGTTCCGCAGCGCTCATGAACATTTAAAGTATGGTTTATCTTCTCTTGCTTTATCAATAATTTATTTGATTCTAAATCCTCAATTATCTGTTTTCTTGCATCATTAATTTTAAACCCTTTGTATTTTCCAGCAACCTCATTCATTATTCCATCCGTTGTTATGCTTATTTTCAATGGAAGATTATAAGCGCTCCACCATTCAATATCAGCTAAATCGCCAAAAGTACAGCACATTACTATTCCAGTCCCTTTTTCAGGGTTGGCCCTTTTATCGCTCATTATAGGAACCTTATAATCAAATAGGGGAACAACTGCATTTTTTCCAATTAAATCCTTGTATCTTTCATCGTCTGGATTTACAAAAACGCCAACGCATGATGGCAATAGCTCTGGCCTTGTTGTTGCTATTTCTAATTTTTTATCAGAATTTTCAAGGCCAAAAAAGATATGATTAAATGTGCTCGCCTGTTCCTTGTCTTCTAATTCAACCTGGGCAATTGCTGTCTGGCACTTAGGGCACCATATAGTTGGAGCTTCTTTCCTGTATTCGCGGCCTTTTTTGTATAATTCAATAAATGACCTCTGCGATGTCTTTCTGCACCATTCATCAATTGTTCTATAATTTATAGACCAGTCAGGAGAAATTCCCAATGATGACCAGTCTTTTTTAAGCTCTTTTTCTGCTTCTTTTGTTTCATTTAAGCAGAGTTTTATGAATTCCGGTCTTGGAAGGTCTCTTGCCCTTATATTACATTTTCTCTCTACAAAACGCTCTGTCGCTAAACCATTATCATCAAAGCCAAATGGATAAAAAATATTTTTTCCAAGCATTCTCTGGAAGCGCATGACATAGTCTGCCTGCGAATAAGCTAAAGCATGGCCTATGTGCATCTTTCCTGAAACTGTTGGAGGAGGAGTGTCGCATGAATAAATCTCTTTATCTGAGTCAGGGTCAAACTTGTATATTTTTTCCTTCTCCCAGTACTCTTGCCATTTATTTTCAGCTTCTCTTGGTTCGTAATGCTTGGGTAGTTCCATTTTATATATGTGCAACAGAGTTATTATATAAAGTTTTTGATGAAAAGCATTTATTTTAATAGTTCTTTAATGGTTTCAATGACCTTATCACAGAACTCTGGTTTTATTGCTCCCATTGCAAAGTTATCGCGGCCGCCGCCCTTTCCATTAAATTTTTCCAGTATTGTTTTTAGAAGTTCATTTGCTTTAAAACCGGAATCCTCTGAGCAGGTTATTATTACCTGTGCATTATCCTTAAGCTTGTTTAGGAAGCAAACAACTGTTTTTTCTTTTTTCAGTGAGTTTGCCTTGTCTGTTAACTGTTTCTTTTCTATATCCTCAAATATGCTGTAAATAAAATTAATATCCTTGATTTTTTCCTGTTTAAAATCATCTGCAATCTTTGCACTTAACTCGCGGAGCTTTGCTGTCTTTTCTTCATTGTCTTTAATTAAATTTTCAACAAATTCGGGAATCTGTGTTACATCTTTTTTTATTATTGATGTTGTTTTTCTTAAAACTCTTGCGTAATCAAAAAATTCATCAGAAATATTTGTCTTAAATCTTATTTCATAAGATCCATGGACAAGATTAAACTTTGTAACCAGAAAATTTCCAATAAAGTCTGTCTTTAGTGCGTGAACTCCTGCACATGCTGAAATATCATGATTTTTAATCTCAACAATCCTTATTTTCTCATCTTTTATTCTATCAAGTTTTATTCTTAATCCTGGAATTTTTGCAGCTTCCTCTTTTGAAACATCTTTTACAATTATATCGCGTCCTTCTTTTATTATTTGGTTTGTTATTTTTTCTGCCTTGAAAATTTGATCCCATGTGAGATCATCACATTTAACAAAAAGCGATGACTCGTCTTCTCTAAGATTTATTTTATTAACCTTAATGTCTTTTATTATTTTTAACATTGCCCCCATGAATATATGCTCTCCTGAGTGCATTCTCAATAAGCTTAGCCTTCTTTCAATATCCTGTTCGCATATAACAGAATCTCCACTGCTTAATTTTCCTTTGACTTGTTTTATTTTATGGATTATTTTTCCATCTTTTTTTGAGACTTCAACTAATTCACCATCAAAATTTTCATTTTTAATTATTCCTTTGTCATGCGGCTGTCCGCCACCTCCAGGATAAAAAATAGTGTCCTCTAGTTCAACAAGTAAAAAATCATCTTTTTCCTGAATATTTTTTACCTTTGTTTCATTTTTGTGCAAGAAAGGATTTTGGTATGTTTTCATTTTAACTTATTAATTTTTTAAATATTTCATTTAATTCTTTTGGAGATGCCTTTCCTTTAGTAGCCCTCATTACCTGCCCAACCAAGTAATTAAGAGCTTCCTTTTTTCCGCTTTTGTAATCATCAACAACGTTTTTATTGTTCTTTATAACATCCTTGCATAATTTTTCAAGTTCTCCTTTATCTGATATTGACTCAAGCTTGTTTTCTTTTACATATTTTTTCACATCAAAAGGCTTTTCAACCAATTTTTCAATCATTTTTTTTGCTGTAGCCTCTGTGATTTTTTTATTTTCAATCAATAGAAGAAGCTCTATAAGATTTTTTTCGTCTAATTTTACTTCCTCAATCTCTTTCTTATGATAGTTTAAAACCCTTAGAAGCTCAAACCTAAGCCATCTTACTGCAATCTCTGGGCTAACTTTTTTTGTGACTCTTTCAAACAATTCTGAAAGTGCTATATCTGAGCATAAAACAAATGCATCATCTTTTTTCAGCTTGTATTCTTTAATTAACCTTTTTATTTTTTCATCTGGTTTCTCAGGAAGGGTTTTTCTTATCTTTTCAATGTAATCATCATCAAGTTTTATTGCCGGCAGGTCTGGTTCTGGAATAAACATGTAATCTGCGGCCTGTTCTTTCGAGCGCATGAAAAGTGTCTTATTGTTTTTTTCATCAAATGCCCTTGTTTGCTGCTCTATTTTCTTGCCTTCTTTTAATTCTTCTTGTTGCCTTAAAATTTCGTATTCTGCTGCCTTAACAATATTGCTGAAAGAATTAACATTCTTTACCTCAACCCTGTTGAAATTTGGTTCTATAGAAACATTTGTGTCTGCCTTTACTCCTGCGTTTTTATCTATTGCTTTTATGTAGCTTAATGCAGTCAACAATGACTTTAACCAATTTCTTAATTCATCTGTTGATTTAAAGTCAGGCTCTGTAACTATTTCAACTAATGGTGTTCCAGAGCGGTTATAATCTACTTCTCCAGTTATAGGATCCCACCTTGCAGGGTCTTCCTCTAAGTGAATATCTGCTATTCTTATTCCAAGAAATTTTCCATTTATACCAACAGGATTAGAGTATGAGCCGGATATTGTTCTTTGGTAGCCAGAGGGAAGGTCGGGCCATGAGTAATGCTTTCTCTGAAAGAGCATCCTCTTATTTATTTTACAATCCAGCATTAGAGCAATTGCAATTATTTTATCTACTGCTCCCTTGTTCGGAAGCATGGGCTTTGAGCCAGGCATTGCAGTGCATATTGGACATATGTTTGTATTTGGTTTTGCGTTTTCATCAATAGAACAGTTACAGAATAATTTAGTTTTGTTCTCTACATTGATATATCCATGTATTTCAAGGCCGCACTTTATCTTAGTCATACACTAGAATGATTTTAAAAAGTTTATATAACTTACGGATTTACAACTGTTATTCCAAAGGCCATTGTTGCGTAGTTTTCAGGCCCTATAAATGCCCTGCATTTGTACTGTGTTGGAAGTGCATCCCCTGTTACATTTATAGTTAAAGGAAAAACTTCTATATTGCCTTTCTCAAGATTTTCTATTTTTTCTGTGTATTCAAAAATTATGTCTGTTTCCGGCTTTGCTGCAGAGTGCATTGCCTGATAACATGAAAATTCAAAGGTGAAGTCAGATACCTCATCTTTTTGGTTCATTAATCCAAAGAAAAGAGTCTCTTGGTTTCTTCTTTCAATTGTAAGCGAGGAAGTTGTCATTGCAAATTTATTTTTTCTGTCTGCAATTTTCTCCCTTAATTCATTTGCTTCAGCTGGTTCAGGTTCTTCTTCTTCAACTACTTCAATTGGTTCTGTCAAATCAGAATCCTCCCCTGTATTATCCTCAGGTTCTTGAACATCAACATCTGCAGATTCACTGGAATCTTCTTCATTCTCAGTTTGTTCAGCACATCCTGAAACCAAAAACAAACTTAATACCAAAGTAAGAAAAATTATTTTTTTCATTTTATCACCTTTTTTGTTATATCTAGTTGATTATTCTATTTAAATATTTTGATTTAGGGTGTTTTCTTGATTGTAATGTAATCTGGTACTCTTTTTTTACCTATTGTATGGTTACATAAAATGTCTTTGATTCATAATCTCCCGAATCAACCTTTAAATAGCATATGTATTTTGTTGCAAAAGTATCAGGGTCTGGTTTTATCATTACTGCATATACATCTATTTCATTATTTTCA
>JAGYOA010000046.1 GCA_018399355.1 Candidatus Woesearchaeota archaeon | reverse complement strand
GTAGTAGTTTTGGTTTGTGTAGTAGTTTCGGGATAACAGAAAAATTAATTTGGATAAAAAACTATATAAATATAAACTAAAAACAAAATAAACTAAAAGGGGTTAATATGAGCATAATATCAATAGCGTATTTTTTTGTTGTATGTTTTTGTTTTGGTTATAGTATAACCTTTTTTCTTAAGAAACCAGATAATAATATAGAAAATTTCTTCATGAGCTTAGGTTTTGGATTAGGTGTTTTTCCTATAGTTGGGGTTATACTCAACATACTAAATATACCAATTTACTGGCCAATATTCTTATTTTTAAGCTTAATAATTCCCTTTTATTCTATATTGAAAAAAGGAATCCCTAAAATTTC
Source organism: Candidatus Woesearchaeota archaeon (assembly GCA_018399355.1). GTDB lineage: Archaea > Nanobdellota > Nanobdellia > Woesearchaeales > CG1-02-33-12 > M55A3. The sequence continues at coordinate 5,822 of JAGYOA010000046.1, read as the reverse complement.
TTTCAGCAAGCCTTCTTTAAAAATAAAAAAATCCAGCCTTTATATCATAATAGTTTTGATAATGAGCACAATATTTTTTTTAGTGTATCATCATGGGGCATTTGTTTACCCTTACCTTGAAGATGATGATCCTTGGTTTCATGCAGAAGGTGTTAAATACATCAAAGAGACACATAAAATTTCTTTAGACCCGGAATTAACAGAATACCTTGGCAAGTATTATCTTGAGCCATATCCTCCAGGATATGATATAATTATGGGCACAATCCACCAGTTAAATAACAATGTTATTTGGACTCTAAAATTTTTTAATGTTTTACTTATATCCTTAATTGGAATATTGTTTTACTTTTTTGCAATAACTTTTCTTAAAAGCAGGGAAAAGGCTCTTTTAGCCACATTCTTTTTATTGGTAATCCCCTGCTTTATGGGTCATTTTATATGGGCATCAACACTTGCTATCTTGCTGTTCTTTCCTGCCTTCTATGCCCTTGAAAGAATAGAAAAAGACTGGAAATGGATGATTCCTGCAATGGTCGCAATAGCAGCAATGATAATGACTCAAATGTCTAATCCGTTTATATTTGGCATTATGTTTGCTGTTTATTTTTTGGTTAATTCAATATCAAAGAAGAAAATTTTATGGAAAATAATTCTTGCTGGTTTTTTAGGAGCTATGATTGGATTCTCATTGTTCTGGATTCCTGCTGTTGCAAAATTTGGATTGGAAACAGCTGCAGGGAGAAATAGTGTTAATCTTAAAGACTTAGGAAGTATAGCAGCAAAAAATGCAGGAGGAGGAGCAGTTTACACATGGAGTGATTTCATAATTGCAAGAACAGTTAGCAAGATGGACAATCCCACTGGAATTGGATTTTTTTATTTATCTTGCTTGTATTCTCATTGCTCGTATTTATTTTTAGCTGGATAAAACAGCCCTCAAAAATATTTTCTGAAGAAAACAGCTGGAAAGCAATTGCTTTTTTATGGCTTATTATCTGCTTTATAGGAGTTCATGGCAACAGAATGCCCTTTCCTGTTGTTATGGCCCATAGATGGTGGGCTGCATTTTCAATACCTGTTGTTTTGATATGCGCTGAGGGCTTCTTTAACATTGGAAACTTTTTAAAGAAACTAAAAATAGATAAGTTTTTTATTTTGTTTGTTTATATTATGCTGATTATTGGAATATTGATAACATCAGGATATCCTAAATACAAAGTCCAGACATCTTACTGGCCACCTGGAGTTGATTGGGTATCGCATGATGAGATGCAGATTTATCTTAATCATATAAAACCTCTTCCATATCATACAAAAGTATTTACTGCTTGCACTAAAGAGGCAAAAGTTTTGGCATTTGACAAGTTTGCAGAGCCATGGGATATTAATTATCAGCATTTCAAGAAAAGTTTCTTTAACAAATCAGCAGATGAAATACAATCCTGGCTTAAAACAAGAAATTATGAATACTTTATAATTGATTTGCATTGCGTTAACAAGTTTGGAGAGAATGAAACAAACTTTATGCTTCAGGAGATAGTGGAACATCCTCAATATTTCCAGGTTGTATACCCAACACAAGAAACACAGCCAATGCACGCCTTTATATTCAGGGTTAACTAATCTTTATTTTTTTTAATTGCAATTTTCCTTACAATTGCCTCAACCTTTTTCTGCGTGGTTTTTACAGCAACATAAAGGTAGAATATTATTACAGAGAAAAACAAAAAACCGCCGATAACAAAAAAGTCAACTGTCCTGTTTATCTGAAATGTTTCCATCAGACCGTAAATCATCTTGGGAAACATAACCATTATAAGAAAGAATATCCAGACGCAGAACCATATAAAAAGGCTTTTTCTTCCGTAAGAGTCTTTTTTGTAGTAAAGAAAAGTAAGGTAAAGCATCATAAATGCAAAGAATATTCCAATAATCTGGAGCCCGTAAATCATTTTAACATAAAAACTGTTTTTATTTAAAAAACTATCTGATAATCTTCCACCACATCATATTAAGCACTATCTTTAATCCATCAATAACAGTAGTTCCCTTGTAATTATCAGAGTATATTGTTTCAATGGGCACCTGGATATATTGAAGATTGTTTTTTCCTGCGTTTGCTATCATCTCTGACTCCATTGAATAATCTACAGCATCCCATCTTATTTTTTTATATGCATCTATTGTAAAAGCCCTGTAGCCGCACTGAGTGTCAAATACCTTCATTTTATACAGTAAACTGGTAATCCTGAATATCATCCAGTTTCCTATTCTAAAAACAAAAGGCATTTTTTTGTTGAGTTTTCTCTGACCAAATGCTATATCTGCCTTTTCAAGCGCCTTAACAAATTCAGGAATCTCTTTAGGATCATGCTGGCCGTCTGCATCAAGAACAACTATTTTTTCAGCGCCATTTTTTAATGCATAATCGCATCCTGTCTTTAATGCAGCGCCCTTTCCAAGGTTGACTATATGCCTTAAAACAACAGCCCCTCGTTTTTTTGCTATATCCTCTGTTTTGTCATCTGAGCCGTCGTCAACAACAACAACATTTTCACAGAAATTTTTAGATTTAATGACTACATCCCCAATATTTTTTTCTTCATTCTTTGCAGGAATAATAATCCATGTTTTATTCATCTGTTCCAACTTTTCCTTCCCAGTTTATCTTCCAGACAATTATTCTTGAGCCGGTAATATCAGTTGTATCATGGAACTTTTCATAGTGCTCTAAACCAATTCCATTATAGAAAAACAATGTTGTGAACATGCTTGTTGCAAGCTCAGGTGCCATCATTATACTTTGGTATGTATTGCCTGATCTTATTATTGCAATTGAGTAAGGTATTGCATATTCATCATATTTATTTTCCTTTATTCCATCTTCTGTTGAATAAACTAAAGAGTAAGGATAAACATCACCCTGCACTGCAGGAATCACAGCTTCCATTGTTGTAAGGTTTATGTTGAAGGCCAGTGATTGAGCTCCCATATTGTGTATGCACTGTATACTGTCATTGCCTGTATTGCTGCATGATCTTAAGCTGGTTATATAGCCAGGCCATCCTGTAACCCACTGGTCTGCATCCTGATTATGTATTTCATAGAAATACTGATCTGCTTTTTGTTCTGAAAGGTTAAACTCTTTCATTAGAATGTCTACTGCCTTTGGTCCATCTCTTATTTTTTTTACTCTTTGATACATAGCTGCCCTTTCAAAATCCCATGATCCAAAGTGTCCCCATACTCCTGCCTTGTTTACCATATCTGCAGAAGTTATAAAATAATTTTCAGGAGGATTTTCACAGTGAGTATAATCAAGAACCTTCTCGGCTTTTTCTTCGCTAAATTGTTTGTCAAGCAGAATTAGCTTGGCCTCATCCCTCTCAACAGGAATTATTTCATACAATGTGTTTATTGTTTTCAAAGTGTCATTAAACTCTTCATCTATTGCGTCAAAGCCATATGTCTTTCCGCAATCAAGCATCCTTAATATTCCAACAGACATTTTTTCATCTGATGTAATCATCAGTTTTCCAAGCCAATGTGCTTGAGGCTGATTCTGGCCCCCTCCATCAAGAGTTACACCGCGATCAGCTATTGCCTTAAACCAGTGGCCGAAGTCCCACCATGAGTTTATTATTGCATCTTCTGAGGAATTTTCTTTTATCATTGTTAATGATTCATACCATGCATCATTCATGCTTGGAATTTGGTTTCTTGCAACTTGATTTGCATTGCTTATCGGAGAAATCACTAATGTGCTTAAAAGTATAAACATCACAATAGCTGAAACAGCTTTTTCAACATGCATTTCCTTTGAAAGGAATTTTGAAAAAAAGTCATATATAAGGCCAAGGGCAATTCCAAATCCAAGAGCAAATGCAGGGGCCATAATCAAAATGAACCTGACTCCCTTTGTGCTTGCGTATGCTGTTGCAAAAAACCAGATTATTATTATCAATGAGGTCTTTATATCTATTTTTTGTTCTATGTCTTTATTTGTTAACAATACAAACAAGGTTATTGCAATGACTGATACAACAAACAGCATAAATGAATTGTAGCTGAAGCTAAAGTATATTACTAAAAATGAAAGAACAGAAACCAATACAGCATAAAGAGGGTTTATGCCTCCATCTTTATTTCTTTTTACTATTGTAAGAAAAATACCAATTAGTGCTATTGAGAAAAGAAGTTGTCCTCCTATCTGTTCCACTATCTGTTTCCATGATAAAGGATTCATTTCTGCAACAGTAGTATAAACATTATACCACAAGCTTGTTACAGCAACGTCTTTCATCTGGGCGAATTGTATATATTCTGTTAATCCCCTTAAAAATGCTCTTATCCCAGAGAAAGAAGTTACAAAAACACCCGATGAAACAAGGAAAGTTATTATGATTATCATTGTATTTTTTATCTTGAAATAGTTTATTAAATTTAATATTCCTTTTTTTATCATTTCTCTGTTTATCACAGCCTGATATACCAAAAAGATTCCTGATGCTGCAAGAAGGACATTGAATATGAAAGACCATCCGCTCCATGCAAAACTGAAAAGCCCCATTAAAAAACCGCTTAATACAGTGAGCCATACTTTCTTTTTCAGGTTTTTTGTTTCAAACGCTTCAATAAAAACCCATGTTATAAGAAGAGGGAACAGAACATTATAGGCGTCTGTGTCAGAGAATCCGCCAGATGTCCTAGTTAAAACAAAAGGATGTATTGCAACCATTAACCCGGCAAAAAAACCGGCGACATTTCCTCCAACTCTTCTTGCTATGAAAAATGCAGGTATAACCATCAATGGGCTGATTATAATCGGAACATAAAATGCAGCGGCCATAAGCGAAATACTGCTGTTAAACAAATTTAAGATTCTATAAATCCACACAATCATAAATACATGAAAGTTCTGATATTTTTTGCCAAACCATTGTCCTAACTGGCTACCTGTATCTTTTCTTTTTTCAATATCTTCTTCCATCAATGGGGCCATACGGTGAGTGTCAAAATAAACTCCATTAACTTCAAGGTCATAAGCAAGTCCAGTTTCAATATAATTTCTTGCATTCCTATACCAGAAATAAGGGTCAATTGCAAGAAGGTATGTTTGTTGTTGGTCATCTTGCAATCTTGATTTAAAGTCGGCAGATACCTCTCTTACGCTTTGCTGTATTTCAGCGCTGTTTTCATTGAGCATATTATTAAACTCATCGTTAATAATCTGTTCTTTGTTTGCATTTGGCAAGAGAGGATGCTGTGCATTTACCTCCTGCCTTATTTGGGATTTATAATACTCATAAACAGTATTTCTTGCCCAGTCATCAGTTACAGGAAGATGAGCAGGAAGGCTTCTGAAATAGATACTGAAGAACATACAAATCAATATTATAACCAAAGGAATAATGACTTTTTTATGTCTGTTTAAGCTTTCAGATATACTGCTAATATTTATTGAGCCATCATCCTGCTTTTCCTGTTGTTTTGAATATGATTTATCTTTTTTAAAGAAATTTTTTACTTTGGTTAAGTCAATTGAAACTTCATCGCTCTTTTCTTGTTTTTCATCAGATTTTTCTTTTGGTTCAGGCTTTTCTTTTTTGTTTTGTTCTTGCGATTCTTTTAGGGTATATTCATTGTTTTCATCTAATTCTTTAACTTCAGTAATCTCTATTTTCTCTTTTGAAGATTCATCTTTACTTTGTTTTTTCTTTCTGAATATGCTACTCAAGTCTATTGTTATTTCATCATCTTTTTTATCTTCTGCCATCTTTAACCCTTAAAACCTCTTTTTTTGAAAAAATTATTTATTA
>JAGYOA010000045.1 GCA_018399355.1 Candidatus Woesearchaeota archaeon | reverse complement strand
TAATTCCTTGAATCAATATTATCTATTTTTTTGCATATCTCACTGTCTTCATTCTCTTTAGCAATATCAATATAACAATCTTCCCTATAACTATCGTCTTTAATATCTCCACAATACCCTTCATTTTCTTTTACAACAGCAAAACAATAATTCCTTGAATCAATATTATCTATTTTTTTGCATATCTCACTTTTCTCATTACCTTCAGCAAATTCAAAATAACATTCTCTGATTGATTGATCATCTTTTAGGCTTTCACAGATTTTTTCATATTCATCATACCTCAAGAACCCGAAATTGTAATATAAAAAAGTATAAATACACAAAATAATTAAGGAAAGGATAAAAAATGAGATCATATTGATTTTCTTCATCTGACTGCTTATTTTGTTTTGTTTCATTTTTATTATATTTTAAATATAATCTATTTATTTATTTTGTTTTTCTTATTAAGCATTTATAATGCAAAAGACTTATAAACAAGTATAAAAACCCAACTATTGCAGCGGGGTGGGGCAGCCAGGAGTGCCCGATGGGCCCATAACCCATAGGTCAAAGGTTCAAATCCTTTCCCCGCTATATATTTTGAAATTCACTATATTTTTGAGATAGATATTCTTTTAATTGTACATTACTTTTCATTTAATTCAATTATTTTATCTATATAATCTTTAGGGTAACGTTCCATTCTATATACAACTTTTCTTTTTCTTTCATCCTTTGTTTGAGGATTAAACCATTCCCACACAATTGTTCCATTTTTAGTGATTTCAAAAACCCTCCCTTTGGTAGATTCTGTGATAAGTGTATTTCCATTAGGGAGTCTTTGGGCATAGCCTTGTATTTCAGAATAAAAGGATTCAGGAGGGTTTGCCTTATATTCCCATACAATCTCTCTTTTAACTGGGTTCATTTCTATAATCCTTGTGTAACCCCTATTAAATCCATTATCATAAATCAATATATTCCCATTTTTCAACATTCTTGGTGAGTGTTGTTTATCTAATTCCTCTGTTCCCCAACTCCAGACAACTTTCTCTGTATCTTTGTCTAAAATTGCAATTAAGTTAACATTACGAAAACTAAGAAGCCAATTACCTTTTTGAAAACGCTTGTCTTTTTTACCTAAATCTGTCTCAGGAAGCACTTGAATTGAATTCAAATGATAATAATCATAATCCTCTCCTTCCTTTACTGAGCCTAATTCATGAACAGAAAAAGACTTCAGATAATCCAAAGGAGAAGGCTTATGAAATTGCTTTAATTCAGTAAGGTGTTCATAGGTTGACCATCTGGAAATTTCCTTACCCTTCTCTTGATTTAATTCTATAATTGAATCAAAATAAACTTCTCTTTTATTGTATTTATATACATTTCTAGAGGGCACTAAAATAGTGTTATCACCAGAAAAAGCTATGTCATGATGGGCTTCTGTATTTTTTTTCCATATCTTTTTAGAGCTCCAGTCACGCTTGATTATTTCCTTTGATTCTTCATTCCACATAGAAATAATATTACCTCTGTTATCTATAAGTCCATAAAAAATAAGAAAAGGCCATGAATGGATTTCATCTCCTTCCATATCTATTAAAGAGTTTTCATAAAGGTTGTAACCATCAAAAGCAAGTTCTTTATTATAGAGCACTACTCCTCTTTTGGTTTCATCTGCATCTTCTTCTGAATAATCCAGATAAGGCAAGGATATTAATTCTTCAAAAGTTAATTTTTGATTGAAATCTTTATTCTTTGTTTCCATAACAAACGAGAAGAACAATATTAAAGGTATAACAAAAAAAACCAATAATTTTAAATTATTCTTCTTTTTTTCAAATGGTCTTTTCCTTAATTTATCATTATTTTTTTCTTGTTTATTAATTTCAACAGCAGCCTTAATCACACTATCAGCTCGCTCTTTTGGATAGTCCTCTTTAATTAGTATTTTTCTTACCTCTTCTTCACTATACTTTTTAAGGTCTTCCCTTATTTTCTTAACTAGCTCTTTATTTACCATATTTGACTCAAATAGTTTGATTTAATTCATGCAATGAATATTTATACCTTTCTTTTATCTTATTCAAGAAGACTCTTTCCATCAATATTTTTTGGTATTTTTACACCGAGCATATCAAGGACAGTTGGTGCAATATCAACCTGGTGAGAAGAATTTTTTTTGATTTTAATATTTGAGAATAATACTCCTGGAACAAAAGTAGGGTCAACTAGGTGGTCTCCATCCCAAACCTTTTTGTTTTCAACTATTATTTTTTTGCTGAATGCACCTATAGGGCTCTTCCAGTCCATCCTATAACCAGGATTAAAACCAATTATTATATCAGGGCTATTTTTCATATAATCTCCTGAATGAATATCCTCTGATTTATAAGCATTGTAAACAACATTTTTTTCTGTTTCTTCATCAATAAAAGACTCAATTTTTTTAATTATTTCATCTACAACCTGTTCTTTGTTTTCAACAATTCCATTTCTTTCCCTTCCTTTAAGATTAATATATATGCTGTTGAATCCAACTGAATACGCTTTTGTGTTTTCCCAGTCAACATAGCTAAACAAAGCTCCATCATTCTCATTTATTATTTCCTTTTTAAGACTTAAAAATCCATTTTCATATAGCCATGTGTTTATGTTCACTGCCCTTTCAAATGATGTAAAACCATGGTCAGAAATTATTATGAGTGCAGTTTCATTGTCTATTTCATTTAAAACCTTTTCAAGAAATTTGTCTTTTTCAATGAAATATTCTTCAACAAAAGGATTTATAGACAGTTCCTCATCATTTCCTTCAAGAACTTTTTCTTCCCAGAAACAGTGCTGCACCCTGTCTGAGGCATCAAAGACAAAGGCAAGCAGGCCTTCTTCTTTTTCATTGAACTTATTAAATCTTTCCCAAAACATATCCTCTCTTTCTTTTTCAATCTGATATATTTGTTTTTTAAATGCTTCTTCATCTATCCTTTTATCAATATATCCTCCTGTTTCTTCAGGTGCTCCAAGAGTGTAGTATAATCCTATCTCTTCAGCAAGTTCTTTTGAATACTGTTTTGGATAAGATATATCAACAACTGGCTTTTCAGGGTCTATTTGTATGGCCGTAATATACATCTCAAATGGGCTGGTGCTTTTAAGATACACCTTAAATATTCCAGAAACTTTTTTTATCATAGAAACCTTAAATTCAGCCTTTATCCAGTAACTCCAGCCTTCTTCTTCAACAAGATAGCTTTTTTCATTGATATTGATCTTTGCCTTTCCATCAAGAATTTCTATATTCATTGGAACAGCTATTTCAACAATCTTATTATTTTTTGTTGTTCTCGGACCATAAACCTCTGTTTTTATTGAATTTCTTTCTCTTTCAACCTTTATAACCTTATTTGCTGAGGTATCATCTTGCTTAATTTCATTTTCAGTGTAAAAACTGTATCCACTTAGAAATCCCTTTATATCAGGAACACCTAATCCAGAGAGCATCTTTCCCTCAATTCTTTCAGGAGGAAAAGTTACTGGCCACCTGATAACATCAGTTGGGATATTGTTCTTGCTTGTTAATTTCCAAAAAGAGTCTGATTTAACATAAGAACTGTATTCAGTTCCAGCCAGGCCACTTGCTGATTTTGACAAAGAAAGCTCAGGCATATAGTTTTCAGGGTTCCTTCTTATGAAATCAAATACATTATGTTTTCCAGGATTAGTTCCTGTGGCTATTGTTGTCCACGCGACTGGGCTATGTGGAGGGTAAGATGTGTTAAGGTTAACAAAGGTTCCATTATCTGCTAATTTTTTGAAATTGGGCAGTTTGCCCTCTGACATAAGCTTTTCACTTATTTTTGGGTCCATACCATCTATACCAATCAAAAGCACTTTTTTGTATTTTGCATTGCTCATTTTATTTGCAGGCCTTAAAATAATTATTAAAACTATTATGACTATCACTAAGCAGGTTATTAGTCTTATTAATTTTTTGCTTTTATTTTTTGCCATAAAGATAATACTCCTTTTTTTATTGGTTTTATTAGATATCTTGAGAAAAAACCAGTTATGAAAAGAAAAACAGCAACTATTATTGGCCATATCCCTCCACTTATTATCATCCCTCCTGTCCCAGGGTCAATATATCCTTTTTTGTTCATATTTTATATAAATAAGGAGTTGTTAATAATCTTTTCTGTTATCAAAAGCCATATTCTTTGTTTTATATTTTTTTGATAAATTATATAAATTAAATGAATTTTTAATATTTATGGAAATTTCTGTTGGAGTAATCGCACATAATGAAGAAAAAAACATTGAAAGATTGATATATTCATTGATTAATCAAAAGATTGATAAGGTTAAAATTAAGGAGATAATAGTTGTTTCCAGTGGAAGCAAGGATAAAACAAATGAGATTGTAGGGAGAATTTCCAAAGAGAACAAACTCCTTAAGCTTATAACTGAGAATGAAAGAAAGGGCAAATTTTCAGCTATAAACTTATTTTTAAAGAATGCAAAATCAAAGATTCTTGTTTTGGAAAGTGCAGACACAATCCCAAAATATGATTGTGTGGAAAGGCTTTGCATTCCGCTCTTAAATAAAGAAATTGGAATCTGCGCATCTCGCCCTGTTCCAATAAATGAAAAAAACAGCTTTATGGGATTTGCCGTCCACCTTTTATGGAATCTTCATCATGAGATATCATTGGAAAATGTTAAGTTTGGAGAAATGATTTCCTTCAGAAATGTGATTAATGAAATTCTTAAAACAGCTGTAGATGAGCAACATATTGCAATGAGCATAAAGAACAAAGGATTTAAGGATTATTATGCCAAGGATGCGATTGTTTACAATAAAGGGCCTTCAAATGTAAAAGATTTCATAAAGCAGAGGAGAAGGATATATGCTGGACATCTTGAACTTAAAAATTGCAAGAAATATAACACAATCACAATGAAATGGCCTTTGGTAATTAAAAAACTTTTTAGGGTTTTGGAATTTAGGCCATTGTTTTTGTTTTGGGCCTTAGGCGCAATTACTTTGGAGGCCTACTCAAGGCTCCTTGGGATTTATGATTTTTACATAAAGAAGAAAAAGCATTATGTTTGGGATGTGGCTGAAAGCACGAAGTGGTTATTTCTTTGATATTTTTCTTATTTTGTTTTCTTTAAAGAATATCTCTTTTTTCCATATAAATGCAACTATCACAATCAAGACAAACACATTCAGAAATGGAGGCAATCTAAATCCAAACATTTCTTCTATTAGTATGCTTCGTGGGCCATATTTAAAGAAAAGAGGCATGTAGTAAGTGAATAAAGGATTTCCTAATGGTTTCATTGAATAAATTTCTTTATTATAGAGTGTTAATGTATTTCTTGTTACTTCCTTTACAGAATTTGGTCTATCCCATTTTGAGATTGTGATTATCTGTTCGAATTCCTGCATACCTAACAAATTTATAAAAATACTTAAAAATAGAATTATTAATAACATATTTTTATTTAACTTTTTAAGGATGAATATTAGAGGTAGCATAAAAAAAGGTATAATATGTAAAAAAAATCTTGAACCGAATGAAGACCCCCCCCACCACATAAATGTTGAGAATATTATAAGGAGTATAAGAAAAATAAAGGAAGATAAAATTAGAAATGTAATTTTTTTATATTCTTTATACATAAGAAAAAGAGTTATAAATGATAAAATTAAAATAGGATTGTAAAAAATTAAACCTCTGTAAGGATAAAATAGTAATCTAATTGAAAAATTAAATAAATAATAAAAATTAGGACTCCCATTAAAAAAAACTTCTAAATAACTTTTTTCTGTTTTTTTTTGATTTTCCAATGATAAAGGTTGCCATTTAACTACTCCTTGTTTCCCATAATAACTTTTATTTAGAATGATTTCATATTCAGGAGGATTTGCCCTATCATTAATTTTTGGGAAATAATCTCCTTTTTTTAGTGTGTAGTTCTCATCAATATAATCAAAAGGTCCAATTATTAACCATTTGGTTCCATCCTCTTTGGACTTTCTTTCAAAAATTTTATTGGTATCATTAATCAGAGCATTATATTCTATATCCCTATATATATTTCCAGCATCATCTGTTATTACAAAAAATAATTCAAAATAATCATCCATATATCTGCATTCCTTAAGTAAAAATTTATTCCATCCTCTTATCAATTTTACTTCTTTAATTTCTTGGTTTATCACTGCTTTTTTTAAACCTTCTTCATTTAATATTAATTGATTATTTAACCATATTTTTATATTTCCAGTACTTCCAACTCTTATTTGAGAAGGTCTTATTTGAGGAGAATTAATATAGGTTAAGGCATAAACACATACAAAATGATTTTCTTTTACTAAAGGATCAAAATTTATATATTCTATTGTTTCATTTTTATGATTCCATAACTCAATTAAATCTTCATCGTACTTATTTATTCTATTGTCATTAGGTGATTGATCTATGTGATAATAAGATAGAGTGAAAATATTGCCAAATACTGAAAGATTATAAATTAACAAAATAACAACAAATAATGAAAAACCAAAAAGAAAAATAATTAGAATATTTAATCTTTTTTTTGGAAGAATGAAAATAAAAAAGATAAAGGCTATTAGGATTATACT
>JAGYOA010000044.1 GCA_018399355.1 Candidatus Woesearchaeota archaeon | reverse complement strand
CAAAAGAGATAGATGAAAAAAATAAGATTCTTGAAAATATTTTTTCTGAAGAATGTGAATTAAAAAAAGAGCATGGTTCCTTGAAATCTATTGATTTAGAACAGGAAAAAAAGACAATATTGCAGTTAAAAGAAGTTTTTAAAAAAATAAATGATTCAAAAAATAAGCTGAATGAAAAGCAAAATATGATAAACTTAAGAAATGAAAAAGAAAAAAATATAGAGGAAAGGTTAAGATATGTTGCGTCATTAAAAAGAGAAGTAGGCGGAATAAATAATGAAAAATTAAGCTTGAATGAACAACTTAAGAGTTTTGAAACAATTGAGGATGAATACAAAAAGATAAGAAAAGAGCATGACCAAATTCTTGAAAATGAAAAGCAGCTTGAAATAAATAAAGCAGAGATTGATAAAGAGGTCGAAGGAATTAAAAAAACAGTTGAAAGCCTTGAAAAAGAGATAAATGAAAAAGAAAAGGCAAAAAACAAGCTGGATTATCTTAAGCAGTTAAGGAATTGGATTGATGAATATTTTGTTAAATTAATGTCAATGATGGAAAGGCAGGTAATGCTTAAGGTTCATCAGGAGTTTAATGAATTGTTTAAAAAATGGTTTGACATTTTAATGGAAGAGGAGAATATTACCGCAAGATTGGATGAGGAATTTACTCCAGTGATAGAGCAGAATGAATATGAGACAAGCATCGAGCATTTAAGCGGAGGAGAAAGAACATCACTTGCATTAGCTTACAGGCTTGCTCTGAATAAGGTTATAAATGATATTGTTGAAGGGATAAAAACAAAGGATATCATAATTCTTGATGAGCCAACGGATGGATTTTCAACAAACCAGCTTGACAAGGTAAAAAATGTATTTGATGAACTCGACGCAAGACAGTCGATAATAGTTTCTCATGAAAACAAGATAGAAAGTTTTGTGAGCAATATAATGAAAGTGAACAAGGAAGAGCATGTAAGCTCTGTTTCCTCATAAAAAGATTTTTAAATTAAAGGGTTGTCTTTGTTTCTGTTGGGGCCGTAGTGTAGTTTGGCTATCATTCCAGCTCGGGGAGCTGGTAACCCGAGTTCAAACAGCTGGTTACGCTCAGTTGGCACGCAAGGGCGGGCGTTGAATTAAAAATTCAAGCCCACCGTGCTCGCTTCGCTCGCAAAAAAGTGGAATCATTTTTGAAAGTCTCGGCGGCCCCACTCAGCTTCTTGCTAAGCTGGCACGCAGGAGCGACATTCAATTGCAAAGCAATTGAAGTCCCTCACGCTCGCTTCGCTCGCAGAAGTTTTAAATCTAAGAAAAATGGAAAAAATTTTCATAAAAGGAAAAAGGATCAATCTCAGAACTCCTGAAGTTAAGGATGCTGAATCAATTAAAGAACATGCCCAGGATAAATCAATAAGCAAATATACAGTACATATTCCTTATCCTTACAAAATTGAAGATGCTTTAAGTTTTATAAAGAAAAACAGAGAAAAACTCGAGAAAAAAGAAGAGTATGGCCTTGGAATAGAATTAAATAACCAAATAATTGGAATGGTTTCTTTATTTAACATAAATTACAAAAATAAAAATGCAGAGCTTGGATATTGGATTGGAAAACCATTCAGAAAAAAGGGTTATGCGTCTGAGGCAGCAAAAATAATTGTTGGTTTTGGATTTAATAAATTGGGCTTCAGAAGAATATTTGCAAAACTTAACCATGAAAACACTGATTCTGCAAAGGTTCTTGAAAGACTCGGCTTTAAATACGAAGGAAGATTAAGGAAACACAGGTTCCAGAATGGAAGATACTGTGATGAATTAAGATATGGCCTGTTAAAAGAAGAGTTTGGTTAATAATTTGTGTTTTACTTTAGAAAGATTTATATATAAAATACTATATTAAACATTTATAAATAAGAGCGGTGGTAGTTAATGGGTATATTTAAAAGCAGTTTTCTTATATTTGGTGTACTTTTGCTTAGCTTGTCTCTTGCTTATGCTAATCCAGGATTTTCATTAGATTATGAAACAATAAAAGATAATGTAGTAGTAAATGAGGCAGCAGAATTTTATTTAATAATAAACAATGATGAAAGTTTTGATGATAGCTATAGAATAAGCTTTGGAATTAACCCAAAGTGGAGCATGCAGATTCTTCCACCAAAAGATTCAACAGTAACTGTAACAAAAGGGGCAACAAGAAAAATCAAGATATCTGCTATGCCTGTATCAGAAATGCCTCCAAGCCTGTACAGGATTCCAGTAAAAGTTAAGTCAACCAGAACAGGAGCCTTAGAAGAAATAAACCTTCATATTTATTTAAATTCGGGAGAAAAGGCAGGAACTTATCCTCCTACTGTGACTGCAGATGTTGAAATTCCTGAAAATATAAAGCCAGGAGAAAGCTTTCAGATAAAGGTTAATTTAAAGAACAGAAATCCATTAAATATATCTGAACTTAACATAAGGCTTTCAAGTATTGTTATAAATAAGGAAACAGTAACTTCTTTAAAACCCCTTGAAGAAAAAACAATTGTTATAACCTATTCAATTGACCCTTTGCAACCCCCTAAAGAAGATACTCTTAAATTAGAGCTTTATGTATATGGAGAAAAAATAAGGTCTGTTGAAGATATTCCAGTAAATGTAGTTTCATACTCAGAAATAAAGTACTCTTCTTTTGAAGAAAGGTCTTTTTTAAAAACAGAGCAGAAAATAACATACACGAATGATGGTAATATAAAGAGACAGGAAACACTAAAAATTGAGATGGGATTCTTCAAGGATTTGGTTACATCCACAAATC
The DNA here is from genome assembly GCA_018399355.1 of Candidatus Woesearchaeota archaeon. Lineage (GTDB taxonomy): Archaea > Nanobdellota > Nanobdellia > Woesearchaeales > CG1-02-33-12 > M55A3. The sequence goes on along the minus strand of JAGYOA010000044.1, from coordinate 4,218 downwards.
CAAAAATGTATGTTATTAAAGAAAATGGAAAAAGATATAGGGCCCTTGATGTTGATTTAAAGCCAGCTGAAAAAACAGAGGTTATGGTTATTACAAACTTTAGGCCCCCTGCATTTGTAATAGCTTTTGCATTTGTCTTATTGGTTCTTTATTACTTACTAAGAGGGGATATAATTGTAAAAAAACAGGCAGTTGTGCTTGGAACAAAAGAAGGAGGAATAACAGAGATAAAAGTTATAATGAATGTGAGAAACAGGACAGGAAGACAGATAAAAAATGTTTCAATCATAGATGGGGTTCCGAATATAGCAGATATAGAAAATGACTTCCAGATAGGAACCTTAAAACCCACAAAAATAATTATGCATGACAAAAAAGGAAATATGGTAAAGTGGAATGTTGATGTTCTTGATGCATTTGAAGAAAGACTGATAACTTATAAGATAAAGTCAAGGCTAAGTATATTGGGTCCTTTCAGTTTAAGGCCTGCAATAGTGAAGTATGAAAACAAAAATGGAAAGATTTCAATAACAAGGTCGAATAGAGTTGACCTTGTTGATGAAAAAAATCAAAAGCTATATAAATAAAGATTTTTTCTTAATTTTTGACCCCGTTTAGCTCAATGGTAGAGCGTTCGGCTGTAGATTCTGCCCGACTATCTCGTAAGGAGAATGGATGAAATGCAGACAGCTGTTACCGAAAGGTTGCTGGTTCAAATCCGGCAGCGGGGATTTTCTTATAAACCTAAATTACTAACAAACTCGTTGAACATAGAATATTTTCTGAGGAAATCATTGCCCTTTTCTGTGATTTCATAATGTTTTTTATTTTTTGAGTTGCTGACTTCAGTTATCAGGCCTGTCTTGACAAGGTCTGAGATATAATCCTTGAACATAAGTGATGATAGATTAGAAGAGTATAGAAGCCTTGTCGGCTTTATCTTTCCATTATTTTTCTTGATTGATTCAAGGATGTCTTTTATTACATCAAATCTTTCTCTTTTTTTCATTTTTAAAAATTATCAAGTATTTTGTTTACAATAAACAACATTATCAAAACTGCCAGCACATTTACAAAGTAAACATAATACCTTAAAAAAGGAATTTTGTCAAGGATATATTGCGTTGAAAAATTAAGTATCCATGAGATTAAAAGCAAGACCATTGCAGTTGAATAAATCTGGCCGTATTTTGTTGGCTTTTTCTGGTAGTTTCTGTAGCTGATAAAAGAGTTCATTGAGAAAAGACCTATTGAAACTATATACATAAGAAGAAAAGTGTAAGTGAAATAGTCAACTAATGATACCAAAAACAGAAAAACAATTCCAAGGCACCATGCTAATCTCCTGTATCTTCCAAATTTTTTGTATGTCAGGCTCATAAAAAAGTAAAATCCCGGCACAAGGAAAAATAATTCAAACAATATGAGGAGATAATTATTGTAAAGTATTATTTTAGATAAAGAAGATTCTGAATAGCTTTGTGAAATAAAATAGATAAACCTTATTGAAAAAGAGATTGCAAAAAATAGAAAGGCCTTACTGAAATATCTTACTCCTGTGTGCTTTTTGAAGTTGTAAATTTTTTTTGTTTTAATGTAAATCAAAAGGCTTGGAAATATTATAAGGCATGAATATATGAATTCAATTAAAGGGAAATTATCAATTATTGCCATTTTATATATTATAATTGCATTATTTAAAAACCTTTATGTATTAATCCTCTGTATTTGTTTTTCATACTATTTATAAATAAGCTATGCTTTATTTATTTTGGTGATGATAATGATACGTAATTTTTTGGGAATTAGTGCATTTGCAAGCATAATCATTTCAATTGCAATTATTTCAATATTCTTATGGATTTGGGCATTGGTTGACTGCATTGGCTCAAGGAGAGAAACGTCTGAAAAACTTATATGGATACTGGTAATCATATTTTTGAATGTTCTCGGAGCAATTATCTACCTTGCATTTAATTTTAGTAAAAAAGGTGCTGGTTTGGAAACCAATCAAAACTCAAGCTCTAAGGTAAAAGACAAGGCAAAAAGGCTTTTCAGGAGCAGGAATGATAAGGTTTTAGGCGGTGTCTGCGGTGGAATAGCAGATTACTTTAATACTGATCCTACCTTCATCAGGTTGGCTGTTGTGCTTTTATTTTTTATTAATGGCTCAACGTTTTTGGCTTATCTGATTGCATGGCTAATTATTCCTATTGAGCCCGGGCAAAAAGAAAACTCAGATAAATCAAATAAAAAAAGCAACAAAGGCCTTGTTTTGCTTTTTGTGATTCTAGCAGGAGTTGTTTTTCTTCTTTTATTGACTGCATTTTTCTCGTTTTTTTTGTATAAAACTGCTGATTCAGGAATATCAGTTGACAGAAAAGGAATTGCTGTTAATGAAAGGGTTATAATAAGTGATGAAGGAATCAAGGCTATAGAATTTGTCCCTGAGAATATATTTAATGAAAGAATAAATAAGGTAAGGGAAGGGCTTGAAGTAAGGATAATGAACAGCCACAACTATGCAGCTAATAATGGATACGGATTGGAGTACCTCGGGTTAAGCATGGTTGAGAAAAATAAATGTGAAGGGTTTGCAGGGCAAGATGCCCACTTAAAGCAAAACTGCTATGAGCTTAAGTACAGGTTTTATATAGACAGCGATGAGCTTCCAGAAATTGTTTATGGCTTTGAGGTTTCTGCCTTGGTCCTGGATTATGATATACTACATATTGAATACGCTGAACTTGTAAGAGAATATTAAAAATGGACAGCAAAAAAGACATAAATTATGTTGGCCTTGGTCTTATAATGGGCAGTGCAATAGGATTTGTTTTTGGCTTTATAATTATGGATAAATTCTGGATTGCTCCTATTGGCACAGGCCTGGGAATTGTTTTCGGCGCAATGGTTCAGAATATGAAAAAAAGGAAATAAAAAGCTAGGATATTTTTATGTTTGCTGGAATACAATAAAATATTTAAACAAATCTAAATAGCTATATAAAATGATTAGAGAGATTAGATTTGAAAGAGATGTTGGTTCAAGAGAAATAAAAAGGGTATTAGATGATTTTGCTGAAATGCAAGGCTATAAAACTTATTTTCTTAAAGATAAAAACAAAATTAAATTGTATGAGAATAATTCTAGCCTGTTTGATATAAGATTGAATTATTTAAACCAGAAAAACCATATAGCTATAGAATATGATAAAAATTGCAGCAAAGATTTGGAAAAGAAAATAAAAAGTTATATTCATAATGTTGCAAATTCTATAAATGTAAATTTCAAAAGTTAGAGGTAAATTTTTAATCTAAAGTTTTTTCTAACTTAATAATTATCTTATTTTTTGTTATTATAAATAAGGTCAGAATAAATCTTTATTTATGTATTTCAATTGTCTGTGTTGGGAATGCAAACTCTATCCCAGCTTTCTCAAATTCAGAATAAATCTTCATGTTAATCTCTTCTTGTTTATCCATATAAATATTATAGTCTGATTTATCAACATAATAAACAACTTCATAATTCAAACTGAAATCCCCAAATTCCTTGAAGTGAACCCTGTTAAAGTCAACATCTTTAACGCTTTTAAATATTTTAGTAACTATGCTCTTTATTTTTTTCAGCTTTGCTTCGCCTGTATCATACTTGACTCCAAAACCAAACACTATTCTTCTTTTTTGCATCTGTTTGTAATTGTTTATCCTTGAGTTAACAAGCTCTGTGTTAGACATAATAAGTTCCTGTCCTCCCAATGCCTGTAATCTTGTGGACTTAAGACCTATCTCTTTCACAACACCCATATCATTTCCTATGATAATGAAATCACCTTCCTTGAATGGCTTGTCAAAGTAAATTATGAAAGCTGCAAACAAATCTCCTAAAACAGACTGTAATGCAAGGGCAACAGCAATTCCCCCTACTCCGGCGCTGGCAATCAGAGGAGTTATTTCTATACCTATGTTTGAGAGAATCATAAGAAGGGCAATAGACCATATAATCACTTTTGCAATCACTCCCAAGACCTTTATCATGGACCCTGACCTTTTAGTCCCTTTTTCCTTTTCATTCTCTTTTTTTATTTGCTTTTCCACAAAATGATTTATTGCTTTAGATGTTCCTTTAGCGATGTAAACTCCTAAAAGCGCTAACAATAAATAGTAAATTATTTTATCCACAAAGGGCACTACCTCAAGGTATTGTATTGAGATATAC
>JAGYOA010000043.1 GCA_018399355.1 Candidatus Woesearchaeota archaeon | reverse complement strand
AAATCTTTCTATTTTTTAGTTACTAAGAAGTAATGAATAAATGTATTACTTTAGTCTTAAGGATTCTAAATTTCGAGGAGCAGATGTTTCTATACGGTTCATCTTATGCAGAGAGCTTGCCAAATCAAGACATCTTGAGCTTTCTCCGTGATTAAGTATAACCTTTTTTGGTTTTGGTTCACATCTGTAAACAAAATTAAGCAATTCTTTTCTTCCGCTGTGACCTGTAAACCCCTCAATAGTGTGGATGTCAAGCTTTATCTGTGTTATCTCTTTTCCACCGTCAACTGACATTTCCCTTTCTCCTCTTTGTATGCGTCTTCCAAGAGATCCCTCTCCCTGGTAGCATACAAAAAGCATCGTGTTTTTTGGGTTGTCAGCAAGCTGTTTTAGGTATTGTACAGAAGGCCCTCCAACCAGCATTCCTGATGTTGCAAGGATTATGCATGAGCCGGTTTCTTCTATAACCTGTTTTCTTTCTTTTTGAGAGCCAACTCTTTTGAATATGTCAGATAAAAAAGGATTCTGGTCTTTGTGGAAAATTTGCTTTCTTACTGCGCTGTTTAAAAATTCAGGGTAAGCAGTATGTATTGCAGTTATATCCCATACACTACCGTCTATAAATACAGGAACCTTTTCAATGCTTCCTGTTCTTATAAGATTTTCAACTATAAGCAAAACTTCCTGGGCTCTTCCTGAACCTAAAACAGGAATTAAAACCTTGCCTTTTCTTTTTATTGTTTCTTTGATTATATCAGCTACTTCATCCTCGGACTCTTTTCTTGACTGAAGCACATTTTCTCTTCCGCCATAAGTGCTTTCCATCATCAATGTTTCAACCCTTGGAAATTTTGTTACTGCTGTATCAAGCAGCCTTGTTTTTCCAAACTTCATATCACCAGTATAAACAATATTATGAAGCCCATTCCCAATATGAAGGTGAATCATTGATGAGCCTAGGATATGCCCTGCATTGTATAAGGTTATTCTTACATCTGGTGTTATATCGCTTACTTCATTGTAGTCAAGGCATATTGTATGCCTTACCATTTCTTTTATATCATCTATGGAAAATATGGGCTCTTTTGCATTTGAGCGCATTATCTTTACATAGTCAATCAGCATGAGCGCGGAAACATCTCTTGTTGGAGCTGTGCAGTAAACAGGTCCGCGAAATCCATACTTATATAGGTAAGGTATAAATCCGCAGTGGTCAAGGTGTGAATGTGTTAATACAACAGCGTCAAGATCATTTATATTGAATTCAGGAGCCTCGAGAAAAGGATATCCTTCTCTTTCGCTTGCAACATCAACACCACAGTCAAGCAAAACTCTTGATTCTGGAGTCTGAAGAAGTATACATGACCTTCCGACCTGTCTTCCTCCTCCTAAGTAGCTTACCCTTATCCATTCGTTCTTTTTCTCCCTTATCCAGCCGTCGTAAATTCTATGGCCTATCTTATCAAGGAATTTTCTCCTGTAATCAGAATTTTGGTAAAGAACTTCCCTTATATTTTCAATAAGCTGAGACCTTATTGCTGGCTTTCTTCTTATCAATGGAACCCAAAGTGTTTTTTTTCTTATGTCTCTTAATATCTCTCCTTGTTTTCCTATTGCAATTCCCGGCTTTTCTGCTTCCACTATTACCCTTGATCTTTGAGGGTCAAATATCACTTTATCAACACCTGCTTCTTCAGGTATAGACTGCCTTATTATATTTTCAGCATCTTCTTTGTCAATTGTTATTGCGGGATCAGGCCTTAACTCAACCCTTTTCTTTATATTATCCACTATCTTCCTGATGAGTCCATTGTTGTTTAGAAAAAACTCCTTGTCCTTTGTGTAGAGCACTATGTTTGCTCCTTCAAAGCAAGCATCGCTTATCTTATCCTCAGGAAGTTGGCTGAGAATTTCTTTTATTATTGGATTATTCATGAAATGCACCTTTCTTAATTAAAGAGAAAATTATTCTATTTTGTTGTTGATTTCTTTTTCAAGAATTTTATTAACTCCTTTGTCTGTTATAGTTATGATATCAATTCCGTTTCCTGAAGCAGAATCCCTTTGAAGAGCGGCATTCAGGCATTTAACTGCCAGTTTAACACCTTCTTCTATTTTTATATCCTTTTTATACAATGTCTCAAGAACACCATAGGCCATAACAGATCCTGAGCCTGATGATATAAACTCATCATTTTTTGACAGTGAGCCATCAGGGTAGATATCGTACAAATGAGTGCCTTCGCTATCAACTCCACCAAATAAGAAGTGGCTTATTCCAGGTATCATTGACATCTTTCTTATATTGGAATATACCATTCCTGCAAGAAGATTTACAGCCTCTGTTACATTTGGCTCTCTTTCTGTTCTTACACTTTTTAATGCAAGCTCTGCCTTTAACAGCTTTACAAGAAGCTGTATGTCAGAAACTCCTCCTGCTGTTGTTAGAGCCATATTATCATTTATCTTGAATACTTTTTGCGCTTTTTTGTCAACTATCATATTACCTGCTGTTGCTCTCCTGTCAGCAGCAAGGATTATTCCGTCTTTGCAAATAATTCCAAGAGTTGTAGTACCAGTTTTCATTATATTCTCGTTTTCCATAGGATTATACCCCACATTTTTTAGAAAAAATTCTTCTACAGAAAGAATTACCTTTAATAAACAATAGGATATATTTAAATCTTGCGTTTTTTCAATCAATTTTTATTATATACAGGTCACTTGTAGAATTTAGTTTCTCTGAAAACTAATTTACCTTCCTCATTTTTGATTATTTCATGGTAAATAGTTTTGCCTTGAGAATCTTTATAGAATAAGGCAGATTCATATTTTCCATTTCCATCCAAATCCATATTTCTGACTATTGGCATATTCCCATTTAAAATAGGTCTTAAATTGTTAAAAGAGTTGCATAAGATTGCATTAGGTTCTAAATTTCTGCCTATGCGAAAATAGTTATTACAATAAGGTCCAACTGCAAATGTTATTGCTGCAACACCCATTAATATCCTTACTTTTGTTTCTAATTCCATTAATAGCAGAATAATTTACTACTATATAAAGGTTACTATAACTTAAATCTTAATGGTGTGCTTAAGCCTTTCTCAGGTATTTTCTTACAGAAAAACATAGACTAATGTAATTATTAATTATGTTTAAATTTTTTGCTACGATGAGAAACTTTTTAATTTTTGGTATTCACCAAAAGATTTATAAAAAAACCTTTATTTTATTTAGATATGAGTAAGAAAAAAGAAGAAGCAGCAAAACAGGAAGCAATAAACCAGCAGATTATGAGGATAAAACTTCCACGTGGAAATCAAAGCTTTGGAATTCTTGAGCAGCGTTTAGGCGGAAGCAGAAATAAAGTGAGATGCCTTGATGGCAAGTCAAGAGTTTGCAGGATTCCCGGCAGATTAAAAAGAAGGCTTTGGGTAAGGCAGGGTGATTTAGTTATTGTTGAGCCATGGGAATTCGGCGGTGATGAAAAAGGAGATATAATATATAAGTACAGACCCGTCCAAGTAAGTTGGCTTAGAAGAAAAGGATATCTTAAAGAGCTTGACTCTTTTGAAGAGTTCTAATTACTACTCCAGAATAAAAAACTTTATATATTAGCTTAACTAATTATACTTTATGAAAAATATATTGAAGTATTTTATAATAATTGCAATTTTCTGCGTTAATCTTCTTGGATTATCAAAAATGATATTCAGCGCAAAAGAATTTTTTGCGATACAGTTTTTTGCTTTTATAATCTTTTTTATTTCAGCTGCAATCATATTGTATTATCTTTATAAAAACAGGATGGCTGCATGGGTTATGTTGCTTTTGTTTTTTGCAGCTTATCTGATAAATATAACATTTCTTTACTTTTACTCTGAAAACCAGATTTTATTTGTATTTTTGATATTTGCATCTGTAATAGGATTTTTGCTTTCAATAGACAACCTACAGGGACGAAAAATTAAGCCTTATGAAACAGAGATTATACACGAAGCAGAACAGATTAACAAAGCTGAACAAGCAATTGAAAAAACCTCTCAGGAAAGAATACAGGAATACAAAAAAGAGATACTTAGAGAGGCAGACGAGATTAAAAAAGCTGAAAGAAAAATAAAAGAGATAATCATTAAAAGCAGCTCTGATAAAACTGAAAAGAAAAAAACCCAACAATTTGTTGCAAGCAGAAAAGGCAAAAAATACCACGTGTCAAGCTGCAGATGGGCAGAGAAAATCCTTCCTAAAAGAAAGATAAACTTTCAAAGCAAAAAACAGGCTGAAGAGGAAGGTTTTAAGCCCTGTGACTGCGTTAAATAAACTATTTTTCTTGTTTAATCAAATAAATAATAAGAATTAAGGCGCCGATGGTTATACATGAGTCTCCTATATTAAAGACAGGCCAAATCCTGAAGTCAATATAATCAACAACAAAACCAAGAAATATTCTGTCTATTAAATTTGAGACAGTTCCCCCTAGTATTAATGCTGATGCAACCTGCAATGATTTTTTTTCAATTATTTTGTCATAATAAAAAAGAATTATGCCTATTGCAATAACTGAAAACCATATCAAGATATTGGTTTTGCCCTGAAATATCCCAAAGCCGGCCCCGAAATTTTTGACATAAGTTATATGAAGAACATTTTTTAATAAAATAATTGATTGTCCCGGGCTTATGCTTTTCCTAACTATAAATTTTACAGCATAATCAAAAACAACAACAGCTATTGATATTATAAGAAATAAAATGCCTTGTTTTGCTTTTTTCATTGTTTTGCAATCTTCTCTATCTCGCTTATCCTTCTGTCCATATCCTCAAGAATAAGCTTTATGGAATCAATCTTTGTTGATATTATCTCAAGGTCTTTTTGCATTGATGACTGCTGTCTGTTTTGAAAGTTATCAAATTCAGGATTGGTGTTTTTCTGGAATTGATTTTTTTCAGAAAAAGATTGATCGTCCATTAAGCTGTTTGGATCAAATGAAGAGCCCTCAAATCCAGAGCTTTCTCCGAATCCGGCTGGCTGCATTTCCTGCATTTCAGGCATTTTATTGTGTTGCTGGTAAGGGCTTCTCTTTGGAAGGCCAGAATTATCAAATTCCTGATCCTGCTGTCTTAATCCAAGGTCATTATCAACGCCTGTATTGTCCTTTTCTCCTGAATACTTTTTCCAGAATTCAAGATTGTTGAAAATGCCGATATTAATCACCTCTTATAGTGCCATTTATTTTTTCAACTGCCTTTTCTTTTGCTTTTTCAAAAATATTTTTGATAAATGATGTTGGCACTAGTTTTATTAGTTTGAAACTTGCTGTTTCAGGATAAACAATAACATTGTTTTTCTTGTACTCCATTAAAATAAACAGCTGGCCTTTTGACTTAAACTCTTCGTTGAAAAGCAAAGCAAATATATTTCCTTTAAACTCAGCAGGGTTTTCTATGCCATAAACTCTCGGGTCTGTTCCTGCAACAGAGCTATAAGCTTCAATAGGTTTATTTGATTTAAGCACAGAATAGAGTTCCTGCTTTGATACTTTTCCGCCTATGAAGTCAATTTGCTTTTCACTTAAGTCAAAAGCATCTTTGTCAAATATAAACATTTTGTAGTTCTCGCCAAGCATCTCTTTATAGTTTTTGTCTTTGAAATCTTTTTGGTATGCAGATATTTTAGTGGAGTCAAAATATTCAGAGACTTCATCAAAACTTTCAAGAGAAAATCCTGTGATAATATTCTCATTTTCCTTTAACAGAAAAATTTTGGGCTGGGTTTCAAGGTTTTCCTTAATATCAAGCGCATCCCTGTATGTGAATATTCCCATCACACTCGTTATTATAAACAAGATAACAGCTATCCAGAATACCAGTTTTACCATCTTAAAAACAAACTTCAATATTGCAAGTATAATTATTATTGCAAGAATTATTGCAACTAAACCCCATATTTCCATTTTATCCCTCTTTTTTGTTTTTTAAACAACGTCTTTATTTAAAGCTTTTTATTTTTATTGTTTTTTGCATGCTCAACTATCAAAGCATGGTATTCCTGATATAATTTAAAGTCTTTTTCAAGGTTATCTTCAAAAAGCTTTTTTATGTTGTCATATGTTTCATATTTTTTGATTAAGCCCATGGATGAGAAAATCCTTCTGGTGTATGCATCCGCGACAAAGCTAGGTAGTTTGTAAGCGTAAAGCAAAATTGAGTCTGCTGTTTCCGGACCTATCCCCCAAAGAGCAAGCAGTTCATCTCTTGTTGGTTTTTTTCCTTTTAGGTTAATGTAAAATTCTGAGAATATTTTTAGTTTTTTGGCCTTCTGGTTGAAATAGCCAGCCGGCTTTATTGCATGGCATAATTCACTAATTTCCATATTTTTAATTTTCTCAGGATTTATTGCATTTATTTTTTTTAGATTGATTAATGCTTTTTCTACCTGGGGCCAGCTTGTGTTTTGAGTCAATATTGCTCCTATGCAGATTTCAAACCTTTGGTTTTCATTTTTTGGATAAGAATAATCTCCTGGATGATAACCCTGGATAGAGCCTGTCTTTGTTGGATTACATCCTTTGCAATCGAGCAAAGGCCACCATCCCTGCAGGCCATATTTTTCAAGAAGTTTTTCATAAAAACATTTTATCTTGTTCATTTTTAAATCAAAAATTTTCCGTCTTTCATTATTGTTTTTTCATCAACTTTGATTGTTGGGTTTCTTATTAGCCCGTCTAAGTGCAATGGAACATCATTTTTTCCATTGTAGCTTAAGTCATTTCCGAATGCAAAATGAACTGTTCCAATGGCTTTCTCATCCTCTAAGATAATTCCTGTGATTTTTGCTTTCGGGTTTGTTCCAATTCCCAATTCTCCAAGTAAAAATGCCCTTTCTCCTTTTGAAGAAAGCATTTCATTCATTTTCCTTGATTCTTCATTTTCAAGAATAATATCTCCTTTTCCATTATTAACTTTAACCTTTACAGAATTTTTCAGGATTCCAAGGCCTGGAAAAGAACCGTCAAAAACTATTGTGCCGTTTGTTTTCTCTCTTATTATGCCGCTGTCAACCTCTCCTGTTGGTAAATTTCCAAAATCTCCAGGCTTATTTTTAAGGATGATATCACTCTGCCCCCTTGTATCATGCACAGCTGTTTTAATATCTGTTCCTTTTTTTGTTGTAATATGAATCTCTTTTGAATTTAATACAATAGGCCTCAATTTTTCATGAAGTTTTATAAGCCACTCATAATCAATATCAACACATCTTTCAATTATCTCCTTTGTTAAACCAGGAGCAGATATTATCCTATGCCCTTTTTTTGTTGCATTTCTTCTTGCATTAGTGTGAGATAATGATTTTGATGTTAAGTAAAACTGGACATCATAATCAAGCATTAACTCAGCAACATACTGCTCTGGCTCCTGGCCATTAACCTCAAGCTCTTTTATAACTTCAATCCTGGTATCAGAAGAAATCTTTTTTGCATAATCATAAATCTGCATGGCCAGTTGTTTTTTTGGATTGTCTGTTAAAATAAGAAAGCTTTCATCTGGTTTTAAATCAAAAATTTTTTTTAATATTGTGCTTATTATTTTGGGGTTTATTTCCATAAAAATATTTGTAGAAGGTGATGGTGTATACAG
>JAGYOA010000042.1 GCA_018399355.1 Candidatus Woesearchaeota archaeon | reverse complement strand
TGGTCCACAAAAACGCCTTTTTGGCGTTTTTTTATTTGTACAAAAATATTCCTCAAAAGATTATTAAACAAATTGTTATTTATATATATTTTATTTTTTCTTTCAGTCATTTTGTCGTAGTGCTTTTGAAACAATCTTATCCAGGGTTTCAACATTGAGTATTCCTGTATCAGCATCGCATGGATTTTTTTCTTTTCCTGAAAAATGGTTCACTGCCTTACTAATGTGATTAAACATTGTATTGTCAGGTATGGGTTCTTTTATATAATCTATCTGACCATTTTTTATAACAACAACTGAACCAGGATATTCTCCTGCTTCAAGTCCTTGAACAGGGTCATAAAAAGCAACTAAATCAATATTATTATGACACTTAGCAATTAATACCCTGTATCTTGTCTTTCTGTCTGATTGAGGAATTTTATTTTCAATTAAACCCTTACCATGAGGAGGATATAAATATTTAAATTCCCCAACCATTGATGTTCTCAATAAAACATTTTTACCATTTTGTGTAATATATTCTGCCTCTCCTTCGCCTTGTTTTTCAAATTTCTTTATGCCCTCTATTGTTTCAATATATGCATCTTTCATTTTGGAAGATTTTATCTCATCTGGTTTATATCCATCTCCCAATCCCCATACCATTGTCAACATATGGGTGCCTTCATATCCCCAGACATAAAGTTTTTTATCAACAAATCTTCCATTTGCAAAATCCTCACCACGATGTTTGCTCATTTCAGATATGATTGTATGTGGTTTCAGAGACTTTTCATTTAATATTTTTCTAACTTCTTTTGTGGTGTTTGAAGAAAGATAGTTTTCATTTACAGATATTTTCAATCCTGGATTGTTGTTTATTATTTCTCTTAAATCATTAATCTGAGAATATTCACAGATAGGTTTTTCAACAAAAATATTTGCTTTTTCATCCAAAGAGGCAATTTCCTTTATAACATCAAGGTGATTCTCATTTGGAACACAGATATCCCAGAAAAAAGGATTAGATTCTCTAAATGCCTCTACTAGTGAAGAAAAAACATGATTATATCCTTTTCTCATATCATTCAATTTATTTTTATCATTGTCTATGTATCCCTTGATATCAATATTTAAGCTATTTAATACTTTTTTATGGATATTAAATACTTTTCCCAGTCCAACAACAAAACATGTTTTTTCTTTCATTTTATTAACCTCTCTCAAGATATTTTTTAGGCTAAACAAAGATATTTAAATTTAATTTTTGTCGGACATAATCTCTATATTAATCTTTTTTATTTCTTAAATATATAACAGTTATTTTACTAAATTTTTATATAATATGTCGGACAAATAGAAAGGTTTAAATAGTTACTTTATTTTTACTATCATATTATGGTAAAAACTAATATGGTAAAGATATCGTTAAGGATTGAACCAACTGTATTAAGAGGAATAGACAACATTGTTGATAATGTAATAATAAAAAACAGATCTGATGCAATAAGAAGTCTTGTTAAAAAATCAATGGATAAAGAAAGAACAGCAGTAATATTAAGCAAGGGAACTGATACAAAATACTTTAATGTTGATGACAGGATGAAGCTTGAAAACGGAGAATATAATATAACTGCAAAACTTCCAAACAAAAAAACACTTGTGGAAGAGCAGATTGAATTATTAAGGAATAATGGATTCAAGAAAATATTTATAATTTCGCTCCCGGAAATAATAATAAAAATAAAAGATATTCTTGGAAAAAGAAATTACATAAAATACATTGAGAACAACAAAGGATTAAAAACAATGGATGCATTAAGACTGTTGAAAGGAATGGTTGACTATGATTTTCTATGTTTTTTTGGACATGATTACCCTAATATGGACTTAAATGAAATATTAAACGAGCATGTAAACAACCACAGGTATGCAACAATAAATATGACCTGGGGAAGCTCAGAAGCAAAAAGCTATCTTAAGGTTAACGGAACAAAAATAGTCTATTTTGAGGAAAAAAGCTCAAAGGTTCCTCATCTTACATTTAACTCTGTTTTTGTTTTAAATCCAAGGTTTCTTGATGAGAAAGGCCACAGTCTTGTTTATGATGTTTTTCCAAGGGTTGCAAAAAGAGGTCTTCTTAATGGATTCATAACAGATCACAGGATACTCAAGGTCCTTAGTATAAAAGATAAAGAAAAAGTAATGAAACAGACAATAAAAACAAGAAGATCATTTAAAGAACAAGCTTAATCTTCTCACCAGTATTAATAGCATCAGAAAGTATTCTTGCTATCTTGTTGTTCTTTTTTATCTTTATTATTCCTGTCTTGCCTGACTTTGCCGTAAGTAAGTAATCATCATTAACATAAATATCAATGTTTTTGTTTTTATATTTCATATCAAGGTAAAAGACAATATTTTTCTTTTTTATATCTGTGTTAAAGCTTATGCTCTCTCCTTTTGTTTTTTCCTGCATCTCTTTTACATCTATGCTCATTCCAAGCTGCTTTTCAATATTGCCTATGTTCTTTCCCTGCCTTCCTATTATTTCAGGAATAGCCTGCTCAGAAACATAAACAGTGCATTTGTTGTCTGAAACCACATCAACCTCAACATTATCAGAATATCTTTTGAAAAAATCCTTTATTTTTTCAGAGGCCAGCTTGCCTGCAGGAGAGCTGTAACCTCCCTGAACAGGAACAACCACAGTTTCTTCACCATAAGAATAAAGTTCGTATCTTAAATCACCTGTCTCAAAATCATTCACTGTTACAACAGGCCTTGCCAGATCCGCTTCTGTCATTCCTGTAGGCACTTTAACAACCATCTTTAAGCTTAAAACATTATCCACTTTTCCATTTTTTATGAAAATTACAGTATCAATAATTTGGGGAATAACACCAAGCTCAATTCTTCCCACAAATCTTTGTATTGCATCTATTGTGTTTGTCGCATGAACAACTCCTGCCAATCCAATTCCTGACAATCTTAAGTCTGCAAACAACTGAAAGTCAGCAGTGTTTCTCATCTCATCAAATATTGTATAATCCGGCCTTGACAATAGCAAAATGTCATGAATCTCCTGCGCATCTCCATGCGAGATTGCATACTGGGTTATATTGTCATTTAAAATCATGTCTCTTGGTGCTTCTATTGTTTTCACGATTTTTTCCTTTTCAGAATAAAAGTGAGCAAGTGCCTTTGCAAATGTTGACTTTCCCATTCCAGGGGAGCCCGCTATTAAAATTCCCTCTGCCTGCTCTGATATCCTTTTGTTGAGTTTTTCAGAAAGTTGGTATTCCTCTAATGAAAGGCTTTTTACCGGCCTTACTGCAGTTATCTCCCATCCGTCTGAAAATGGCGGCCTTGTTATAACAATCCTGAATTTTCCAAGCTGGATTATTGTTGAGCCTGCTCTCTCAATCTCGATAAATCCTTGTTTTGATGCTTTTGATTCTTCTATTATTTCGCGGCTTATATCCTGAACGTCTTTTCTTGTCAATTTTGTTTTTTTAACTGCAACAAATTTCCACGAGCCGGGCATTCCTTTTTTTGCATAAGGAAAACAGTTCTCTTTTAAATGAACGCTCATGGTTGTATCATCAAAATAATTTTCCAGCTTAAGCTTCTTGAATAATTTTTTTATCTCAAGAAAAATAACATCTATTCCTTTTGCCTCTGCAACCCTTGCCTGTGTTTTATCAGATGTCATTAATGTAGCTCCCTCATCATAAGCCATATCCCTTATCAAAGAGTCAATCTCACCGAGGGTTGCGTATTTTATCTGTGATGCATTGGGCCTTTTTCCTGAAAATTCCAAAGAAAAATCATGCTTTTTTGAAAGTTTTCTTATCCTGCTTATCTCATCTAGACCAAGAGATCCTGTTTGCTTGTTCTGATTTTCCTGGTGCTCAAGCTCTGCAAGAACTGCCTCATGAATCAATATTGATTTGGGCTTTATCTCTTTTTTTTCTATTTTTGATGAAACCAGGCCCTCAATTATCACAGAAGTATCTGGCACAAGCTTTTCAATATTTATTTTTTCCCCCATAAAAACTAGAACGAATTCTGTTTATTTAAATGTTTTCTTTAATTCTTTTTTCGTATTTTAAATGATTTTCTATATTGTATGTATCATATATTACTTTTAGGATGGCCGCAACTGAAAAAAACATCACCACTATGTTTTCTGACTGTGCAGGCATTCCTATATCAAAGATTGGTATTCCTTTGCTGAAATTGTAATAGGCAAGAAAAAATACAAATAGAAATATGACTAGCATCACTAAGAGTGCTTTTATTGTTGTTTTTTTGTAATGGTTCATTTTAATCAAGGTAAATGTTTTTTTGGCTTCTTCTGTTGTACATAAAGCTGTCTTCTGTGTCATCTTTTGAATTTTTCACAAATTCCAGCATCTCTGCTATGCTTGAACTCATGTCATCTGCATAGTAAACAGCAACTGCCTCTGGGAACATCGGCTCTTTTGGAGAGCCGTACTCAAGCTTTCCATGATGGCTAATTATTATGTGCAGAAGCTTATTTTTTAAGTTCTCATCCAAATCAAACTCATCCATTTTGTTTGAAACAAAGATGGTGCTTAAAACAACATGCCCTATCAACTGTCCTTTATCTGAGCCCTTTATCCTTGATGTAACAGAAAGTTCATCTAATTTTCCAATGTCATGAAGAAGACTTCCTGCTATAACTAAGTCTTTATTAAGCTCAGGAAAGGTTTGGCAGCTTAGCATTGCGTATCTTAAAACCTCAAGAGTATGCTCCAATAATCCCCCTATCCAGTTATGGTGTATTTCAATTGCTCCAGGATGTTCTTTGAATTTTATTTTTATTTCTGGTTCGTTAAATATGCTTTCAAGCATTTTTTTTAATTTTTCGTCTTTTATTTCAAGAATTGCTTTATCAAGCCCAGAATACATTTCATCTAAGTCTTTTCTTGCAGGCTTTATGAAATCTGACTTGTCATATTCACCTTCTTTTAACGGCTCTATTATAAAAGGTTCGTTGGTTGTGAGCTGAAGTTTTCCTGCATAAACAGAAACCCTGCCCTGCACATGGACAACAGAGTCATTTTTTATTGAATTATAAAGTTCCCTTACTTTTTTTTCATCGTTGTTTCCCCAATAGCGGTAATCAAGGGTTTTGCCGCTGTTATCTGAAAGGATAAGCTGGAAAAAGAATCCTTTTGTATAAGATGACATGGCTTTTTTTATCTTAACAACAAAGATATCATCAACTTTGTCACCATCATTCAAAGAAGAGATCGTCTGCTTTTTATTGTATTTAATCTTAATACCCCCTAATAAAACAATAACTCTTATTTTTATAAAACTTTCTTTTTATTACCTTAAAAAAATATCATCCTATTTTCAATTTATCCTGTTTCAACCTAAACAAACTAATAATATTGCTTCTTTTTTCTTATATATAAAAATAAGCTGAGAAAAATTATAGACAATATTATAAGAATACCCGAATTTTTCATTGCTCCTCCATCAACGCCGGTTACTGCTCCTGTTATTCTGTTTAGCATTGAAGTTGGTGGTTCCTGCTCCTCTGTATCCTGTGTTTTTTGGTTTTGGTTTGTTGTAATTTCAGGAGAAGTTTGCATTTCCTTTTCCTGTTCTTCCCTGGATCCAGAATTGGAGTTACCTTTGCTTTCTTTTTCATTCTCTTCTTCAGGAGATGTGCATCCTTTATACTGCGTGTAATTTGCATTATTCAGCCGGCATACCCTTTTTGTCTCATTGTTTATGCAATCAGACCAATTGCCACACTTCCATTGATTTGAAGATGACCCGCTGCTTCTGCTTCTTGTTTGTGTTTCAGTTTCTTTTGAATAATCATAATTAAAATCAAAGGTGTAGTTATTTAGTGTGTTGATTTTGAATGAAACATTAAAATAGTAATCATTACTGCAATTGCAGATGTAATAATTATTTTCTATTTCTGTGCAGTCGTTTAGTATTATGTATTCTCCCTCATCTATTGGAAGTTCGCCTGTTATGTTTACCTTTAATTCATCACAATAAGGAAAATGATAAGTAAATGTTTCTCCACCATAAATGGCCTTTACACTAGGCAAAAGAATTACAATGAGCATGATTAAAGTTGCTTTTTTCATCTTAATCCAAAAATAAAATAAAAAAATTGATTGTGTAAATTACTGTGGGAGTTCTACCCATGATGGTAGCTCATTCAAAAGCACTGCATTAATTGAGTAATCTGCTGGTGCTACATTAGCAAATGTCAATGTAACAGGATACTTGAATGTTTGTCCTGCTCCTAAATCTTCGATAGGCACATAATATGCAACACTTCCATTAACAAATTCCTTACATGGAACAGCTCCTATTAATTCTTGGATAACATGGTATTCCTCTGTGCCTTCTGATGCGCCTACATCTATAAAAGTCATGCTTGACAAGTCATCACAATTAACATCGTTAATGCTGTTAGAAAGCATTAATTCTAACCATTTTTCTTTTATATCAAAATCTGCATTATTCACTATTTTTAAACCAAGCTCCTTTGTCCCTAATCCAGTTGTAGATTCTAATTGTATATTGTTATACCATGTTTCTGTAATTGCTACATTATTGATTGTATCTCCTACAGTATCTCCGTGTGCTACTTCTGCAAACTGAATAGTCATTGGACTTTCAACTGTTACTTCTGCTGTTGCTGTATTGCTTAAATAATTAACAACAACAGCTGTTGCTCCGCCTATTACCAATAGTCCTGCTACAAATAGGACGAATGGTATTCCGAATATTTTCTTATTTTTCATTTTTTTTATTCCCCCAATCTATTTTTTTATTTTTTAGTCCCTATAAAAATCAAAGGATTACTGTAAAAAATTTCTGGTTTTGCCTGTTATGGAAATAAATCCATTTAGAGACTACTCTTAAGTAATAAGTAAGTGTTACCACTTATATTTAAATATTATTGTTATTAATGACATATTTAAAGACTTAAGGAGGGTTTTCATTATTTTTTAGAAATAGTTTAATTAAAGAAATTTTCATTAAAATTAGTTTTTGGGTTTCTTTCTTTTGGTGTAATAATAAAGCGGCTTTTCTTTTCTAATTTTAGCTTCTTTAGTTTTATTGTCCTTTGAATGTTCCTCTTTTTTCAGTTCATCTATTGCCTTTTGCAGTTTTGTTTTTTTCATTTTTTACAGAAGAATAAATCCTATACCCTGCTCCTTTTGCAATAACATCCATATTCCCAAAAACATCAAGCATCTTCTCTCCCAATACTTTTCCGCCCTTGCGGTGTTTTGCAACGATCTGCAGGATTCCTTCTTTTTCAAGATGCTCTTTTGATCCATTAATTATATCAAAGCATGTCTTTCTTCCTGCTGTTATAGGAGGGTTAACAATTATTGTATTAAACTTTTCATCAACATTTGAGTAAATATTGCTTTGCTTGACTTCTGCATTTTTAATATTGTTTAAATCAATATTCATCTTTGTAAGCTTTAAAGCTCTTTTATTAAAATCAATCATTAAAATTTTTGTTGAAGAAAATATTTTTCCAATAACAATACCAACAACACCGTAGCCGCATCCGAGGTCTAAAATCCTCCAGTTATCCTTTACAATGCAGTTATTAACCAACAATTCTGTTCCTTTATCAACTTTTTTTTTTGAAAAAACACCTGAACCAGTGTAAAACTCAAATTCTTTATTTCTTAGAATTGATTTTATTTTATCAAGCCTTAATGGGCTTGTTTGATTTTCTGAATAGTAGTGAGGCATGAAATC